>NZ_JAVRCS010000012.1:0-194284 GCF_034530635.1 Nostoc sp. EspVER01
AGAGTTAGTGTAACTAGATATGTAAAGTTTTGTATTAGGATTCAACATTTCTGATGTGATTTCTATCTTTGATAAATACGTGGCTCGTAACTTTCCTGACGAAAACGAGTATTTCATTGCGCTCTTAAATGGTAAATTTTATAAATCAGACCCTAAAGTTATTCCAAAATCTATATATCCAGATACAGGATTATTAAACTATTGGGCACAGCTGACCCAGCCCAAGCAAGGCAAACACATCACTTCATCTGGTACTCTTATCTACTATGTAGCTGAACCAGTAATCAAGGAAAAAAACCGTGGGGTAATGGTAGTAGTTCATTCTACTGCCCTTGAGAATCAAGAAGTAAATGAGGCAATTATGATCGTTACTCAGGTAACTATAGCCGTACTGTTTGCAGCTTCGTTGTTAGCTTGGGTAGTAGCTGGAAGAGTACTTTCCCCTCTACGTTTACTGACTGAAACAGCTCGCTCGATTACTGAATCTGACTTCAGTCGACGCATTCCTGTACAAGGGTCAGACGAAATTGCTGAACTCACTGTTACCTTTAATGACATGGTGCAACGGCTTGAAGCCGCTTTCTCTAGTCAAAGAGACTTCATCAGCGATGCCAGCCATGAACTACGAACGCCAATTACTATTATCCGGGGTCATCTAGAACTATTGGGTGTAGGTGATGACCCCAAAGAGCGACGAGAAACACTAGAATTAGTCACCGACGAACTAGATCGGATGAATCGTTTTGTCGATGATCTATTGTTACTAGCTAAGGCAGAGCAACCAGATTTTTTAAACTTAGAAACTGTAGAAATTGGTTCGTTAACTGAAGAACTATACGCCAAAGTTAAAGCTTTAGGCGTTCGAGACTGGCGGTTGGAGGCAAAAGCTTCAGGTTGCATTGTAGCTGATCGACAACGGCTGACGCAGGCAATTATGAATTTAACTGTAAATGCCACTCAGCATACTCAGGAGGTAGATGTAATTGCACTGGGTTCATCCCTGAAAAAAGGTCGGGTGCGTTTATGGGTACGTGACACTGGTAACGGCATCAACCCTAACGACCAAAAACGGATTTTTCAGCGCTTTGCGCGTGGATCTAACGGTCGCCGTTCTGATGGTGCTGGTTTGGGATTGGCAATTGTCCAGGCCATAGCCTTTGCTCACGGAGGAACGGTCAAAGTCTTTAGTCGTAAGATGGGTGGAGCGACTTTTACTCTAATCCTTCCCTTAGAACCGCCACAGGAAGTATTTTTACATGAAAAGAATTCTGATTGCTGAAGATGAATCTCGCATTGCTAGCTTTTTACAGAAAGGTTTTAAGGCTAATGGCTTTACTACCTATGTAGTCGAAGACGGTGAGAAAGCTATTGTTATGGCTAACAGCAATAATTTTGACCTGCTTATCCTTGATATTGGTCTTCCTGAAAAGGATGGCTGGACTGTTTTAGAAGAATTGCGCGGACAAGGGCAGCAGTTGCCTATTATCATTCTCACTGTTCATGACAATGTGAAGGATAAAGTCAACGGTTTTGAAAGAGGAGCTGATGACTACGTTACTAAACCATTTCGATTTGAAGAACTTTTAGCTAGGGTGCGTGCGCGGTTGCGCGATCGCCACTCACCCAACGGCGAAGATGAGATGATACTCAGCACAGGTAATGTTGTTTTTGACCTCCGTACTCGTAAAGTCAAAGTAGGCGATCGCATAATCGAATTATCTGCTCGTGAATTTACCTTAACTGAAACTTTTTTACGTCATCCTGGACAAGTCCTCAGCCGGGAACAACTCCTGAGCCATGTCTGGGGTTATGACCATGACCCTGGCAATAACATAGTTGATGTCTATGTGGGTTATCTCCGCAAGAAGCTAGGCAACAAGTTTATTGAAACAGTTAGAGGCATGGGTTATCGACTGGGATTATGAGAATTTTCTCATGTTTTTCTTAATTTCAATTTATTTTGATGTGGGAAGCTAAATAATAGCAATCAGACAAATATTTGTTTGCTTATTAAGATTGAAATTTTCTATTGCTAAAGGCATACTTCTTTAGGAATAGCATAAAAATAAAGGGGGATCAAAGAAAATGCTGAAAGTTTAGAACTCAAAATTGAATCTATGAGGATCAGGAAATTACCACTAATTTTCCTTTTTTATCCTTCATAGTTCAGAGTTTTTGTGATTGGAATCCATGAGAATTCTGATTCAATAAAAATTTTCCAGCATTTGAGGAGCCAATTCAATGAATATTTTAGTATTAGAATCTGATAGACTTGCTCAAGCGAAAATGGCATACACTACGCGTCACGTAGATGTAAATGCGATCGCTACACTGATTACCGGAGACATAAAGCCTGAATGTGGTGATTTAGTATTGGCAAGAGTAGACGAAACAGGACAGCACGAGCGTCTCGAACTCTGCGATAGTCGCAAAGCCATCATGTTTCCCGGTGACGAAATAATAATTTGTTACGGGAATCGTTACGCCCCAGATCAATTTGAAGCGGAGATTCCCGAAGATTTGTCACCATGCAATCTCGCAGCAGCAGGTGGCATAGCAGCAAAAGTTTTATCCCAGCACGTCAAAATGAAACCACCCACAGCCATTACTCCTATTGGCTTACTGGGCGATCAACAAGGAAAACGGATCAACATTGCAGATTGGGCTTTACCACCAACTAGCTATATCGGCCAGCGCCCTTGCACAATTGCTGTTGTCGGTACATCGATGAACTCAGGTAAAACTACCACAGCAGCCAACCTGATTAGGGGCTTAGTTAATGCAGGTATGAAAGTAGGAGCCGCAAAAATTACTGGCACTGGCGCGGGTGGAGACATTTGGCTGATGCGCGATGCCGGAGCTAGCTTAGTTTTAGATTTCACCCATGCCGGGTTTCCCTCCACTTACCGAGCTACCCCTGAACAAGTCGAAGGAATTCTAGATACTCTAACTAATTATCTAGGAGCAGAGGGTGTAGATGCGATCGTGCTAGAGGTAGCAGATGGATTGTATCAAGAAGAAACATCAGCATTAGTTTCTTCTGTTGCCTTCCGCGAGGCTATTGATGGTGTTTTGTTTGCCACTGGTGGCGCTCTGGGAGCAGCCGCAGGCATAGAATGGTTGCAAAGCTTTAATCTGCCCGTCTTAGCAGTTAGTGGCTTGGTAACTGCATCTCCGTTAGCTGCACGTGAAACTGAAAAAGCCACAAATTTACCGATTTTCGATATCCAAATGCTGCGCGAACAAGCGACAGATTTATTAGAAAGTATAAAAGCAGCAAAAATAGTTCTTCCATCTCCTCGCCCTCTTCCCGATTTAATGCTGACTCAGCAGGTGAGTACCAACTAATTGCTACGGAGATATGATGCAGATTCCTCGTGCAATTAGTGGCAACCGTCGCTGGTTCCTTACGCGTTTGGTAATTAACGGTTTTTGTCAGGCTGCTGCTACTGTTGCAAATGCTTTGCTAGTAGAGATGGCATTTGACGAGTTGATTACAACTGTCAATCCTGGTTTAAATAACAAACTGCTGTGGCAGATTGGGTTGGGTTTGGCAGCAGCAGCAATTGTCACAGCCTTACTTCGGGTACTAGAACGAGCTGATGCTGAACGGATCGGTCAAGATTACGCCTACGAAATTCGGATGATTTTATACGAGCGTTTGATGAGCCTTGCGCCTCGCGCTCTCCAAAATCGCAGTCAGGGAGGAGTCATGCTGCGCTTTGTAGGTGATTTGACTGCTCTCCGTCAGTGGGTAAGCTTAGGTTTGGCGCGGTTAACTGTAGCTCTGACTACAACTGTGGCCTCTTTAGCAGCTTTATCGATTGTCAGTACTCCTTTAGCTTTGACTGTTGGCTTAGTTTTGGCAATTGGTGGCTTAAGTTCCCTGAAGTTGGGTAAACGAATGCAGTTAGTTGCTCAAGAGTCTAGGCGGCGGTTGAGTAACCTAGCGGCAAATATTAATGAAAAAGTAGCGTCTATTGCTGTAGTGCAAGTTTTTGGGCAGTCGCAACGGGAGAAAAAGCGCATTGCTCGCCAGAGTCGTCGTTTAGAGAAGGCAATGGTAGATCGGGCAATGGTAGCTGGTCAATTGCGGGGAATTACAGAAGGAACCGCCGCGATCGCTTCTGGTGCAGCTTTGGTTGTGGGGGCGCTGGAAGTATCTGCTGGGCGCACTTCTGTCGGTGTAGTCGTAGCGGCAATGACCATTGTCGGGCTTTTAGTTCCTCCACTGCGAGACTTGGGCCGAGTACAGGAATACTGGCACAACTCACGGGTAGCACTGCAAAAGGTTAAACAGTTTCTGGACACTCCTTCTTTAGTCACCCAAAAGGCAAATGCTCCGAAACTCAAGTTAGGGAACGGACTTTTAGAATTTGATGATGTCAGCTTAGAGGGGTCATTGCACAAAGTAAGTGCGATCGCCCAACCAGGTCAAATTGTTGCGTTAGTGGGGCCGAATGGCGCTGGCAAGTCCACCTTAATTTCTCTAGCCGCACGTCTGATTGACCCCGATGAAGGTGTGATTCGCTTGGATGGGCAGGATTTATCACAACACAGCCTACAATCAGTCCGCCGAGCAATTGGCATGGCTGGCCCAGATTTACCCTTACTGCGGGGAACTGTTGCTAAAAATCTCCGCTATCGCTGGCGCAATGCTCCCATTGAAGAAATTACCAGAGTTTGGCAACTTTGCGGCATTGATCAAGTGCTGGCAGAACTATCCCAAGGTGAGGAAACCAAAGTCTCTGAAGGTGGAAAGAGTTTATCAGCTGGACAACGCCAACGCATCGCACTAGCACGGGCAATTTTAGGCAATCCAGCACTATTACTGCTTGATGAAGTAGATGCTAATTTAGATGCCCAAGCTACAGCCATTGTAGACCGCGTACTAGCGGAACACAAAGGCACAGTATTAATTATCACCCACCGCAAAGAGCGTCTTCTCTGTGCCGATGTAATTTGGTACTTAGAAAATGGACGGTTGATTGAAACAGGTTCACCAGAAGTGCTGCTCAACAGTGATAGTCTCACCGCACGGTTGTTTCAAGACAGCGAAGAAAAAGTTTTGTCTGCTTAAAAATTTACAAAACAAATAAATCAGTTTAGTGAGGAGAAAACCATGAAAAAGATTGTAATTTCACAATTTACCGCAGTTCTATGTCAGGACAACAATCCGCCCCCTACCGGTGGTAATAATATCGCCAAGCAAAAACAAGGTCAGTGCGTGAATTTGTAATGTCCAAAGTTTTCAAGCTAGGTTCAGTAGTTTTAGCTGTCAGTCTCGTGCTAACAGGAAAGGCTTTTGCTGTCACAGAACAACAAAATTCTTCCTTAGCCCAGATGACCAGCTTTTCTCAGTTAGCAGATATCAAACCTACGGACTGGGAATTTCCAGCTTTGCAATCTTTAGTAAAACGCTATGGTTGCAAAGCTGATTTTAGTCCCTATGAAGGCGAGCGAGTTCTCACTCGTTCCGAATTTGCAATAAGTTTGAATGCTTGTTTGCTCAGTATAAATCAACTTATAGCCGCAGGTAGTAATCACTTGGTAAATCAAGATGATTTATCTAGCTTGCGGCGGTTACAAACGGAATTTGCTGGCGAGTTAAATAGCTTACAGGCACGAGTTGACAATTTGGAGGTGGAGACAACTCAATTACAAGCACAGCAGTTTTCCATAACCACCAAGTTGAGCGGAGAAGCGATATTTGCGATCGCAGGCTTCACTGGCACAAACAGAGCTGATGATAGAGATGAACCCATCAACGATAATATCTTTGTTGGTAGTCGAGTACGTTTGAATTTTGATACAAGTTTCACAGGTGAAGACCGTCTGAGAGTTCGTTTGCAAGCTACAAATACTTCTTCACTCGATAGAGTTACAGGTACTGCAATGGCTCGTTTGGGGTTTGATGGAGATAGTAATAATGAATTAGAAATCAGTCGCTTAGAGTATCGCTTCCCAATTAGCAAACAAGCAAGAGGTTATGTTGAGGCGACAGCTGGTGAACTCAATGATTTTACTGATATTCTCAATCCCTTTTTTAGCAGTAGTAGTAGTGGTGCAATCTCGCGTTTCGGGCGACGTAACCCGATCTACCGTCAAGGCTTTGGTACAGGAGTAGGAATTAATTACGAATTTAGCGATGCTGTAAGTTTGAGTGTAGGTTATATTGCTGATCGTGCTAACGATCCTGAAGTGGGAATTAGTGAAAGTCCTTACGGTGCAATTGCACAGTTGACCTTGGAACCGATAAAAAATGCGGAAATTGGTTTAACTTATGTGCGCTCATACAACAATATCAACACGGGGACTGGAAGCGAACTTGCTAACAAACCCTTTGATAATGATAGCGATCGCATCACAGCCAATTCTTATGGAGTCCAAGGAAGTTGGCGATTGAATCGTCATTTTAATCTTGGGGGTTGGGTCGGTTTTACACAAGCTACAGCCGAAGATTTATCAAGCAAACCAACAGCCGATATTTTTAACTATGCAATAACCCTTGCCTTTCCTGATGCAGGGAAAGATGGTGATTTAGCTGGCATTGTTATTGGTCAACCGCCGAAAGTTATTAGCAACGAATACGGCAGAGAGTTTACAGACGAAGCTAATTCTTGGCATTTAGAACTGTTTTACCGTTTTCCAGCTACCGACAATATTGCTATTACCCCTAGTTTATTAGTAATTACCAATCCAGAACACAAATACAATAGCGACACGATTTATATAGGAACTGTTAGAACTACTTTTTCTTTCTAGGTACGGACTATGAAAACCTCTCGTCTTTTTAACTTCGTTTTGATTGCTTTATTAAGCTTGGGAGTAGTTGTGGTCATGAAAGATAATAGTTTTCAAACTAACAGCACCAAAAACGCCATTGCATCTGAAATTATTAATGCTCCTCAAGCTCGTGTCTATCTCGGTTTACCCCAAAGTCAGGTTAATGCCAAAACAGCCGATAAAATTAAGCCTAAGATTGTGAAATTACCGAACTTGTTAAAAAAAACAAATGAACCTTGGCGTTTGAAGGGTAAACAAGTAGAAGTTGTTAACTACGGGGTGCTAGTTGAGAAAGATAACAAAACAGGGGAATTGCGAGGTGTTCCAATGGGGAATGCTGAGGGAGATTCGTTTTTGTACGATCCGGCTAGTGGTGGTTCGACTCCCCGACAAAATGAGGAGGCTAAAGGAAGAGAAAACGATCTCATTTTAAGTGCGGCACGCTTCGGTGAAGTTAATGCCTATTACCACACCGATCGGACATTAACCTACGCTAATAGTTTACTAGCAGAACTGGGCGAAAAACCGCTTCCCTACTTGCGCGTAGTAGTAAATGACCATTCTTGTTCACAATTACCAGGCTACCGACAAAATGATTGTGACAAGCGTAGTGGTGAGGCGCTTTCTTTTGGTGGGGGCCATTATCGCCGACCAAGCGATCGCTTCGATGATGAAGGCTTTGAGCATCAAGTGGAAGAAATTAATTCTACAGGAGAAGTGCATTTAGGCCCTGGTAATGACTTTATTAAAGATGCTAATGGCGATCGCGTGGTTGTTAACAGCTATCCTTATAACGAAAATCCTTCCCACAACGCCGCAATTATTATTCATGAAACAGCACATCATATTGTCAGCCACACCGCAGACTTCCGTGAAAACCAGAACCGCCAAAATAATCAATATAGCAACCGTAAAATCCATCTGGATGAAGGAACTTGTGATTATTGGACAGCAGTAATGCTAAACTCTCCTGACATTTACGAATGGCAAAGAGCTAACGAAAAACTAACAGATAAAAGCAATCGCAATCTCAGCGGCCCTCGCACAACTGCCAATTTTGTCCAAGACGGCGACCCTCATGAGAACGGTAACATTTGGAGTTCCACACTATGGGACTTACGACAAGCGATCGGCGATGGTCGCAAAACCGATTTGCTGCTGATGAAAACATTATTGTTGTTTGGTGAGATTGAAGCAGATAACCCAAAAGCAAAACGCAAAATTCGCCGAAATGAAAAAATTGATCAAAAAGATGAATTCCGTGATGGTTTAGCAAAGATACTTAAAGCAGACAAATTATTCTATAAAAACGCCAACCGCACTTTAATTATCAATACTTTTGCCAAACGCGGTATTGACTTAAAAACTCCTGATAGTACCTTTTGAACATCAGGGGAAACGCATCTAAAATTCCGCAGATATTAAAGCGGATTTAATAATTATGAAATTAGAGAATCTGAAGCCTGAAATAATTGCCACAAAATCATTTCCAGCTTTTTTATATAATAAAATAATCAGCGTCAATTAGGGAGATAAAAAAGCATGAATGATATCATGTCCGCTTGATTACTTACTAAAACCCAAGAACCCCACCCCGCCAAAGCTGCGCTTTGTCTCCCCTCCCGAAGAGCGGGGAGGGGCTGGGGGTGGGGTGCAATGACTGTGGAAATCATAACTAATTATGCGGACATGATATGAGGCATTATAGCGGTTATCAGTCCAGTTCAGTACACTTAGGAGAGAGCAATTATACTGATAACCGCTATAGCTCAACTCTAACTTTTACTATTAGGCTAGTGGTTCCAAGTTAATTTTGAGTTTGAGCCAGAATCGGTAAGGTAATTACAAATTCTGTTCCTTCACCTTGGGTAGAATTTACAATCAGTGACCCGCCATGTTTTTCTATAACAATAGACTGAGCGATCGCTAATCCTAATCCTGTTCCTTTACCAACACCTTTCGTAGTAAATAAGTGGTCAAATACTTTTTGTTTAACTGATTCACTCATCCCTTGACCATTATCAGCAATACTCACCTCAACTTGTTTATTTTTTAAAGAGGTGGTAATTGTAATCCGGTTGGGATTGGCTTGAATCTCTTCAAAACTCCTACCTGTATTTGATTCATCCAAGGCATCAATGGCATTTGCTAAGATATTCATAAATACTTGGTTTAATTGTCCAGGAAAACATTCAATTTTGGGTAAATTTCCGTACTCATTGATTATTTCAATAGCTGGACGTTCTTCGTTAGCTTTCAGGCGATGTTTAAGAATTAAAATCGTACTATCAATGCCTTCATGAATGTTAAACGGTACTTTGTAATCTCTATCAGCACGGGAGAAAGTACGGAGACTGGTGCTAATATTCTTGAGCCTGTCACACGCTATCGTCATTGAATCAATCATCTTGAGCAAATCTTCTAAGCTATATTCCAAATCAATTTCTTCAGCATGGGTAAAAATTTCATCTCCGGGAGTAGGAAACTTTTGTTCATATAGTTTCAAGTGTTCGATAACATCAATAAATGTTGGTTTAGCTTGTTTAAGACTGGCAGCAATAAAACCAAGAGGATTGTTCATTTCATGAGCGACGCCAGCAACTAAGTTACCCAACGCAGACATCTTTTCACTTTGGACGATTTGTAATTGAGCTTGTTGCAAATCTTGTAAAGCTTGCCCAGCTTGCTGATAAAGCCGAGCATTTTCTAAGGCAATTGCTGCTTGGGAAGATAGTAGATTAATCACCTGTAAACGGTTACTAGTAAATACTCCTTGACTCAATTGATTTTCTAGGTAGAGAATACCCATCAAATGACCTTGGTTAATAATGGGCGTACATAATACACTTTGAGGTTGATGTAGGAGCATATATTCTCCAATTACACCAGGGATACTCGTTTCACAATTGTCTATGATCACAGTTTCTTGAGTATTTTTAACGTAATTGATGAGTTTTCTCGGAATATATTGACAAGCATCTATTAGTTGTGACTCAAGAATGGTTTTGACATCAGTCTGTGAATTTAACTGTTGATCGATAAAGGTAATTGCCCGCACTTGCCAAGTATCCTCTTGAGGAAGAATTAATACAGATGTTTTCGCACCAGAATTTTCTAAGATAATGCGAGTGAGACTGCTGATAAGTGCGTCTAATTCGATACAACTGGAGATAGTTTGAGATGCTTTGAGAATGCAGGTTAAATCTAGAGCATCAGAAATATTAGTGCTGCTGGTAGTGTAAGTAGATGTACGAGCAATGCTGGCTATGGTTTCTAAGGGATTTAAGTTGAATTCTTGCTGTTGCAAAATGGGTTTGAGTAATTTGGGATAGCGTTTTTCCAAGTCATCAGTTTTGGCTTTTGCTCCCCAATGGGCATAACTGTAATATGCTTGTTGCAGATATCCTTCTGCGGCTTTTTCTTTACCCCATTCTAAGTAAAATTTGGCCGCAAGTTCGTTAGCGATCGCTGCTTCTTGAACATAATCATTGGCGATCGCTTCTTGGATAGCTATTTCATAATAATCTGCGGCTTGTAAGCGATCGCCCGTTACACGAACTTGTTCAGCTAAAATTAAATTGTACTTATGCTGATAATTTACGGGTGCATGAGCCGCCCATTTTTGCATTTTCGACTGGTTTTCGGCTACTTTCTGGAGATAAAGCTGTTGCTGTGCTTCATTTACCTGAGAACAAAGAGCTAACAAACTCAAAGATTGGTAGAAATTCCGCAAAGGAACAATTAATAATCCTGCTGCTCCCTGCTCATACTGCTCAAATTTTTGGGAATATTCCCAAGCAGATTCATATTCACCAAAAAGATAAGCCAGTAGCGTTTTTGCTAGATAGACATAACAAATACCATTGATATTGTTAGTTTCAATTAAAGTCGGTAACATTTCAACTTCGTGAAAATGCTTACCAATTAAAAAACAGGGATTAGCCGCTTCTCCTTGTAAATTTAGAACCGTCTGCCGCCAGATATTTCCCCAAACCAGAGATACCTCTTGTTTAATTTGCTGCATTAGCTCGCAATATTTATCTGCTTCCAGCACAGCATTTTCTAGATTTTCTCCACTCCAAAAGAGAAATTGACAATAGCAATTGGCACAATAGCCTACATATTCTAAATTTCCGGTTTCTAATCCACTCTGCAATCCCTCCAAAAATAGATTCAATGTGGATTTAATTGAATCTTTCCAATGTTTAATAAACAGACTAAAGGTTAAATAAACCCTACTTTTAAGTTCTTTAGTTTGAAACTTTTCTAAAAGCTGTACTGCCAGTTTACCAAACTGATACCCATCTTCAATTGCACCAATACTGCACAAAAATAATCCATAGAGACTATAAGCAACAGCTGCCTGTGGTGAGTTGCCGTACTTGATACAAATTTTGATCATTGTAAAAATTTTGAGCGGCAATAACATCGGTTTGGCTATATAAACTGGAGCAAACAAACCCGATAATATGCGGAGCGCAACTAATTTTTGGGGATCAATGATTTCTGGCAGATTTGCCAATGCTGCAATCGATTGATGAACCAACATTTGTTGTAATTGGTCATGTTCCTCAAAAATAATTTGAGTATTACTGTCTTCAGGTAATGTCAAATCTAGTAATTGCAGTGCTTCTCTACCTGTGGCTATTGCTTCAATGAATTTATTTTGCGCCGTATAAGATTGGATTTGAATCTCATAGGTACGAACTTTTTCTAATGGAGATTTAGCGTTTTTGAGGATAATCTCTACTAATGATTTTGATGAATCAAAGTTTGTATTCAGATATTCTGCCTCAGCCGCAGATTCGTAAACAGCAAGGGCCAAATCGTAGCTGCTTTGCCAAGCATTTATCGGTAATAAAAGAATTGACACTTTTAAATACTCAACTGCTGTCGCATAAGCAGTTGAGTTTTTGGCTTTACAACCAGCTATCAGATTTAACCGGGATAAATGTTCTCGTTCGTCAGCTTCCTCTAATAATTCCAGTCCGTAATTGTATTGGTTGACGATCGCAAAAATTCCTGACTCTTGCTGCTCTTTAGGTGTATTCTGCAACAACAATTGCCCAATTTGCAAGTGTGTTGACTGTTTTTGTGCATCTGGAATGAGTGAATAGGCAGCTTGCTGGACGCGATCGTGTAAAAATTTATATACAACCATCTCAGACTGTTCTTGAGTAGCTGCTTGATTTTCGGAACCAACAAAAAACTTATAAACCTCACTTTGCGGCAAAATCAACCCTTCTTGCAAAGCCTTCCACAAGCAATCTGCGGTTTCTATCTCTGATTGTTTAGAAACAATCGCTAATGTTTTTAAATCGAACTGATTACCAATACAAGCGGCTAGCTTCAATTGTTGTTGAGTTGATTCTGGTAGTCTTCGTAATTGAAAAACCATAAAATCAACAACATTGTCTGCTAAAGTTTGCTGATTTATTTGAGAAATATCACATTGCCAACATCCCTCGGCAAAATTGAATTGAATAAGCCGATCTTGATGTAATGATTTCAAGATTTGAGTTGCAAAAAACGGATTTCCTTGAGCTTTTCGATAAATCAACTGTGAAAGAGATAATGCCACATTTTCTGCACAATTTAATGTATCCGCTACAAGTTGATTCAATTGTAATTGGTTGAGTGGTTTTAGGTTAAGACTATTTACATTTACACCTGTTTTACGAATTTCATCCAACATTACCATCAATGGATGTGCTGGGAATACTTCATTATCTCTATACGCACCAATTAACAATAAATATCCCTGATTAGCTTCATTCATTAATAATTGCATGAGTTTCAATGAAGCCGAATCTACCCACTGCAAGTCATCTAAGAATATAACTAAAGGATGTTCTTTAGTTGTAAATACTTGGAGAAATTTCTGAAATAATAAATTAAATCGGTTTTGTGCTGCGTTACCTGATAATTCTGGTGCAGGTGGTTGTCTGCCAATAATTTTTTCTAATTCGGGAATGACTTCAATAATTACCTGTCCGTCTTCACCTAATGCTTGAATAATTTTATTTCGCCATTTTTGTATTTGGACATCACTTTCTGCCAGTAATTGCTCCATAAAGTTACGGAAAGCTTGGACAAATGCCGAAAAAGGAATATTCCGATTAAATTGGTCAAATTTGCCTTTGATAAAATAACCGTGTTGACGAACAATAGGTTTATGGACTTCGTTAACAACAGCAGTTTTACCAATCCCCGAAAACCCAGCTACCAGGATTATTTCTGTTGCTCCCAGGCTGATATTTTCAAATGCTTCTAGCAGAGTTTCTACTTCTGCTTCTCGTCCATAGAGTTTATCAGGGATAATAAATCTGTCGCACACATCCCTTTGAGCAATTGGGAAACTTTCAATTTTACCAGTTGTTTTCAGTTGAGCTAAACAATTTTCTAAATCATACTTTAATCCTAATACACTCTGATAGCGGTCTTCAGCATTTTTTGACATTAATTTGCTAACGATATCCGAAATTACCGCCGGAATTTGTAAGTTAATTACATCTATTGATGAGGCTACCTTAGCAATATGGGAATGCACCAACTCCATTGGCTCGTTTGATTGAAAAGGTAATTCACCTGTGAGTAATTCGTAGAAAGTTACACCAAGTGAATAAAAATCAGTCCGGTAGTCAATTCCCCGATTCATTCTCCCTGTTTGTTCTGGAGAAATATAAGCTAGTGTTCCTTCTAACACATTGGGGCTGATTAGCGTATGCGTTTCTCTTGGTAATAGAGAGGCAATACTAAAGTCGATTAATTTAACTTGTTTGGAATGAGGATTAATTAAAATATTGCTCGGTTTGATATCTTTATGGATGATACGCTGACTATAGAGTATTTCTAAGGTATTACAGAGTGCGATCGCTATTTGAAAAAACTCTTGCAAAAACCTAATATCTCGCGTTTGATCGCGAGCAAAATAATCTTTTAGAGAAATACCACCAAAATCTTCCATCACCAACGCATAGGCATTTTGATACACCTCCAGGCTGTAGGTTTGGACGATTAAAGATGAGTTTAGATTTTTGGCAATGGTGTACTGATTGCGAAACTGCACCAGTTCGTTGAAGGATGGATATGGATTTTTCAGCAGTTTAATCGCTACAGGTAATGAGTCACCTTCTCGATACCCTCGGTAAACTATAGTTCTCGAACCATTGTAGATTTCTTCAATGATTTTATATCCAGAAATATTAATATTAGTGCTAAACATACTGTTAAATCCGAGTAAGTTATAACTTGATTATTCCCAAATTAATAACGGCAGTTTAATGTTAATTAGTAAAGATTACTATGGCTTTACTTTTGAGACCATTTATGAAGATAAGCTTTAAATTGTAGGGTACATTACACGCTGCTTTAGCTTTAAAACATCCAATGCAGAGATAGACTATCTCACACAAAGCGTCAAAATTCTCAGTAGTAAATTAGGAACCTGCAAAGAGTCAAGCAGGAATTTTTGAACTCAAAAATATGCTTGTAAGGGCTGGAGAAAGATGAAAAGGGAAGAGGTGAAAAATTTTCAACCTTTTCCCTTTAAACTTTAAAGAACCAAGTTAACAAGAGCAAACTACTAGTACCTGCTGGGATTTTTAGTTAAGTTTCGCAGTTTGACTTAACGCAATTATCTACTCAAATAGGAGAGACTATTATTGATTGACAGTAGCGGAAGTTTATTACTCTGCCGACTGTTATTAGATAGGGTTATGTTATAACCAGTCCTCAACTACGGTTATCTGGAATTACCGCATAAGCATCAATTTCAAACAACATACCGTCAAGTGCAAGTCTAGGAACGGGAATAAGAGTGTTTGCTGGTGGTTTATTCCCCCATAAATTTATAATTTCACGTCCTAACGGGATCAATTTATTTTGGTTGTGATCCACTATCAGAACAGTAGTTTTTGCGACATCTTGTGGTTGTGCCCCAACCGCTGCTAAGGCATAACGGAGGTTTTTAAAAGCCTGTATTAACTGCTTTTCAAAGTCATCTGAGACAAGATTACCTTGTAAATCGGAACCAAATTGACCAGAAATATAGACGGTTCTCGCCCTTGATGGTGTCACAGCTATATGACTATAGCCATTTTGGGGTGCATTATATAATGTTGGTGGGTTCACTAATTTCAACTCTTTGTTGTCTTTAGCGCTTACTTCCTTTTGTGTTGCCACCATCAAGGCGGTAGTTATTCCACTACCTCCAAGCCACAAAAGTGCATTTCGTCGCGAGAAGTTTGCTACTAATGAATTTACAGCACTGCTAATAGGTCTAGTCATTAAAGCTCCTTAAATGTGAGTTCTCTATTTTTGCTCATACTTAGTTTTATTATCTATCTAATCAAGCTAAAAAGCACTAATTAGCAAATTTATTCAGTGCAATCACATAAATAATAAGCCTGGATCGGTTTTAGTTCCTTTAGCTTTTGATATGGATACAGTTAAAACTTATACTAAATCAGGTTATTAACTCCCAAAAAGTGTATTAGGCGATCGCAGTGCGTGGTATTTTCGTAATAACTTCAGGGCGCAAGGCCTTGTGCCCCTACCGCGTGGTCTCACAAGAAGCTTATCCTACTTGTACTGTTAGCCATACGGAACTGTCTCACCGCATCGTCGGTAAGCAGTGCAGCTCACAAGAAGCTTATCCACTTGTACTGTTAGCCATACGAGAAGGTAGAAAGCCAGAGTAACATTCCTTTCGGCGTTTATTGTTTTGTTCGATGAGTTTTTCTAAACCTTGAAGTCGATATTGCAAGCCTCTTAAAACATTAATAGCTCGAAAGTCTTGAAAACTATTCACACCGAAATCTGTAAATGCCTTGGGATCTTGTTTGGTACCAATCACTGCCATAACGTTAACCTGAGCAAAGGTTGCCTCAACGCCAGGTAGGAAACTAGTGAGGTTCTCGCCTTGAACGATTCCTTTAATAGTTGGAATAGGCTGGTAGATGGCTCCTGGCATATTCGGAATAAAAGCCATGTATTGGTATTGAATCCAGGCAATAGCTGAGTGTTGTGGGCCAGCAGTAAAAATGACTTGTGTGAGTATATCAATCAACTGGTCGCGGTTGGTCAGACGGGGCGGCAAAGAAGCTATACCAAAACCTTGCTCGCTAATGGGTCTTTGTAAAGCTTGTATCCAATTTTGTAGTTCAAAATCCTCACGGATATCTCGGTTGGATTTGTAGTAAATTCCTACATATTGACTAACATATTCTTCTAAGGCTTTCCAGACTAGCAACCCGTCATCACGATAGGGAAAATCTCGCAATACAGAACGATCATCGACACCGCGCTGGCGTAAATTAGTAGGAAGAGCAAATTTGCTGAAATTGTTAAAAACCTCAGTAACTCCTTGATTTGCAAGGTTGCGTGAGCTTTCAAGAGTGCCTCCTAAAATGATATCTACCAATCCTCCAGGATTGATTAGTACCCGATCCGCAAGGGCATTGATTGCCATTGTGAACTCAAAATGGGGTTTTAGTAGCACATTCACGGGATGGCGAGTTGCTAGTTCACGAACAGTAGCTAGTGCAATTGGTTCTAAAACAAGATGGGTCTGCCCCAAGTGACGTACTAACTCATGGACATAAAAATCAGCCATCTGAGCAATCAGTTTAGCTAAAGTCCAGTCAACTCCATCCATTGGTGTACAAAGCAAGCTGATTCCGGGAACTTGTCCTAGTTGGATGGCAATAGGGATTAAGCGCGAATCCCTGCGACTGCGATCGCTATAATAAAGTGTAATTGGGGCAGTCAGAAATTGATTCTTTTTCGGAGTAATGGTATCACTATCAAGTAATGCATAATCGGTGACAAACAGATTGCCATTTTGAGTAGCACTTTTGAGAGTTTCTCTAACGTACCCTTTTTTATATACACTTCTAAGCACAGTTTGAAAAATCTCATCCGTTATTCCAAGTTTTTGAGTCAGGCTGTAATTGAGCGCCAAGACATTGGTTAGTTCCATTGGGTTGGGCCCAGAAAGCCGCTGTTGCGCGAATGTGGCATCGCTTTGAAAGTTCTTCTTGGCTACATCTGGTAAAGGCAGAATAGGAAAAACCGCAGTGTAGTCTTCTAGCTTGAGAAACAACTGAGGATTCTTGAGAAACGCCTGTTGATTCGCTGTCACTTTCTCTGCCAAAATTCCCCGATTACTGTTATATTCCTCAGAAAAAATCTCTTGGGCAGGTAAAGTTGCCACACGGACAGAAGCCGGTAGCCGTGATGCAATCTGATATTCTTGACGTGTTTGTTGTAGCTGCTGTTGACGCTCTTGCTGATATGTCAGTGAATCGTGTTGCGGTAAAGTTGGGATGTGCGGATTGACAGGAGGACTTGGCTTTGAAGGGTGAGTATCGCCTCTGACCAAGTTTTCCAAGCCAGGGGTACAGGCTAGACCTAATAGAGCTAGCATAGTACGGCGCGATAGGATGTATTTCTCTATTAATTGTTGGTGTCGTTGCTGTCGAGTCGGTAAGCGCATTACATTATCCTCCCCAAAAAACATACTTTTCACCAATAAAAATCATACGGTATCTATCGTTTTTTGTGTAAAACATGATACTTATCTTCAACTTATTAAAAAAGGAAAAAACTCTTGGGGAGCGTCGGGAAGAATGCGTGCAAGTTGATCGTGATGAGCCTACCGAAATTTTACCTTGAAGTGTCTAGCAACTGCGTAGGCGTAGCCCTTCTCTGCGAGAGGCTGCGCTCAGGAACCACCCGTCGTAGACATCGCCATACCTATCAGTAAGAATCTGCGCAAGTTTCTTTTACAGCCCTCAATATGATGTCTGCATAATTACTTATTAAACTAGTGAAATTTTATATAAGGATATCTAAGTTTCCCGGCTTAGATATCCACTAGCAACATAACCTACATTTAATAGATTGTTAACTCTATTCTAATTACTATTTTTTGTTTTTAAATGGTTCCTTGGGACAGTTATAAATTCATCCTTAAGTTAGATGTCAAAATTATATATATTATTTAAATTGATACACTTTGCAAAATTAATTAGGATTTTTGTTGTATAATACAACATTACTGGTTAATAATACCTTCTTAAAAAGTCATTAAATAAATTTTTTGATTTTTACCTTAAACTTTTATATTGAGACTAACTTCTCAAGCTGATTACCGATCGCAACCATAAACATAAGCTATGTGCAGGTGCGTTACACTAGTTAACGCACCCTAATTTCTAAGACAAGTTAGGAATACTAGACCTTTCTAAACTCGCTACTAATTTCACTCCAAACTCTTCCTCAAACACTCCTTTTTTATAATTTAAGCTCCAAAGTTCTAAGTCACAATCATCATCCAATTGAGTTGGGAAAATTAGCAAATTGACCTGATTAAGTTGTGAATAATACTCACATTGCACTTGAGCGATCGCACCAATTTGTCGTCTATCTAATGCGACTGCCAATCTTAAAATCGCACTTAATTGACTAACAATTTGTCGCTGTTGTTTAGTCAACAAACTCTGGTAGTTTTCATGTTTTTTCTTGGGCGGCGATTTGCGATGATAACGCGCTAAATTGGCAATAATTTCAATCTCGGTTTCTGTATAACCGAGTAATTCACCATTGCGAATTAAATAGTAAGAGTGCTTATGATGAGACGAATGGCTAATATAATGACCGCAATTGTGTAATATTGCCGCTGCCCAAAGCATTTGTCGCTCGTCAGTTCCCCAATGATGTAGACTACCTTGAGTTTGGTCAAATAAACTCTCGGCAAATTTTGCCACGCGATCGCTGTATTCTAAGTTGATGTGGTATTTATCCGCGAGTTTGAGAACATTCCGTTCCCGAACTGAACTTTGGTAGCGTAGCTTATCTTCAATTAAACCGTGGGTTAGCATCCAGTCTACAATTACGCCTTCTCTCAGAGAACGCTCACAAACTGTTACCGATTCACTGCCCAAAAGGGTCATTGCTTCCTGTAATATCACTGCGCCCGCGAGGATAACTTCAGGGCGCTTCTCTGGCATACCAGGAATCTCAGCCCTTTCGGAATTATTCAGTTTCCGTAAGCGATTTACCAACTCTTGCAAGTCTTTAAAACTAAATTGGTAGCCATTGAGAGTGGAAGGAATAACACCCGACTTTTCCCGTGCATGAATCATCGCCAGGGTTTCAATTGTGCCAGATGTACCCACCAAACGGGGAGATTCCCCAAGCTTTAGGTTGGCTAGGATCTCATCCACGGAACGTTCTAACATGCCCCGTGTATAAGATTCCAAGTAGTTAAACTCAGTGTTGCTGATGGGGTCAGTGGTGATTAACTCGCTAGTGAGTCGCACTGCACCAACTTTGGTACTGGTGAGAGTGCGGGCTTGGTGACTATCGCCTAAAATCAATTCTGTGGAACCACCGCCAATATCAATAATCATGTGGGGCTGGTTGTGAAATTCCATCCCCGATAGCACGCCAAGATAGATTCGCCGCGCTTCTTCTTGACCAGAAATCAAGTCAACGCTTAAACCCAACTCCGCTTCTATTTTGTGCAAAAAATCTTTACCATTCGGGGCTTCCCGCACAGCACTAGTTGCCACAGCGATGATTGTTTCAGCGTTGATAGTTTTGGCAACTTCTTGGAAGCGTCCTAAAGCAGCGATCGCCTTTTCAATTATCTCTGGCTTGAGTTCTCCAGTGGTAAGATTGCGATCGCCAAGCCTCACGGTTTCCTTTTCTTTAGCAATAATGCTGAAAGCTGGTAGTGTGGGGTCAATCTTGACTACTACCATGTGTAGAGAATTTGTTCCCAGGTCAATGGCAGCAATAATCCGATGTTGCTTAGATGGTTGAGTAGGAATACTCTCCCAGCTAGAAACTAAATTCAGCATCTAGTTTTCTCTCTTTATTAAGAAATGATGGCAAACGGTGATACGTCGGGGTAGCTAGCACTGATATTTATGACAACACACTTGCTCAGACTGAGTGCTGTTAGCGGTAGCAGGGCGTTGAGCCAGTGCTGAATATTGAGTAAATTAAAAAATACTCAGCATTCGCAACTCAGCTTGATCGAGGGTAACTGAGCTATGTATATTCACCCTACTATTTATAACCTGAGTGACTATTTAAAGATATTTAAAGTTGCCACTTTAGGTTATGTTTTTACAAATAACAAATAACGTTATTCTATAGATGTAAAGAAGTGTGAATTCATCTCTCTAAAGTTATTTGTTGATTTCTATGTTAACGACGCCAGAACGCCCCCAGTCACCAATTTGGCTTGTAATTATCCGGCTTTTACGCTGGCATAAACCAGAAGGGCGGTTAATTTTAATGATTCCTGCCCTTTGGGCTGTGTTTTTGGCAGCTTCAGGGAAACCCCCTTTACCTCTGGTTGGTGTGATTATATTGGGTACTCTGGCTACGAGTGCGGCTGGGTGTGTTGTCAACGATTTGTGGGATCGGGATATCGATCCAGAAGTGGAGAGAACACGCGATCGCCCCCTTGCTTCTCGCGCTTTATCTGTGAAAGTTGGGATTGTAGTCGCGATCGTCTCTTTAGTATGTGCAGCAGTTTTGGCCTTTTATCTTAATCCCCTGAGTTTCTGGTTATGTGTAGCAGCAGTGCCTGTAATTTTGCTTTATCCAGGTGCAAAGCGGGTGTTTCCTGTACCGCAACTAGTACTTTCCATCGCTTGGGGTTTTGGGGTCTTGATTAGTTGGAGTGCAGTAACACAAAGCATTTCTCAACCAACTTGGTTGCTTTGGGGCGCGACTGTATTGTGGACATTGGGATTTGATACAGTTTACGCCATGAGCGACAAGGAAGACGATCGCCGCATTGGTGTTAAATCCAGCGCCCTATTTTTTGGTAATTATGCCCCTCTAGCTATTGGAATTTTCTTTGCTGGCACAATCTTGTTATTGTCTTGGTTAGGCATAGTTATACATCTGCACTTAGCCTTCTGGATTAGCCTTGCAGTTGCTACTATCGGATGGGTTTGGCAGTCTCTGCGATTAAGAGACCAATACTTACCTAATTCTGCTTATGGTGAGATGTTCCGGCAAAATGTGTGGATTGGTTTTATTTTACTTGCTGGGATGATTGCTGGATCTTTATAAGGAGTAAATTGGATTTACCCCACCCTAACCCTCCCCTTGTAAAGGCTACGGTGTACACACAAGTCTTGCCGCAGCCATATCTTTGTTTATTAATGAATCTCGCACTGTGTTTTTATCCCGCCTCGGAATGAATTCCGAGTCTCATAGCCCAAGTCCACTGAAAGTGGACTGAATTAATTATTTAGTCCACTTTCAGTGGAGTTTCGCTATCAGCCCTGAACTTCAGTTCTGGGCGGGATATGGGTGGGCGTGACAGTTTCACTGTAGAGGATTTTTCGATTTGTGTGTACACCGTAGGGAGTTAGAGGGGGTCAGAAAGACTTGTGCGTACACTTTAGCCTCGCTCTTAGGTGCTTGGAGATGAGGTTCTTACTGAATTATGCGTTGAAAATTTACCATGCTATTTGATGCGTTTAAAAATCGTAAATCTCCTAAAATCGAATTCATCAAAACTAACCCAACCTGGCGCGTAGCGTGGGGAACAGTTGATGCAAACTATGAAGATATAGCTTGGCGAGATGAAAAAATTTCTGTAATTTTACCACACACAAATTCGGAATTGCCGACGGAGAAATTAGCAATCAGTTCTAGAGGACGATTTGTTGTTGTTGGTGATGTTTGGTTAACTAACCGAGTGCAATTGCTGCAAAAGTTGGGAATTGAACCGGATAGCTTTCAAGGAAGTTCTCTGCAACTGGTGGCCAATCTTTGGGAACGATGGGGTAATGAAAGTCTTAGCCAACTTGTGGGGGTGTTTGCGCTAGTGGTTTGGGATAGAGAGAAACAGGTGTTGAGATTGATTCGCGATCGCATCGGTGTTCGTACTCTCTATTACACTACCACTGGTTCAGTTCGTTGGATTGCGCCTCAGCTAAGAACTTTATCACCCCATCGTTCATCTGATTTAGATTTGGTGGCGTTGCGAGATTATCTTTGTTGTGCCTTTGTTCCTGGCGAACGAACCCTTTGGGAACAGGTGCGGGAACTGCGACCTGGAACCGTTTTAGAATTTCCTGACCACAAAGTTACAGCTTATTGGCAACTTCAAGAACAGATTGTAGCAATAGATCGATCCTTAGCATGGCATGGCGATCGCTTGCGAGAACTCCTAGAGCAAGTTGTTCAAGAATATTTACCACCAGTAAATGAACCCGTTGGCGTTTTTCTTTCTGGTGGTTTGGACTCTAGCAGTATCACTGCTTTAGTAGCAAAATTCCACAAAGCACCAGTCCACACCTTCTCGATTCATTTTGGTTCAGAATGTCCCAATGAGTTAGAATTTTCCAATCTCGTTGCATCCCATTGTCAAACGCAGCATCACATTTTAGAAATTACTTTTAAGGATATGTGGTCACGTTTGCCGGAAACAATGGCTTATTTAGATGACCCCATTGGCGACCCATTGACTGTTCCCAACCTTTTGCTGGGACGACTGGCGAGAGAAAGTGTAGAAGTAGTTTTGAATGGCGAAGGTGGCGACCCCTGTTTTGGCGGCCCAAAAAATCAGCCGATGCTAATTAATAGTTTATATGGCTCCGTTACCAATCAAGATGCATTGCAAGCTTATTTAATTTCCTTTCAAAAGTGTGCTGTTGATTTACCGCAACTTTTAAAACCAGAAGTTTGGACAGCAGTACAAACAGCGCCTTGGGTTTTTGCAGAAGATTTATATTCCCAAGCAAACTATCTGAATCGTTTGATGGCAATGAATATCAAATTTAAAGGCGCTGACCAAATTCTGACCAAAGTCAGTAACTTGACTCAAGCTGCTCTTTTGCAAGGTCGTTCTCCTTTATTTGACCAACGAATAGTAGACTTAAGCATGGAAATACCTCCAGAATATAAGCTTTCTGGAGTGGAAGAAAAAGCAGTTTTAAAGCAAGCGATCGCAGATATTTTACCAGACACAATTATTCATCGTCCCAAAAGTGGCATGATGGTACCGGTGCAGTTAGGATTTCGGAAATATTGGCAGCAAGAAGCCAGAGATTTATTGCTAAATCGGAATGCAGCTATCACTCCTTACTTAAACCAGTTGCCAATTCGTAATTGGTTAAACTATCAAGGCGATACTTGGAGTCGTTATGGAGTAAAGCTGTGGTTGCTTGCTAGTTTAGAAATTTGGTTACAAGTAAATCAAAAAGCACAGTAATGAAAGCAACAAAAGGATACGCCATTAATATTACTTATGTTAATTTTGAATTTGCAGTAAGCAACATGACTCTTGTTATATAAATATTTCCTGACTTATGTCAGCATTTTTTGTTTTATAAACCACTGAAAAAACGTATTTTCAAGTGATTGCCGATTTTTTGTTAATTTATTTTTGATTATTTACTGAGCTAATCTCCGTTTGCGGTGTAATCTCAATATACGGTAACTACTACACTCAACCTTTGAGATCAATTACACCCAGAGGTGAATACCATGAACAATTATGCTCAACAACAGGAATTTATTTTAAGTCAAATTACAAATAAATATTTTCAGCGTCGGGATTTCAGTGGATGTGACTTGAGGGGAATCGACCTGAAAGGAATTAATTTAAGTGGTATTAACTTTATCGGAGCAGATTTGCGTGATGCAAACTTATCTGGCTGTGTTCTGACTCGTGCTAATTTAAGTGGCGCAAATTTGATGCAAGCTAGCTTACGTGAAGCTAATTTGTACGAAGCATCTTTATGTGAAGCCAATTTGACTAATGCTGATTTAACAAGAGCAAATTTGTGCGGAACTTTCTTATGGCGGGTGAAATTCACAGGTAGTAATCTTTGGGGTGCTTCTTTATGTGATGTGGATTTGAGAGAAGCAGACTTAAGTGAAGCCAAATTAATTGAAGCATCACTGATTGAAGCTAACTTAAGTTTTGCAAATCTCACACGAGCAAAGCTATGTGGAGCAAAATTACTAGAAGCTAATTTGACTGAGGCTAACTTAACTAGTGCAGATTTGACATGGGCAAATTTAACTAAAGCAAACTTGAGTAAGGCAAACCTTTGGAAGACAAATTTGATTTATGCAAAGTTGCGAGATACTATTATGCCTGATGGCACAATTGAGCAACCTCAAATAGTTATTTATTAGTCATTTGTCATTTGTCATTTGTCATTTGTCATTTGTCAGGAGGGAAGAACTTTCTGTTTGCCCCTCTGCTTCTTTTCAATTCCCAATGCCCAATACTTCTCTACGAGAGGCTACGCCCGAAGCGAAGCTATGCCGCAGGCTTTACGACTACGCCCTTCTCCTGTCGGAGACGCTGTGCGAACGACTACGCGGTAGTTGAGCGTAGTCGAAACTCAGGACAAGCTCAGTACAAGTGCCCAATGCCCAATGTCTAAAATTCGCGTTGTGAAAAGATAAAAATAGCGATCGCTAACAACATGGCACTATAAAGTAAGCCATAACCAGCATTCATAATCAGTGCAGTGGTGTCAGGTAGTGCTTGCAGACCATAAACGCCATCATTTTTCAAATCTAATCGAGATAAATCTGGCAAGAAAAGAAACAAAGCTTGAGTTAGACGTTCCATACCAGGGTTACGACTAAGACGACCAAGTTGTACTAAATCTTGAGTAATATTTCCGATTAAATATACCGCAAAGGTTAAAACAGTCGCTAGCAGAGAAGCAGTAAAAACACCGAAGGTAATAGCCACGGCAGTAATTAATGACAACTGCAAAAATAAGAAAATTGCAGCAATTAGAATGCTTGCTGTTGGATGAGGAATATTACCAATTTGCAGAAATACCAGATAAATTGCTGTCATCGTGGCCACAAGCACAGCTAGGACTGCGGATAAACCCAAGTATTTGCCGACGATAATTTCGCTGCGACTAACAGGTTTAGCAATTAATACTAAAATAGTGCGTTTTTCAATTTCTTTATTAATTAGTCCCGTACCAATAAATATTGTAATAATTAACCCGATGGCATTCATCGCTGCCATCCCAAAGTCTAAAAACATTTTATCTTCAGTCGTAGCTGCAAATTCAGGAAGGACGCGGAAGGCAGTGGCGAGTACTAGCGCATAAAAACCAATAATATATAGGATGCGATCGCGTACCACTTCCTGAAACACATTCTTTGCTAATACAAAAATTCTGTTAATTGTCATTGGTCATTTGTCATTTGTCATTGGTCATTTGTCATTGGGAAGAGGCAGAGGGTAAAAAGGTAATTTTATTATTCTTCCCCCTGCTCCCCTGCTCCCCTGCCCCTCTGCTCCTCTGCCCCACTCCTCACTGCTGCGGAGGCGGTGAACCAGGAATTAATTTACTGGCGCGATCGCATTCAATTTCTGCAACTGTAATCTTATTCTCTGAATTAGTAGTTTCTGCAACTGGTTCAATGCGACAAGATTTTTTTAAGTAATAGCCCCGTGGGTTAGAACTCGGGCCTATCCAAATACTTAATAAATCTAATATATATCCAGACTTCGTATTAGCTACACGTGGTTCAACGCGCCATAATTCCTTCTCTTCATATTTACTCAGGTTCTTTTTAATGATTTCCCTACCCAGATTTCCTACCCGCTCTTTTGCATCTAGCAACCATTTCTCTACTTCTGACCAAGGTCTTTCAGCTATTTGCTCTACTACTATTGGTTGAAGTCTCTGGAGAATTACAACGCCGTTTCGGGGAATTTTCACTGCCTGTTCTGTTCTGACAATAAAGGTACTATTTTTAAAAGTATCTGCTTGCAAACTCGGATATTGTCGTAACCAATTATCCGTCACAAAGTGAAACTGAATCCAGCAACTTAGCAGCATACTACTAGCAACTAAAATTATGATTTTTTGGCGGTCTTGTGGCTTAGGAATGCGAGCTTTTGCGTCGGTGTCATTTCCTTCAATAAACTCTGGTATTGCCGTAATTAGTGCTGAAATTGTTGGCCAAAAAACGATTGTTCTTGGTGTAATTACATCTCGTTGATCTCCAAATGCAAAAACACTCACTAAGAATCCAGTGATTACTGCCCCAACTGGCATAAAAGTCCCAGGAACCCTCAAAGGATCTTCAGTTGTATACCAAGCTGTACCGGCAATTAAAAATAACCAACCGAAAAAGGCAATTATATCTTTGATATAACCTGTGGCAAAATATGAGAGTACCCAAGAGAAAACACTCATATAAATAAATGTCTGCCAAGAATAAGCTTTGGGTGGAACTAATAATTTTCTAATTCCTGCATAAAGCCCTTCAGCAAATTTAAAAACCCCAAAAACATCTTTTAGTAGCGTATTCATATTCCTCCGTACACCCGATTAATCAATATTTTCCATCTGAATTAAACAAGTAATTTCTTGTTATTTTGAGCGAAATAATAAAATAATAGTTATTGCAGTATAGCTTAGAGAATTTGCTATTAGTATAGTTGTAACTAAATTAGTATTTTGGAAATTAAGGGTGGTAAAACGACGCCTTTGCATCCGCTGGGATGTTTTAGGTTCCTCTTCTTTTTTCGCAAATGATTCATTTAATGAGAATAACAAAACCCTTAAAATAAAAAATTTCATCAAAAACGTAGCAAAAAAAATTATACAAGCAGTTAAAATAATTAAAGGTTGTGTGTTCGGTGATTTGAAATTATTAAAAAACATATAGTTAATTAATTCTGATTTCACCTGTATTGGCAACATTGGTTCGGAGATAAAAAACATGAGCCAACCAATTACACTGGAAAACAGATTGATAGAAATTGCATAAAAAGTACTGGTTTTTTTGTCAAATTTTAGTCGAGAATGTAAAACATAAGCTTCGATGGGGATAGCAATCAGTACAAATAAAAAGTCAAATAGAAATCCACCAATGGGAAAAATCCTGGGAAGCATCCAATTGTCAGGCATAAATGTTTACGGGTAAGGGTTAACTGTAGTGAGTATAACTGGGATAGTAAGGGTGATGGGGGAAATTATCCCATTGTTCTTGTCCTTTACTATGCGAGTGTGCCAGTATTCCTCTATTGGACTTCTTCCAGAAGTGGGGAAAAGGCTAAGGGCTAAGGGGTAAAGGGTAAAGGGTAAAGGGTAAAGGGTAAAGGTATGGAATTATTCCTTCCCCTTTAACCTTTAACCTTTCCCCAACTGGAAAGCAAAAGTTACTTGTGCTTTCTGGTCTATTGATATTGTTAATAGATCGAATTGACCCTTGTACAGACACGTTAGAGGGGCAGTTTCTCTAACTGAGAGTACAAGAGGTTAGGTAAGATTAAAGACTGCCATAGTTATAGCTTTTCGAGAGATGACAAGGAACGGTATTGGGATTAGGACGGCGCAAGTGCGTCAAGAACGGCTTATTGGTCAAATTCACGTCTACGATGGTCTGGGTAAAGGTAAATCTCAAGCGGCTTTGGGGGTGGTTTTGCGCTCCATTGGCTTGGGAATAAATACGCCTAGCAATTCTAATCGTGTTTTACTGCTGCGCTTTTTAAAAGGGCCAGAACGTGATTATGATGAAGATGGCGCGATCGCAGCTTTACAACGCGGGTTTCCCCATTTAATTGACCAGGTTCGCACCGGGAGAGCCGAATTTTTTGGCCCAGAGGAAATTACCACCTTTGACCGAGATGAAGCAATGCGGGGTTGGGATGTGGCCAAAGGTGCGATCGCTAGTGGTTTATATTCAGTTGTCGTCTTAGATGAAATTAACCCAGTTCTGGATTTGGGTTTGCTACCAGTGGATGAAGTCGTAAAGACATTAAAATCCAAACCCCAAGAGTTGGAAATCATCGCTACCGGACGCGCTGCACCCCAAAAGTTGCTCGATATTGCAGATTTGCACTCAGAAATGAAACCTCATCACCACCCAACAGCCAAAGCCCTCTTCCTGGAAGGGATTGAAATTTATACTGGTGCTGGTAAAGGTAAATCTACTAGTGCTTTGGGCAAAGCCTTACAGGCCATTGGTAGGGGAATTAATCATCCAGGGTCTACTCGTGTATTGATTATGCAGTGGCTTAAAGGTGGTAGCGGCTACACAGAAGACGCAGCGATCGCCGCTTTGCAGCAGTCATATCCAGAAGTGGTGGATCATCAGCGTTGCGGTGGAGATGCGATCGTCTGGCGAAACTCCCGACAAGAATTAGATTATGTAGAAGCCGAACGAGGTTGGGAAATTGCAAAAGTTGCGATCGCCTCTGGATTGTATAAAACTATTATTCTTGATGAACTTAATCCCACCGTTGACTTAGAACTACTCCCCGTTGAACCCATTGTCCAAGCTTTACTCCGCAAACCCCGCGACACCGAAATTATTATCACTGGCCGTTGCCAAAATCCACCTGCATACTTCGACTTGGCTAGCGTCCACTCAGAGGTTTATTGCCACAAACACTATGCTAATCAAGGTGTAGAACTTAAACGAGGTGTAGATTTTTAACCTGAGTATGAGGGGGAATTAGCGAAGCTTAAATCTGAAACTGATGTGATTGCTCTTGCGGAATGTATCAATATTCATCCTGCTATTGTTGTAGGTCGGCTGCAACACGATCATCTAATTGATCAGTCTTGGATGAATGCTTTAAAAGTGAGCTTGCATTTTCAAGGCATAGAATAAGCAGACGAAAGTCCATATATTGAAAATAGGATAGAAATATGTGAAGTTTGGCATACTAGCGGGAATTTGTACTTTCGGGTAGTAGAATATTTTGCACAAAGCGATCGCGTCCTGCTGCCTTTGCTTTATACAACGCCCGATCCGCTGCGGCAATCATTTCTTCTAAGTCAGAATCTGGCTGAGGAATTTCTGTCGTAAACCCAACACTAATAGTTACATAAGAACTAACTTGGGAATTTTGATGAGGAATTGCTAGTGTTCGCACAGTATGACAAATTTTTTTGGCAACATGAATCGCCCCGTCAATGTCTGTGTTAGGTAAAATTACAGCAAATTCTTCCCCACCATAACGGGCAACTAAATCTCCGGGACGTTTAATAATATCTTTGATAGCTTGAGCAATTTTCTGAAGGCAGCGATCGCCTACCCGATGACCATAGGTATCATTATATAATTTGAAAAAATCAACATCGCAAAGAATCAAGGAAAGCGGACGTTGCTCGCGTTTTAGGCGGTGCCACTCTTGGGAAAAATACTCTTCAAAGCGTCGGCGATTCGCTATTTGAGTTAATCCATCGATAGTAACTAATCGCTGCAATTCCAGATTTACGGCTTCCAGTTTTTGCTGTAACTGAGATTGCTGAATCAAGCGTTTTACCCGTTGTCGCAAAACTGGCCAATGAATCGGTTTGGTCACAAAATCCATTGCTCCCACTGCAAATGCACGGTCAACTGACTCTTGATCTTCAAGTCCTGTAATCATTAAAATTGGAGTGTGCTTATTACAGTCCAGAAGCTCCAACTGAGTGCAACACTCGAATCCATCCATATCCGGCATTATGGCATCAAGGAGTACTATATCAGGGTGCAGTTGCTTAAAAACATTTATTGCCTCTATGCCATTTTGAGCTTCCGCTATTTGATAGCCTTCCTGCTCCAAGAAATGCCGCAATATCAGGCGAATAAAAGGTTCATCATCAACAATTAAAACTAAACATTGGCTTTCTTGAGCAGTGGCTTTCATGGTGCTTCCTTCGCAAGTTCTTTTTCTAAGGCAGTTTTAACTTGTTCATATTCCTGATACAGTAGTGAAAGTAATTCTAAATTGTTTTCTAAGTTACTGCTGTGTGCCTGTACTTCTAACACCTTGCAAAGCTGCGCCAAGGCGATCGCTCCAATAGAAGCAGTGCTGGACTTGAGTTTGTGCGCTGTCTGCCATATAGTCTGGATATCCTGAGTTGCGATCGCTGTGCTGATATGTTGCACTAGTCTAGCTGTCTCTGTAAGATAACACTCAATGAGTTCAGCAAATGCCACACGATCTCCTCTAAGTATAAGCTGTAAAGATGGGAGGATTTTGGCACTTTTTAATGTCTGTTTTTGCCCTGATTGTAAGAGATTTGACGAAGGTTGCAATTCTCGGTGCATCACTTCCTCTTGTTGTTTGATGGAAGTGAATTCAGAATTTCTTTGGGGTGGACATTTGCTGAGTGCCTGAGCTAACTCTTGCAGTTGAATGGGTTTGCTAATGTAGTCATCCATACCAGCAGCAAGACAAACTTGGCGATCGCCCAATGGCGCAATAGGGATTCAGCCGGGATACGCCCAATACGGTTCAGTTAAGGCTAAAACTCTGTTAATCAAAGTCAATTTTTTAACGAACCGCCAAGACGCAGAGGACGCAGAGAGAAGAAAGAAATGCTTAACTGAACCGTATTGGCATCTTGCCCGTCCAGTATATGTAATTTAAATGTGGAACAGCTTGTCTGGTTTATTGAGATGGAAGAAGGTACAACAAATCAAAAGATCCCCAACTGTTTGAAGGAAGTTGGGGATCTAAGCCTCTCGTTGGAGAGCAAATTAAATATAGTGGTTCACGCAAATTTTAAGTAGACTACGCCCGCGATCGCAACAAAAGGGTAATGGAGATTAAAAACCAATACAGTCCAGATAAACCCAAAACCAGATTGTAGAGACGCGATTTATCGCGTCTTGAAGACCAATTATCTACACCAATAACCTTTAACTCAAGCGTATTGGATGAAAAACAAGGGTTAATGCCATTCGCTTGCACTTTAAATTACAGCTTCTTGGCGTTGACAATCAAAAACAACCATGTAGGAAGCATTTGGTATTTCTTGAGGAAGGTGTCGCATGTAGCCATCGGCATCAGAACGGCTGCGGAAGCGAGCAACAATCTCCCGTTGCGTATTCGGAAGTAGACGAGCGATCGCCCAAGAATTGAGGCGTTCTTTATACGCAATAGTCTGATTGTCTAATTGAGAAGTTTTGTTATCCGTATTTTCTGGCATAATTATGTTAACCGTATGAAGTTTAATGAAGGGCGTTAATTAGTTTCTAGGTAGGAATGCACTAACGCTTTTTTTAATGCTGCTGCCACCTTGTTATTCGATTATTAATAAATTGTCAACACTGAGCGCTATATTTTAGACCAATTAAGTTGGAATTTTCAGGTGACAATGAATCTCAAAGCCTTAACTTGCAATTGTTTCCAGGACACAACAATGTTCAAGTAGAAAGTTTGGCAATTATTGGGTTTGCATGATTTATATGCATACACATAAGTAAAGTCCGCATCAGTGCTAAAACAAACATTAATGTCTGAAAACATACTATTTAGAAACTGAAGAGAAAATGAATAATAACGTACCTAGAATTAATCAGCACGTACACAGTCTTAATTTTTTTATAGTGTGATTAGTAAAGCTACATTGCAGGCAGTTACATTTTTTATAGTTAGTTGAGAATAATTAAATTTTCATAGTTGATTGAAATATTCAAAGATGAATTTTTCTTTAGCTTTGGACTAGAGCTTTAGGAAAAAACATGATGCAATTGTTGAAATTAAAAATTCTTGACTAATTGTCACAAAATAGTTACAATCTTCTCGATAAAATTATAGTTATCGATAATGAAAACACCATTTGTAACATCAATACTTCAAAAAGTAGCAAAGGAAATAGGAGCAGTAGTTTTAGTAGACCCAGAATGCAGTTTTATGGGATTGATTACATTTAAAAACGGCAATAAAACCTTTTTTCGTAGTGCCAGGTTTAGTATTAATTCTTCTGGTTCAGTAGCAATCGCTAAAGACAAAGGAGTTTCAAACTTTTTTTTAAATAAATTTGGCTATAAAGTTACTGAAGGAAAAACATTTTTTAGTGACGAATTATGCGAAGAAATAGCTAATCCTAGAAATATAGATGCAGGATTTTATTATGCTAAGGAGTTGGGATTTCCTGTAATTGTCAAGCCGATTAATCTTAGTCAAGGAATCTTTGTTACTAAAGTTCACAATAAACAAGAATATTATCAAGTAGCTAAGAAAATCTTGCAAAAAATACCAGGATTTATTGTTGAGAGATTTTATAGTGGCAATGATTATAGAATCGTAGTACTTGATAATGAAGTAATTTCGGCATATCAAAGAATTCCCTTATTTATCATCGGAGATGGTCAATCTACTGTTTTGCAACTTATGCAACAGAAGCAGGAAACTTTTATCAAAAATGGTAGAAAAGAAATTATAGATTTTGAAGATTACAGAATCAAAAAAAACTTGCGAAGACGGAAGCTAAGTTTTAGTAATGTTATACCTAAGAATAATATAGTCTATCTTTTAGATAATGCGAATTTATCAACTGGAGGTGAGGCAATAGACTTCACTGACAATATCCATGCTGATTTTAAAAAATTAGCAGTAAATATTACAAAAGATATGGAATTGAGATTAGCAGGTGTAGATATTCTTGCTAGTGATATAACGTCACCAATGGGAGATTATACGATTATTGAAGTAAATGGCGCTCCTAGCTTAACTCACTATGCGTCATTTGGTGAAGTTCAGACGAAAAGAGTAGAAAATTTATATCTCCAAGTTCTCAAAGTACTTGAAAGCGAGAATAAGCTATTGCGCCTTTAATTTGCACTAATATTTTTCAAATATGATTGTGGGGTGGGCATCTTGCCCGCCCTGATAATGTAAGTTGTATACGTAACAGCTTAGCAGAGTAAACAATTGATTTTGACTGGAGGCGAAGCAGGGATTGCTCCCCTCCTGAGTTCTTTTTCAATTCTATCTCTTCACCACTCCTTATCTAGTAGGGATTCAAATTCAGCTTGTAAGGCGTTTATATCTGCCAATCTTGTGACTAGTAAATTATCCTTACCAGCATCATTTAAACGCACTTTCCAATAACGAATACTGTCTGAGTTATTCAACCAAAACTTAATCACCGTATCTACGACTTGATCCAGATTCCAATCCCACTTTGCTGGAACTGATTCCACCGATTCTAAAAACGTATCTAGCGTACACCTATGCATTCCCAAGTATTCCACACCTTGGTGGGGTGGTTTTTGCCCATTTTGCTGTTGCTGATTAAAAAACTGCAAAAGTGGAGATATTCCTACAATATCAAAAGTGTATTTCATGCCAGTACTCTCAACTTTATATTACTTACAGGAAATATTTAGTTTTTTCTATTTCTAAAATAATATCTGGAAAGGAACTAAAGCATCTACAAAAAGTGCAGTTTTGATCCATATCATAGGCGTTAAACCTCAGCTATAAATTAGCACTGACAAGCGTTGAGTGCTAATATTTATTTAAGAGTTTGATTGATTAATAAAGAGTTTCGGGCATTAATTCAAGGATGTATATATCTTTAATAATTATTTAATTAGTTACGTTACGGCTTGTAAAAGCTAGCTCCTGCCTAATCCATATTTTTAAGGCTTGTGATGATCAATAAAGTGGCTGTGTAATGAAATCAGCAGTCCAACACGTATGCTAGATGCTATCAAGTCTGCCAACCAAACCGCCTTTCTGGAGCGATCGCACCCAAAATACAGATCCTGGATTTCTCACCACATCTCGATTAAGCCTGCGCTTGAGCAGGGGAGCAGGGGAGAGTTCAAATACCAAGTTCTTTCCCCTCTGCCCCTCTGCTCCTCTGCCCATCCTTACCCTCAAGCTTGTGAGAAATGCGGGAGATGGGGTCAAGTCAAGGGAGTATAAATTTAAACTCACTTGACAGTGCAGTTTTAAAAGTGTCACCTACTAGACTCGCCTTTTGATTGAAGCAGTGATACTATCTAATTGTGTGAGGAGCAAGTTAAAAATAAAAAACGCCTGGGGTGGAAACACGGCAACACTCCCAGGCGTTTTTTAATTGGTACACAGAAAAAAGTCTTTGCAGATTCGCCCAAACCGGATTGCTATGCATCGGATGTAGCAATAGCCCAATCTAAAATCTAAAATTCCTTAAGTTGCACCAAATTCAGTTTGTAAGGCTTCATCGTTATTATCAGCGATCGTTGCCACAATGGTAATTAGCCGGGACACTTCGCCAGGAGATAACTCTGCTAAGGTGCGTGTTGATATGACAACCACCCGGTTTTCGATAATGCCGAAACGTGCCTCAAAAGTGCTGGAGCAGTTTAACTCCAAAAGATACCGCATCAACTTAGGTTCATCCTTGGCAGGTAGATTTAGCACCGCAGACCAAACTGTTATGGTGTCTTCATCGGTTGTCCCGTTGAGTTGGACAAATACTTCCACACTTCCATACTTAAATTTCCAAAGATAACCACCCTCTGGAGTGTGGTTAACCATCGCACTATCATCTTGTTCCAGAGAATCGATGACATTTTCAATTACCTCCAGATGGTTAATGCCTGTAGTCTCAGCGATTAGCTGATTAATGGATTCGTCATTAGTTAGGGTTTCTGGGTAGCTTGTCATACAGATTTTTTCTCAACATACTTGCTGTTTTATCTACACATACTTTATAACTTGTGGACGCAGTTGGAGGGGCAATTCATGAATTACCCCTACTGATTGCAACGTTCCTCCCGCCACTATGCAAAATGATGGCGGGAGGAACAAAGAATTATTCTGGAAAAATCAATGACGATCGCACTTAACCTACGTCATCATGGGCAAAGCGGTTAAAGAGGAAGTCTAAGGCATAGTTACGCAATTGGTAATATTGTGGATCTTCCATAATACGGCTGCGATCGCGGGGACGAGAAAAAGGAATTTCCATAACTTCACCAATTTTCGCATGAGGCCCATTGGTCATCATTACCAATTTATCTGCTAAAAATAGTGCCTCGTCGATGTCGTGGGTAATCATCAGCACTGTACAACGGTTATCGCCCCAAATTTTCAGCAATTCTTCTTGTAATTCTTCTTTGGTGATGGCATCCAGCGCCCCAAAAGGTTCATCTAAAATTAAGACTTTTGGACGAATCGCCAAAGCACGGGCGATAGAAACCCGTTGTCTCATCCCGCCAGACATTTGCATTGGTTTCTTTTCCATCGCATCAGCCAGTCCCACCATTGCTAGATGATCGCGGACGATCGCTCTTTTTTCAGCTTGTGGTTTGTTGGGATAAACGGCGTTGACAGCTAAGTAGATGTTTTCAAAAGCAGTCCGCCAAGGTAGCAAGGCATAGTTTTGGAAGACAACCATCCTGTCTGGGCCTGGCTTGGTAATGGGTTCTCCTTCGAGTAACACTTGCCCAGAGGTAGGAAAGTTAAAACCGGATACCATATTTAACAGTGTCGATTTGCCACAGCCAGAGTGGCCGATGACGCAAATAAATTCTCCCTGTTCGACGTTGAGGTTAACGCCGTCGAGTACGGTAAAGGGGCCTTTCTTTGTGGGATAGACTTTGGTAACGTCTTTAATTTCTAGGAAAGGTCTGCGGCTGGTGGTTGCAGGGGCGAATGGTTTTCCTAGTGTGGTTGTAGCTGTTGAGTTGCGGTTTTGCATGGTATTTGGGGATTGGGTACTGGGTATTGGGTATTGGGGACTAGTCGCTGCAACCTAGAGGTTTCTTAATGAAGTTCAAAGACTCGTTAACGGAGTTCAGAGGTTCGCGCGTGATGTCCTAGTCCTTCCACTCCCTCTTTCTCTCACGATTTTTTTATGAAGCAAGTCTCCTTCTCGGTGCATCAAGAACAACTTCCGCGACTGAAAAATCACGTTTAATTTTCAAGCTGTTGAGATAAGCGATCGGATCGTCGGCGTTAAAGGGAGTACCATCGAACAGTTGGATCGGTTGGCGAATATAGCTAATATCCAAACCTAATTCTCGTGCGGCGGTGCTGAAAACACGCACGCGACACACCCGTTCCACAACTTCTACCCAATTTCTGGGGAAAGGAGTGTCACCCCAACGCGCCAATTGACTCATAATCCAAATTTGTTCGGTGCGACTGGGGCGGTTAATGGCAGAATCGGAATAAAACTGGAGATGGGCATAGTCTCGCAACGGATGGTTTAAGTCACAGGTGAGACTATCTGGATCTTCGAGTTGAATGTATTCTAAATCAGTGCTGACATAATCTCGCCCTGCTAAAATTTGCCGAATTTCTTGGGTATTTTCGGGATTTGCACAATACACGCAAGCTTCTAACAAAGCTTTGGTTAAGGCAATATGCGTATTTGGATAATTTTCTGCCCAATCTTCCCGCACACCAAGAACTTTACCGGGGTGTCCCAGCCAAACTTCTAAATCGGTAGCGATGGTAAAGCCGACATTTTCCACAGCAGCGCGATAGTTCCAAGGTTCACCCACGCAGTAACCATCAATGCTTCCAGCTTTGAGGTCGGCTACCATCTGCGCTGGGGGAATGGTCTTCATATCCACATCGCTATCGGGGTCAATTCCACCAGCCGCTAGCCAGTAACGCAGTAGCAAGTTGTGCATTGATGCAGCATGTACTACTCCCATTGTGTGCCGTTGTTCGCGGGTGCGAAGCAGGTATCTTTTAAAATCTGATAAGGTTTGTACACCTTGGTCGAGAAAGTCTTTTGCCAAGGTGATGGCGTTACCGTTGCGAGTCATGGTGAGGGCAGTGACAACGGGCAAAGGTTGGTTATTATGTCCTCCCAAAGTTAGCCACATCGGCATCCCTGAAGGCATTTGAGCCGCATCTAAATAACCACCACTTATGCCATCTTCTATACCCCGCCAGCTACTTTCCCGCACGAGGTTAACTTCATCTAAACCATGCTTGAGAAAGAAACCTTTTTCTTTAGCAACTGCTAAGGGGGCACAAGCTGTCAGAGGTAAAAATCCAATTTCTAGGTTAACTTTTTCTAATCCATGACGGGCAATGTCAGCAGTTTTGCGCGCCCGAATTTTCTTAATTCGTTTTTGCTGATTGAGGAAGTAAATCATCTCACTTCGCAAGCTGTAATAGCTGGGATGTTCTACTACTTCCATCCGCTTACGGGGTCTGGGAATATCCACTTCGAGAATGTCGCCGATTTTAGATTCGGGGCCGTTGGTCAGCATCACGATTCTGTCAGATAACAGCACAGCTTCATCGACATCATGTGTCACCATCACCGCAGTTACTTCATTTTCTTCGCAAATTTGCATCAGTTGTTCTTGCAAATTGCCGCGTGTGAGTGCATCCAATGCACCAAAGGGTTCATCTAGCAAGAGTAATTTGGGACGAATCGCTAAGGCGCGGGCGATCGCAACTCGCTGCTTTTGTCCACCTGATAACATTCCCGGTTGTTTGTCAGCATGGGGACGCAAACCCACCATATTAATATGTTTTTCGATAATAGCGTTGCGATCGGCTGCGGATGAACCTTTCATTACTGAGTCCACGGCGAGGGCAATATTTTCTCTTACCGTCCGCCAAGGTAATAGCGAATAATTTTGGAAAACCACCATTCTGTCTGGGCCAGGTTTGGTGATTCTTTGTCCTTCGAGAGTGACAATACCTTCTGTAGGCAAATCCAAACCCGCAATCATATTTAATAGAGTGGATTTACCGCAACCGGAGTGACCAATAAGAGAGACAAATTCTCCTTTTTTAATTTGGAGATCGATTCCTTTCAGGGCGATATATTTGCCACCACCAGTTAATTCAAAAACTTTATCAATTTGGTCAACAGCTACAAACATCTCATTAGTCCTTTGTCATTTGTCATTTGTCTTTTGCCATTAGTCCTTAGTATGCGGTCATTAGTCCTTAGCTTTTTACAAATGACTAATGACCAATGACTAATGACGAATAACTATTTCTGTTCTGTTGGTAAAATCTTGTTTTGAAGCCAGCCCATCGCCTTATCTAGAAGCAACCCAACAACGCCGATATAAACTAGAGCTAAAATTACTTCGCTGACGTTGTTATTTTGATAAGCGTCCCAAATAAAGAAGCCGATTCCGACAATACCGGACATGACGATTTCGGCGGCGATAATCGCTAACCAAGCTAAACCGATCGCAATTCTCAAGCCGGTAAAGATGTAGGGTAATGCCGCCGGAATCAAAATATTGGTGAAATATTCTTTGCGGCTAAGTTGCAGAACTTTGGCGACGTTGTTGTAATCTTGGGGAATTTGGGTAACGCCGACAGCAGTGTTAATTAAGATGGGCCAAATGGCGGTGATGAAAATTACGAATAAGGCGGCGGGTTCGTTTTGTCGTAAGGCTGCTAAAGAAATTGGAACCCAAGCTAGAGGTGGTACTGTCCGCAGTAGTTGAAAGATGGGGTCTAAAGCTTTGGACATGGTTTTATTCACCCCAATCAAAATGCCCAAACCAATACCAACGATCGCAGCTAGGGTATAACTGATAGCAACCCGTTGTAGACTGGCGAGAATTTGCCAAAATAGGCCTTTGTCAATGCCACCTCGGTCATAAAATGGCCAGAAAATCAGAACCCAAGTGTCTTGGATAACCTGTATCGGCCCTGGTAATGTGGCTCCTGGAATCCAAGCGAAGAGTTGCCAGAGAACGAGGAAAATTGAGATGGCGATCGTTGGTGGTATCAGGTCAGGAAATTGCTTTTTCAGACTGGATATAAAGCTATTACTCAATCTAGGACTTGCAGGGCGTTTTTGGGCGAGTGTCATGATGCTGAGTTCTCCTCAAATTTTATTTGTCATTTGTAATATCTCTAGACGCGATTAATCGCGTCTCTACTTTTTGATTTTGAGACTCTTCAAATATTCTTCTGGCTTTTCAGGGTCAAATTTGATGCCATCAAAAAACTCTTCTACACCACGGGATGTATTTGTGGGAATATCAGCAGTAGCAATTCCAGCTTCTTTTGCAGCTTCTTTCCAAATATCTTCGCGGTTGACTTTGTTGATAAGTTCTTTAGCCTTAGCAGCATTATTGTCAATGTAATCTTTTGGTAAAAATCCCCAACGAACATTTTCAGTGATGAACCATAAATCATGACTCTTATATGGATAGGAAACACTGCCTTTCTCATCTTTCCAGTAGTAAGCAGCCATTGATTTATCATCAATTTTGCGACCATCACCCATGTCATACTTCCCTTGGTATGGATCAGCCAGGATTTCGGGTGAAGAAAGATTGAAATAATTTCGTCCAGCCAGAATTTGAGCCGCTTCTTTGCGATTATCAAAATTATCTAACCACTGTTGGGCTTCCATAATTCCTTTTAAAATTGCTTTGGTAGCCTTGGGATTTTTATCAACCCAATCGCCTCTCATGGCTAGATATTCTTCAGGATGATTTTTCCAAATTTCTGCGGTTAATGCTGCTACGTAGCCAATTTTGTCTTGAACCAGGCGATAAGGCCAGGGATCTCCTGTACTAAAGGCATCCATTGTTCCGGTTTTCATGTTGGCTACAGTTTGCGCTGCTGGTACTGTGAGCAGCTTGACATCTGCATCCGGGTCTAAGCCACCTGCTGCTAACCAGTAGCGAATCCATAAATCTTGGTTGACGTGGGGAAAGGTAAATGCAGCTGTGAAGGGGGTTGAAGATTTTAATTCCGTGAATAGGGACTTAGCGCTGGCGAGTTGTAAGCTAATACCTTTGCCTTGATGCTTGCTGGCGATCGCAATTCCATTTCCATGCGTAATTAATTGACATAATACATACATGGGAATTTTTTGATTGCCCTTGGTAATTAAACCTTCTGTAATTAAATGTGGCATTGGCATCTGCCATTGACCGCCATCTATCCCACCACCGGCAGAACCAATTTCTACGTTGTCTCTAGCTGCACCCCAAGAAGCTTGTTTGGAAAGGTCAACATTAGTCATCCCATACTTTGCAAAAAAGCCTTTTTCTTTAGCAATAATTAAAGGAGCCGCTTCTACAATGGGGATATATCCCAGCTTGACTGTAGTAGTTTCTGGTGTTTGTTCGGGACTAATATTAGCAACCGTTTGAGCAGTTGGCTGTACTTGAGTGCTTCCACCAGTTAGGTTTTCAGGAGGATTACCCAAACAGCCTTTGAGGAATACAGCACCCGCAGATGCTCCGGCTGTGAAGATAAATTTGCGGCGAGAAATTTGATTAAAAAATTCTGTCATAAATATCTCCTGAAAACGTGAATGTTATTTTTTATAGCTATGACAATTTAGGCAAAAAACCTTGTGTTTCTTGCATTATTAATGATTAATCAAGCTATATTTGACCAAGCGATCGCAGCCATCTCATAAATGAAATAGCTACCTATATTAAGAACTCGGTTAAATTATTGGCTCTGCTTTTATAGTGTGATGCAGAGGTGTCATTCACCTTGTTGAAATCAGTTTACAGCTTTTGAAGCCGAAATTGTTAACTTGGAGTGGAGATTATTAAACAAATATTAGATTGGATGTATAAGTAAAAATTTATCTATTATCCTCAACTATAAAAATAATTTTTAATATATCAACTCTTACTTATGAAGACTATTATGTTTACCTTATGATTTACTGTCTCGGTTTATTTTCTAACTTAATTTTAGTCGTAATGTGTCATATATAAGTTTTCATTTATCATGACTATTATGTTGAGACTATGATTTATGTAGCAATACTATTTGATTTGGAAACACCGAGAGGCTCAGATCCCCGACTTCTTCAAGAAGTCGGGGATCTTGTTGTTCGTAACTCCTCTACGGATTGCTATGTCATGTCCAGATAATTAGTTAGGGATCTGCGGGTTAATAGTGTCCCAGCCAGGAGGGTTTCGACACTTCGACTGCGCTCAGTGCAGTCGAAGTGTCGAAACTCGGTTTATTGGTACTTTATTTTCACGCAAGTCCCTTAGTTATGATTGTCTCAACTTAGCAAACAGCTGTGAGTAGCTCATGTAGTGTATTCGGCATTAATCTTCACGTAGTCATAACTCAAATCACAACCCCAGGCTTTACCCACACCATAACCATTGCCAACGTTAACGGAGATTAACACCGTATCCTGTTGGAGATAAGCACCCACCGATGCTTTTTTCAAATAAGCACTTGCTGCTGCACGGTCAAATTGTAGAGGTTGCCCATTTTCTAACATTAAGAAATCCCCTAGCTTAATTTGCAGGTTTTCTTGCTCAAATGCCACACCTGCACGTCCGGCGGCGGCGGCGATGCGTCCCCAATTTGGATCGCGTCCAAAGATTGCAGATTTAACTAAGGATGAACCGGCGATGGTTTTGGCTATTTGTCGGGCTGAGAGTTCATCATGAGCGCCAGTCACTTCCACTTCAATTAGACAGGTTGCACCTTCACCATCACGAGCGATCGCTTTGGCTAAATGCTGGCAAACTGCTGTTAACATCGCCTCTAATTTCTCTGCTTCTGCACCCCATTCTATAATTGCTGGGGTGCGAGATTGACCGTTTGCCAAGGCAATTAAGCTGTCGTTGGTGCTGGTATCACCATCCACAGTGATGGAATTAAAGCTTCTATCAGCTGCCCTTGCTAACATCTGTTGCCAAAGGTGAGGCGAAACCACAGCATCACAAGTAACAAATGCCAGCATGGTTGCCATGTTGGGGTGAATCATACCGGAACCTTTGGCAATACCACCAATTCGTACTGGGCGATCACTTATAGTTGTCTCTAGGGCAATGGATTTTGTTACCAAGTCTGTAGTGATAATCGCTCCGGCGGCGGCATCTGAGCCTGTTTCTGATAGTGCTGCTACTACTTTGGGAATCCCGCTTCGCAAAGCATCCATCTTAATTCTTTGACCAATCACACCGGTGGAAGCCAATAATATAGATTCAGATGGAATGTTTAATGCTTGACCTACTGCCAGAGCAGATTCTAAGGTATCAAGGTAGCCTTGAGTCCCTGTAGCGGCGTTTGCTTGTCCGGCGTTGCAGAGGATGGCACGAGCGCTCTGTTTGGCTTGCAAGCGTTGGCGACAATATTCTACGCAGGCAGCTTTCACTTGGCTGGTGGTGAACACACCTGCTGCGATCGCTTCTACTTCTGAGAATATCAAAGCTAAATCTGGCAACCCCGAAGGTTTCAATCCTGCGGTAATTCCCGCAGCCTGATACCCCCTTGGTGCTGTGATACCACCTGTTATTTCTTGCCAATCTGCCATTCTTCTTCCTTACAACTATCAGGTTGGATAGGTCAATTTGTACTTTACAAAAGTGCTGAGTTAGGAGAGACGCGATTAATCGCGTCTGTACAGGAGTTAGGAGTTATTAGTTTTTCCTTACTTCCCCATTCCCCAGTCCCTTTTATTTGCTGATGGCAATAATAATGCACCAGTTAGCGATTGGCATAATTGTTTTTACCTTTCTTATGACGAAAAACCAAAACAAAAAAGGATAACCACTTGGGTCACTCTCTAGATCGTTAGGATACATCTACTTACTAATCTCTCTGATTTACTTTTTAAGGGTTAATACTTATTTATTGAGATTATTTCTAAAAATTTTTGAGGTTTATCCGTAAATACCACGAAAATAAAATAAAAAAGAGAGCTACTTAGGCAGCTCTCCAGATCATCAGGGTGCATCTACTTACCACAGCATATCATTTTACGTATGAGGGTTGTCACCAGTTTTTATATGAAGATTGTGTGAAGCAAGACCGGGAAAATACTTAGTTGGGGAATTGGGAATTGGTTATTTCCCCTCTGCTCCCTCACCCAGCAAAGTTGAGTTGACAGAGTACTAGTGGTCTATCGCAAAAGTTTTAAGAGGTTAGTGGTGTTCAGATCCCCGACTTCTTGAAGAAGTCGGGGATCTAGCAGCCCCGCAAAATTAATGCGATGAACCACTAGGCGTTCAGTTTTTTCTCGACCAATTCGTTAGTCAGCTTAGGATCGGCACGTTTATCTGTCTTTTTGAGAACTTGTCCGACAAAGAAGCCTTTGAGGTTAGTGTTACCGTTGCGATACTTTTCTAATTCTTTGGGATTGGCGGCTATGACTTCATCAACAATGGGTTCTAGTACACTAGGATCGGTGATTAACTCAAGACCTGCAAAGGCTTTCTCAGGAGAAATACCACTGAGTAAATCTGGCAACTTTTGTTTAGCTTGAGCATTGCTAATTTTGCCCGTTTCAATGCGAGTGATAATATCTGCTAAATTGGTTGGAGTCAGTCCGATTTGAGTAATAGTGAGTTTTTGCTTATTGAGGTGTGCTGCAATATCTTGAGTAATCCAGTTGGCAGCAGCTTTGGGATTTGCTCCAGATGCGATCGCAGTTTCAAAATATTCGGCGATTGAACGATCTTCTGTCAACACTCGCGCATCGTAAGGAGAAAGCCCCAATTCGCTTTCATAATGATGGCGTTTTTGGGCTGGTAGTTCTGGTAGTTCGCTACGCCATTGCTCTAATTGTGCATTTGACACCTCAATTGGTGCTAAATCTGGTTCCGGGAAGTAGCGGTAATCGCTAGAACCTTCTTTCACCCGCATACTACTTGTACATTGTGCGCCTTCTTGCCACAGCCGAGTTTCTTGGATGATGCGATCGCCTGCTTCGATGGCGGCGATTTGGCGTTCAATTTCGTAGTCAATCGCCCGTTGGATGGCGCTGAAGGAGTTCATGTTTTTAATTTCTACCTTGGTGCCAAATTCCTTTCGTCCCACTGGACGCACAGAAATGTTGACATCGCACCGCAGAGATCCTTGTTCCATATTGCCGTCACTCACGCCGAGATACCGGACAATCCGACGCAATTCTTCGGCATATTCAGCAGCTTCTAGTCCAGAACGTAGATCGGGTTCGGAAACAATTTCTACTAATGGGATACCTGCGCGATTGTAGTCTACCAAAGAATAGGAAGAACCGGAGAGGCGATCGCTACCTGCGTGTACCAATTTTCCCGCATCTTCTTCCATGTGCAGACGCGTAATACCAATACGTTTGCGAATCGGATTACCCTCAGCATCTAGCAACTCAATTTCTAACCAACCATGTTCTGCGATCGGTAGATCGTATTGAGAAATTTGGTAATTTTTCGGTAAATCTGGATAAAAATACTGCTTACGATCAAATTTGCTATATTTAGCGATTTGACAATTTAGTGCTAAACCAGCTTTGACTGCGTATTCTAATACTTTTTCATTGAGTACAGGTAAAACCCCAGGTAAACCCATACAAACCGGGTCAATGTTAGTATTGGGGTCAGAGCCGAATGCCGTAGAGCTATTAGAGAAAATCTTGGTATTGGTACTCAGTTGACAATGGGTTTCTAAACCAATAATCGCTTCATACTCAGTTTTTACGGTCGTCGCAGTGGTCATAATATCAATAATTTGGGCATAATCCTTGTAGTGGTACTATTGTAGCGGCGTATTGAGTTGCTCAGAAGACGGTTATTTGGGTGAGCAATGCTTACCTTTTGAGCTTGAAAAGGGAGATGCACATCTAAGGTGAAGAAAATCTTAATCATTGGTTCTGGAGGTGCTGGTAAATCTACCCTAGCCCGTGAACTCGGAACCATCTTAGGTTTAGAAGTGATTCACTTGGATGCTTGGTACTGGAATCCTGGTTGGGTTGAGACTCCAAAAACTGAATGGCAAAGCATAATCCAAGACCTAACCCTACGAGAATCTTGGATTATGGATGGTAACTATGGCGGTACTCTCGAAGGTATTAAATTGGCAAATTTATGTCAGGGAGCAAATAAGATTATGATTGATGTCAAAACAGCAGTAAATGCTGCCTATGGATACATAAAATCCATACAAGACATGATGGGTTCTTCATTAGGAGATTTGAGACTTGAAGAAGTTGAACTTTCTGAGGATAAAAGCTTCTGGTTGATTACTCTAGGGTTTGATATTCCTAAAAAAGCTCCTAAAAGCCGATTAGAAGAATTAATTCCTACCTCTCTTGCTTCTACCCCTGTGTTGTATGAACGAGAATATAAACTTTTTAAAGTGAATTCTGAAACTGGCGAAGTAGAAGCAATGAAAATTAGACAAGTATGAAAGATTTGATTGCTTCCCTTGTTCGTCGTTATTGCCAAAAAGGGATTTTAATTGATACAAATATCCTGCTTCTCTTTTTAGTTGGGAGTGTCAATCAAGAACGAATAACTAAATTTAATCGAACCCAGCAATTTATACAAGAAGATTATGAGCTTCTGCTAGAATTTATTGCATACTTTCAAAAGCTTGTAACAACTCCGAATATTCTGACATAAGTTAATAGCCTTGCAAATCAACTTGGTGAACCTGAACGTTCTCAATGCTTTGCAATATTTGCTCAATTTGTTAAAAATGTTGCTCTTTTGGATGAATACTACGTAAATAGTTTAAATGCTGTTAATACTAATAAATTTATCAAGTTCGGACTTACTGACAGTGGAATCCTGACTTTATCTAAAGGGAAGTATCTTGTACTAACTGATGATTCAAGCTAGCAAGTTATCTTCAGAGTTTAGAAGTTGACGTGATTAACTTTAACAATATTCGTGTCTTTAACTGGAAGTAAAAATATGAAATTATTTTGGAAGCGTTAATTTCTATAATTTTTATATACAAATTAAAAAATGCCTGGGAGTGTTGCCGTGTTTCCACCCCAGACATTTTTTATTCTTAACTTGCTCCTCACACACAAATAGATAATATCACTACTTCTATCAGATGGCAAGTATATTGAGTGACAATTCTAAAACCACACAGGCAATCCAATTTCTGACAAATTAAAAAGCGCTTGGGAGTGTTGCCGTGTTTCCACCCCAGGCGCTTTTTATTTTTAACTTGCTCCTCACACACGACTAAAATATATCACTAGTCCAATGCAAAAGCAAGTAAATTATGTGACACTTTGTAAACTGCACACCTTACAGTCAATAATTTAGTGTAAAAAGTGACGTACACCAGTTAAAACCATCAGCAAACCCAGTTCGTTAGCAGCTTTGATTGAATCTTTATCGCGCAGACTTCCGCCTGGTTGAACAATGGCTGTAATTCCTGCTGCTGCGGCTGTTTTCACAGAATCATCAAAGGGGAAGAATCCATCGCTGGCTAGAGTTGCACCTTTGGCTTTTTCTCCAGCTTGTTCTAGAGCTATTTTAACTGAGCCAACGCGGTTCATTTGACCAGCGCCTACTCCTAGTGTAGTGCGATCGCTTGTGACAACAATGGCATTCGATTTAACGTGTTTGCAAACTTTCCAAGCAAACAGCAGTTCGGCTAATTCGCTGTCGGTGGGTTGACGTTCAGTGACTATTTGCCATTGACTGGTGTCAGCAATTATATCATCGCTAGTTTGGACAAGAAAACCACCTGCGATCGCTTTCACTGTATCTTTAGGGCCACTGCTCAAATCTGCTAGAGTCAAAACCCGCACGTTAGATTTCTTTGCCAGGATTTCTTGAGCTTCGGCTTCACAACTTGGTGCAACCACACATTCTAAAAATGTTTTGGTTAACTCGCTAGCTGTAGCCGCATCAATCGGGCGGTTGAGTGCGACAATTCCACCAAAGGCAGAAGTCGAATCAGCATTGAAAGCTTTTTGATACGCTTCTGAAATAGTACTTCCCAATGCCGTACCACAGGGATTTGTATGTTTGATAATCGTTGCGGCTGGAGTATCAGTGAACTCAGCAATAATTCGGCGTGCGGCTTCTAAATCAACTAAGTTATTGTAACTAAGTTCTTTGCCTTGGAGTTTTGTAGCGGCTGCCCATCCAGTTGGGGTAGTACCAGTTTGATACCAGGCGGCGGGTTGATGGGGATTCTCACCGTAACGCAGAGATTGCAATTGTGTGCCGCTAAGGGTGTACTGCTGTGCTTCTGCGAGGTAAGATGCTATAGCTTGATCATAACTAGCAGTGTGCGAAAATCCTTTTAATGCCGCTTTTTGCCGAAACTCTAGGGATGCTACACCGTTATTTTGGCGCAATTCCTGCAAATACTCGTCATACTGTGCCGGATCGCATAATACAGCCAGATGAGCGAAGTTTTTCGATGATGCCCTTAACATTGCTGGGCCACCGATATCAATTTGTTCAACAGCTTCTAATAATGTTACCCCTGGTTTAGCGATCGTTTCCTCAAAAGGATATAGATTCACCACCACTAAATCAATCGGGCGAATTTGGTTATTTTCTAAATCTGTTATATCTTCGGGAACATCTCGCCGCGCCAAAATCCCACCGTGAATTCGGGGATGCAGCGTTTTGACTCGGCCACCTAAAATCTCTGGAGAACCTGTGTAATCAGCAACTTTGGTAACTGGGAGTCCCGCATCTTTAAGTGCTTGGGCTGTTCCCCCACTGCTGATTAAATCAAAGTCGAATTCTTCAACCAAGCTACGGGCTAGGTCGATTATACCAGTTTTGTTAGATACACTCAGCAGGGCTAGACGCGCCATTGATCAATTCCTTAAAAGTAGGCTAGAAGCGAAGGATCTCAAGTTTTGCATAAGCCTTGGTTCACTTCAAGACCATGAGGAATAATATTGACTCTTGTAATTTATATGGTTACATCGCTCAGAGTCAGCACTGTTGAAAATGCTGGAAATAAGGGCTAAGTAGGCTTAGTCTCTAATATTTGCGATCGCCTAAACTAAAAGTAAGCATCTTTTACCCACATAACATCTATGGTTCAGTCTTCTAATCAACGCTTAACTCTAGAAGAATTTCTCGCACTTCCCGAAGGAGATATTACACACGAGTTTGTTAACGGTGAAGCTGTACCAAAATATAAAGATAATGAAATGTCACCAAAATTTTTTCATAGCTCAACTACTGGTGCTTTATTTATACTATTGTCTGCATGGGCACAAGCAAAGGGTCGAGTTGTGATTGAATGGGCAATTAAACTAACACGAAATCAACAAGATTGGATGCCTGTAGCCGATCTGACCTATATTTCTCATAACCGTCTTCCTGCTGATTGGCTATTAGACGAAGCTTGTCCTGTCGCACCTGAATTAGTCATCGAAATCATTTCACCTGGTCAAACTTTTGGTGAAATTGCAGAGAAGGGCTACATAAAATTAATATTTTGATTTAGCAATGCCAAAAAATCTAGCGGGGAAAAACCTTTACAGTCTCACTGGCTATAGATAACTCTACTCTTGTACCCACAGGTAACGCTATATCTTTCAGCGTCCTGGCATGGAGTTCTTTACCAGAGGGAGTTTGTAAACAATATTGGTATTCACGTCCTAAAAACCTTCGGGTACGGACAACTACGGGCGCATCTGTGGCTGGCTTTAAGATAAAGTCTTCTTGGCGGATCATGATTTCGCCACTATCATCAGTATGATTTGCTGTTAACTCAAAACTGCCGATTTCTGTTTTCCATAAATTCCCTTGACGATGGGCGGGAAGGAAATTAGCTTGAGTGACAAATTCGGCGACGAATCTTGATGCTGGATGAGTATAAATTTCTTCTGGCGTGCCTAATTGCTCTAAATGTCCTTGGCGCATCACACCCACTATATCTGAAATAGCTAATGCTTCTTCTTGATCGTGGGTAACAAAAATTGCTGAAGTACCCGCAGCTTTGAGAATGTCGCGCACTTCTTCTCGCAAGCGCAACCTAACTTGGATATCAAGATTGCTCAAAGGTTCATCCAAAAGCATGAGTTGGGGTTGGGGTGCTAAAGCACGGGCGAGGGCAACTCTTTGCTGCTGTCCACCTGAGAGTTCATAAGGGTAACGTTTTTCTAAGCCTTCGAGTCTCACCAAATTAATGACTTCGGCTATGCGTTTTTGTATTTGTTGTTTACTGAAATGTTTCAACCCAAAAGCCACATTTTCTGCCACATTTAGATGGGGAAACAGGGCATAATCTTGAAAAACAACGCCGATGTCACGCTGTTCGGCTGGTATGCAAGTAGAATTATTACAAACTATCTGCCCACCAATTTTAATTTCTCCTACTTGCGATCGCTCAAAACCAGCAATCATTCTCAACAGCGTAGTTTTACCACAACCGGATGGGCCGAGTAATCCCAATATATCTCCTTGTTGCAACGTCAAAGATACGTTATCTACAGCAGGGAAGGCACTTTCTGCAAACCGCTTGGTGACATTTTGTAAATCTAGAATTACTTGTTGCATAGGGAGTGGAGAGTACTATAGTTCAATTACTTGAAAAGTTTCAAATCAGTAGAGGTGGAATTCTATAAGTGATTTACTCCTTCTACCTCCTGCCTACTGCCCCCTGTCTCCTTCAAGACTTGCTCTTTTTTGACGTTCTCTTGAGATAGCACCAATAAAGTTGAACCCATAGAAACCAACAGCATCGCTAACGAAGCCGCCGCCGCATCGGCAAAATCTACATTTTCTGTAGCTTGCCAAATTTGCATTGCTAAGGTGCTAAAGCCAATAGGCGCTAACAGCATTGTGGCGGGTAGTTCTTTAATCGCTGTGAGAAATACCAGCACCGCACCACTCAACACACCTGGTTGTACCAGAGGTAGGGTAACTTCTCTTAAAGTTTGCCAAGCATTCCTACCTAAACTACGGGCTGATTCTTCTAGCTGGGGATTTACTTGTAAAAGCGAACTGCGGACTGTTCCCACTGATTGCGGTAAAAATAAAACTAAATATGCAAATATCAGCATCGGCAGAGTTTGGTACAATGCCGGCAAATAGTTGGCACCAAAAAATACCAAAGATAAGGCAACAACTATTCCTGGAACTCCAAAACCTATATAAGAACAGCGTTCAATTATGGCGGTGATTTTACTCGGAAATCTGACTGCTAAAATTGCTACTGGTAGGGCAAAGATGGTGGTAGCTAAAGCCGCTAATCCAGCTGCGCCAATGGAGTTGAGAATGGTGGGGAATAAATTGGGGAAAGTATAGCTACTATTAAGTCCGCGAATCAGCCAAAATAGGGTGATACCTACTGGCAAAACTACACCAAAACTAGTAATTAGTAGACAAAAACCGAAAGCCGGCCATTTCCAAATTCCCAATTTGACAATTTTTGGTGGACGTAGAGAGGCGGAACCACGACTATAATAAGCTGCCCGCGATCGCATTCGATATTCTAACCACAAAATCAGCAGCACCAATGTCACCAACATCAAAGATAAGGCTGCGGCTGAGTTCCGATTAAAACTAGTTTTATATTGTAAAAAAATTGCCCGCGTAAAGGCATCAAATCGCATCAGCGAAGGTGTACCAAAGTCGCGCAAGGCATATAAAGCTACTAATAATCCACCTGCAATTAGTGATGGTTTCAACTGTGGCAAAACTACCTTAAAAAAGGTTTCTCTACTACCATAACCCAAACTACGAGACGCTTCTTCTAGAGATGGATCAATACCTTGTAATCCAGAACGCACACTCAGCAGCATATAGGGATAGGTAAACAAAGTGATTGCCAAAACTGTCCCAGGAAAACCATAAATTGAAGGTAATTCTTCTACTCCTAATGGTTGAAGCAACAGCTGCAAAAAACTACCCCGTGGTGCCAAAGTTGCAATCAGCGCAAAACTGCCTACATAGCTAGGAACCGCTAAGGGTAATGTTGTCGCCACTAACCAAAAACGTCTTCCTGGTAAGTCTGTCCGCACAGTTAAAAACGCCAATGGTACGGCAATTAGTGTAGAAAATAACGTCACCGTTGCCGCCATCGCCGCACTGTTGAAAAAAACCATGATATTGCGGGGACGAGAAATCAATTCCCAGAACTCTTCCCCGCCAATACCTGCGGTGCGAATTACTAAGTATAGCAATGGCAGGGCAATGGCAACTGCCACTACCGCTGCCGATAATGTGAGAAATAATGGAGGGCGAACCGCTTTCAACTGTTACAAAACTCCTGCCTGCTGTAATAAATTCAACGTTGCTGGCAAATCATCTAAATCTGTCAAGTTAACATTGGGTGGATTTAGCTTACTAATTGGTATTTGTTTTGATGGCGCTGGGATTCCTTTTACTAAAGGATACTCGTTAGTTTCTTGAGCAAAGTAATTTTGTGAACTCTGTTTGAGCAGGTAATCAATTAAAGCTTCTACATCAGCTTTTTGATCTGTGGTTTTCGTAATAGCTACTCCTGCCACATTAATCATTGATCCTGCATCTTTGCTTGTATAGTGGTGGGCAACAGGAAAGTTCGGATTATCTTTTTTGAAGCGATACAAGTAGTAATTATTCACTAAACCAAGATGAACTTCTCCCCGCCCCACAGCTTCAACGATCGCAGCGTTTTTACCGTAATCTTTGACACCGTTAGCTTTCATCGCTTTGAGCCATTGGAGAGTTTTTTCGTCTCCATTTAAGACTCGCATTGCTGTAACAAATGACTGAAATGAGCCGTTAGCCGGTGCCCAGCCAACTTTACCGCGCCATTTTGGTTCTGTTAACTGCGAAATTGATGTCGGTAGTTCCCCCGATTTAACTAACTTTGTATTGTAGTCAATGACACGGGCGCGACCGGAAATTCCTAGCCAATGCCCTTTAGCAGAACGAAAGCGAGAATCAACCTTGTTTAGCAGTTTAGAGGCAATTGGTAGCGTTACCTGTTTTTTCTCCAAAGTGCCTAAAGCACCAGCGTCTTGAGCGAAAAACAAGTCTGCACGGCTATTTTTACCTTCTTCCAAAAGTGCGATCGCTAATTCAGCAGTATCGCCATAACGCACTTGAATATCCTGATTCAAGTCTTTTTTGGCTTTCTCAATTAAGGGGCCAATTAGTTTTTCTTCTCTGCCTGAATAGATTACGAGGGTTTTCGTTTGAGCATTTACAGCCACCCCGATTCCCCAACCTAGCGTTACAGCTAGAGCTAAGGCTGAAACTTTTAGCAATGGTAAACTTTTCAATTTCCAATCCTCCACCTTAATACTTACCAGGAAGTTTTTGCAATAATCTTGGTATTCTCAACCTTTACCATTAACCTGTACTGGTAAGCAATAAACTTTCTCAAAAAATTTAGATTTTTCCTACCTTGGCCAGATGTATTCCAGTCAATAGCAAGTTATATGACTTGTACTTGCTGCATGAGCTTGAGTGTTGTTTCTAAATCGCTAAGATTACTCAAGTCGATTTTTTGAGTTTGTTTTTTAATTTCTTGGAGAGATTTTAGCTTACCTTTGGGCGCAACAGCCGAAGTTAGAGGATACTCAAAAGTTTGATTAGCAAAGTAGTTTTGGGCATTTTCATTCAGCATGAATTCGACAAACTTTTGAGCAATATTGGGATGTTTGGCGCTGTTAAGAATTGCTACACCTGCGACATTTACCAAGGAACCCACATCATCAGTAAAATGATGCTCCACAGGAACTTGAGGATTATCTTGTTTGATTCGTTCTAGATAATAATGATTGACAAATCCCACAGCAATTTCGCCGCGAGATAAGGCTTCTACGATCGCAGTATTATTAGGATAAACTTTAGCATTGTTAGTTTTAATACCTTCTAACCATTGCCTAGCCTTGTCTTCTCCTTCTGCAACTCGTAAGGCGGTGACAAAGGATTGAAAGGAACCATTTGTAGGTGCCCAGCCAATTTTACCTTTCCATTTCGGTTCAGTAAAGCCAAAAATAGACGATGGTAATTCCCCTGGTTTTACTAATTTAGAGTTGTAATCTACTGTACGCACTCTCCCCGAAATACCTAGCCATTTCCCCTCTGGTGAACGATAGGTACTATCTACTTGATTGAGAAGAGATGTTGGTAACTGTACTGCTCGATTTGCTTTTTGAATAGCTCCAAGGGCGCTAGCATCTTGGGCGAAGAAGACATCTGCGGGACTGTTTGCCCCTTCTTCCAAAATTGCTGATGCTAACTCAGCAGTATCGCCATAGCGGACTTGTACCTTAGCATTGCTTTGTTGCTCAAATTGTTTGATCAGCTCGCCAATGAGTTTTTCGTTGCGTCCTGAGTAGATTACTAGCTCTTTTTCTAAGACACCAGTAGCAGCCGTAGCTGGTGTAGCTTGCCCTGAAGGCGATTCGGCAGTATCGGTGGGAGTTTGATTAGGATTACAAGCGATCGCTAATCCACCACTAGCAGTTGCTAGTCCTACTATATAGACAAATTTGCGGCGCTTCATAAGCTTTCTCCAATAGAACACACACTATTAATAACTTTATTGAAATATATTACTATTAATTTAGGCAGTTTACCTAATGACATTTTAATGTATACTCAGATTAATATATTGCTAATTCAATAGACAGAAGCAATTAAGTTCTTAGTTAAGATAATTATTTATCCATATTATTGTCAATTAATTAGAATAATTTTTTGAAAAAGAATTGATAATTGTTTTTATTAAATAAAAAATGCCTAAAAGCAATAATTTCTATCTGGAAATTATTCTTATATAAATTGGTGAAAAAATGTTTTCAGACAAAATTACCGTCTGGCTTTTGGTTGCTAGCACCAAAACAACGTAGGTATTTTTTGGGCAAACAGATAGGATCTATGAAAAGAGTAGAATTTTAGGAGTAAACCTCTGTCTTTACAAGCCATTACCGTTCCCACAGCAACTTCTCAACCCCCAGCAGGCTTAATTGTCACTTTGCATGGTTGGGGTGCTAATGCTGAGGATGTAGCATCTTTGTTACCCTTGCTCAACTTACCCGATTACCAGTTTGTATTGCCCAATGCACCTTATCCTTATCCCTATTCCCCTATAGGGAGGGCATGGTATGACCTGCGGGTGGAAAATATGTATCAAGGGTTGGCAGAAAGTCGGCAACTGCTAACAGATTTCTTGGAATCTTTAGAAAGTACCACTGGCATACCTTTGTCACGTACCATTTTGAGTGGATTTTCTCAAGGCGGAGCAATGACTTTAGATGTCGGTTCAAAATTACCCTTAGCAGGTTTAGTTGTGATGAGCGGGTATTTACATCCTGACGCGCTAACGGCAGCTAAAAGTGGGATTCCGCCGACTTTAATCACTCACGGTACGTATGATGAAGTTGTGCCCCTGAAAGCTGCTTTGAAGGCACGAGAAACTCTCAAGTCTCTAGGAGTGGCAGTAGAATACCACGAATTTGATATGGGGCATGAAATAGATCCAAAAACGTTAGAGGTGCTACGAAATTTCGTTGTAAATACAATTGCTTAGTCAGGATTACGAATTTTTGATAAATTCTGGTACAAATTCTGACAATTTTCACGAACTTAATGACTTCTAATGAGTAATATATATTGGGTGGCTGCGTTCAGCGCAACTTAACCCATGCTGAAGGCGAGTGCTGCATAAGGGAGGGGCAAGTATTATGACAACTTTAAGCATTTCCCAAAAAGAAATTGCTGCCATGAGTGCAGTAGAAGTAGAAGAACTAGCTACACGTCTGGAACTGGATAATTATAGTAATGCTTTTGAGGGTTTAAACGATTGGCATCTATTGCGAGCGATCGCATTTCAGCGTCCAGAGTTAGTTGAACCCTATATCTACCTCTTAGACTTGGAACCCTATGATGAAGCTTAGTTGAGAGTTAGGAGTTAGGAGTTAAGAATTAGGATTTATAACTATTTAGTACTAATTTTTGAACGACTCACTCCTAACTTTTTACCATGACTAATCCAAAATTGAACAGGGTTCTTATTGGTGTAGGTGGCGGTATAGCCGCCTACAAAATCTGTGAATTGGTTTCGACGCTGTTTAAAACTGGGGTAGAGGTTCGAGTTATCCTCACCCGTTCGGCGCAAAAATTTATCACGCCTCTGACAATATCCACCCTATCTCGTCATCCCGCCTACACAGATGATGATTTCTGGCAGCCAACTCACTCTCGTCCCTTGCATATTGAGTTGGGTGAATGGGCAGATGTCATGGTAATTGCCCCTTTGACAGCTAATACATTAGCCAAGTTAGCCTACGGGATGGCGGATAATTTACTCACAAATACCGTGCTGGCTTCTACTTGTCCCGTGCTGTTAGCACCAGCGATGAATACTGATATGTGGGAACAGCGATCGGTGCAACGGAATTGGCAACAGTTATTGCCAGATAGCCGATATCATGGAATGAATACAGCATCAGGGTTATTAGCGTGCGATCGCATCGGTGCTGGTAGATTAGCAGAACCTCCAGAAATTTTGGCTCACATCCAATCGCTGTTACACACTCAAGGCAAACGAGATTTAGTCGGGAAACGAGTCTTAATTAGTGCTGGGGGAACGCGAGAGTATCTTGACCCAGTAAGGTTTATTGGTAATCCTTCCACAGGTAAAATGGGATTAGCTTTAGCACAAGCCGCATTTCACCGAGGCGCAAACGTCACCTTGGTACATGGCCCAGCTAATTGGGATGTACCATTAGGAGTACAAGCAATTCCCGTTGTTAGTGCAGACGAAATGCAGCACGTCATGGTGGAATGTTTACCCAACGCTGATATCATTGTGATGTCAGCAGCCGTGGCCGATGTGAAGCCACGAGATTATAGTACAGAGAAATTGCCCAAGCGATCGCTCCCTCAAGCTTTACCCTTGGAACCCGTACCAGATATAGTCGCCCAATTAGCAGAACTCAAACAGCCGCATCAGATATTAGTTGGCTTTGCTGCACAAACTGGAGATATTGTCAAACCTGCGTTAGAAAAATTACAGAAGAAAAAATTAGATGCGATCGTTGCTAATCCCATCGATCAACCTGATAGTGGTTTTGGGAGCGATAATAATCAAGCGATATTTTTAGATAGCCAAGGAAATCAGGTAGAAATTGCACCTTGTTCTAAATTAGAAATGGCACATCAATTATTTGATTTTGCGATCGCCAAATTTTAGGATATCAATATTTTTCCAGAGTCCGAAATCGATGAGAGAATTAGCAATCGAATCACCATCCACCTGGCGTTTCATCCCTATGCTTCAGACATCAGGAGGAGTGCAAATGGCGATCGATGCTTGGTTGTTCAATCAATGTGAAAAGGGGCAGCACCCGCCCACGCTGCGTTTTTATACCTGGTATCCACACGCGCTTTCCTTGGGACATCTGCAAAGACAATGGCCTACCCAGTGGCATAATCTGACTTACCAGGGACAGCTCCTCGAACTAGTACGTCGGCCAACGGGAGGTAGAGCTGTTCTCCACCAAGGAGATTTAAGCTACGCCCTGATTACCTCAGCTAGTAGTGGAAAAAGCTGGGGTACTTATGAAAAAATCTGTAACTTTTTAATCCAAGGCTGGCAAACATTGGGTATCCAGTTAAATTATGGTTCTGCTGGACGAGGTTACATTCATAATCCCAGTTGCTTCAATACAGCAACAGCTGCGGACTTAGTTACTGCTGATGGAAGTAAATTTATTGGTAGCGCCCAACGCAAGGGAAGAAATACCATTCTTCAACACGGTTCGATGATTTTATCTACAGACAAAGGTTTATTTCAGGAAATCTTTGAACAACCAGCTCCGTGGAATATCTCACTTTGTAATACGCAGGAAGAGGATGGGTGGATTGCAAAGATTGTGGATACGCTGACAGAGACAGCAAAACAGCACTTTGGTATAGAACTAGTTACCCAACCATTCACTGATCTTGAATGGCAAGATATTCTCAAATTGCGATCGCTTTATGAGGTGCATTAGCGTAGCTCACCGTAAGTATCGCCTCTTCCAAAACTTGAGGTTATGTAGCAAATACGTAGAAAAGTCTATGATATCATATCATGTCTGCCAAATTACCCATAATAAAATAACCCCACCCCCAACCCCCTCCCCGCCTGCGGGGAGGGGAGACAAAGCACAGCTTTGGCGGGGTGGGGTTCTTCGGGTTTAATAAGCAATCAAGCGGACATGATATCAAGCACCAATTGAGAAAGGAAAAAAATGAAACCGGCTGTATTGAGCTATTCGGCGTCGCAAAGCTGGATAATTTGAGCAGATTACAGGCGGCGTTATACATTAATAAGTGTATCTGCAATACCGGACTTGTTCTGGCTTAGTCTCAATAGCAAAGGTTTGGAGATGTTTACTTTATCAGAAACTTCTATCCTGGCAGCAATCCTACTGGTAGCTTTAGGCATTTTAGGCTGGGGCTTTTATCGCGCCAGACCTTTTGGTAAACTGGGAATTTTAGCCTGGTTACAGTCGGTGGTGTTGATGACTCCCTGGCTCCTGTTTTTTGGATTGTTTGCCGCAGGGATTTACATTAATATAGCGGGTATATTGTTCTTAGTGGTGACATCCGCTGGATTGTACGTTTATTTGGGCAGACAGTTACGCGCAGCTGGGCAAGATGCCATCCTCAAGCAACGTGCAACCGAAAGACTCGCTGCTGCTTCCTCACTTGAAGCAAATTCCCCACAATTAGCAGTCGCAGAACTGAAAGCGGAAATTCCACCAATACCGGAAGATGACTTGAATGCAATTAAAGGCATTTTTGGTATCGATACATTTTTTGCCACAGAAACCATCGCCTACCAAGATGGAGCCATTTTCAAAGGTAATTTGCGGGGAGAACCAGAAGAGACTCACAACCGTTTAACTGCAAGTTTACAGCAACGCCTTGGCGATCGCTATCGTCTGTTTTTAGTGGAAAACACAGACGGTAGACCCGTGATGATTGTCCTACCGAGCCGTAACGATCCCCGGCCGATGTTGTTATCGCAAAAAGTCTTTGCAGGTATTCTGTTGGTAGCGACCATTGCTACTAATTTAGAAGCTGCGGGATTACTACTGAATTTTGATTTTTTTGGCAATCCAGGGCGGTTTCAAGAAGCTTTGCCCATAGGTGCTGGAATATTTTCGATTTTACTAGCTCACGAAATTGGTCATTGGTTACTTGCACAGCGTCACCAAATTCGCCTTAGCTGGCCCTTCTTTCTACCCGCAGTGCAAATTGGCTCTTTTGGGGCAATTACCCGCTTTGAGTCTCTGTTGCCTAACCGCAAGGTATTATTTGATATTGCCTTGGCAGGGCCAGCCGCAGGTGGTATTGTCTCTTTGTTAATGCTGGTGACAGGCTTGCTACTTTCCCGCCCAGGTAGTTTATTTCAATTGCCCAATCAGTTTTTCCAAGGGTCGATTTTGGTGGGAAGTTTGGCGCGAGTTGTCCTTGGTTCGGCGTTGCAGTCACCCCTAGTAAGCGTTCATCCCCTAGTGGTGATTGGTTGGCTGGGGTTAGTAATTACCGCTTTGAACTTAATGCCCGCAGGACAACTAGATGGTGGGCGGATTGTGCAGGCGATTTATGGACGCAAAACCGCAGGAAGGGCAACGATCGCAACTTTAATTTTACTGGCGCTAGTGTCTCTTGGTAATATGATTGCCATGTACTGGGCGATCGTGATTTTCTTTTTGCAACGGGATCAAGAACGCCCCAGTTTGAATGAAGTCACTGAACCTGATGATGCTAGAGCCGCTTTGGGTCTTTTAGCTCTATTCTTGATGATTACTACTCTTTTACCCCTAACTCCCGCCTTGGCTGGGCGTTTGGGAATAGGATAGAGAGTTCTGAGTGAGGAGTTAGGAGTTAGGAGTTTGAAGAACTCTGCCTATCTCCCTACTCCCCACATTTCTATGGTTTCCAACCTGCTAGCAGATTCGGGTAAGCCGTTGGTGTGGGAAAAATATTCTGGAAGCCAGTTTGACGCTCTTGCGGCTTTTCTTTGCTCATGTTCCAGAGGGTTTCATAGAAAAAGAAAGAGACTCCAGCAAAGTTGCGATCGCGTACTTTTTGCACTTGTGTTTGAATCTGCTGCATCGGTACGGATTTATTTTTCAAGCCAGCCAAAATGCCTACACTCACTGGAATATGGCTCTTAGCTGCTTTCACTTCTGGATACTCTAATTCACGAACAAAGATATTCAAATCATCTCGATATATCTGCAAAACTAAGTCTTCAACAATTCCCAGCCGTTCCCACTTCTGCCAGTCTGCTAAAAAGAAGTCATAAGAAAAACGTTGAGGATTGGGTGCAACTGAAACCAAGCAATTTTTTTTAGTAGCTTTGATAGCTGTAAATACCCGTTTCATAAAGTCGGTGATTTTATTAGCTCTCCAGCGTACCCACTCTGGATCTTTAAAGTTTTTAGAAGGAGCTTTACCACGGTGTTCTTTTTTGTAGAGTGCCACTGTATAGGCATCATATCCTAACTCTGATGGTAAGCCAAAATGATCATCAAATTGAATGCCATCGATATTGTAGTTTCTAACAATTTCAACAATTAAATCTTGGATAAACTGTTGTACTTCTGGGCGAAAGGGATTTAGCCAAACGCGATTATGTGTCCCTTCTTTGACAATCCGAGTCCCATCACTGCGACTAGTGAGCCATTGGGGACGATTTTTAGCTAATAGAGAATCTGCTGGTGCCATGAAGCCAAATTCAAACCAGGGAATCACTGTTAACCCTTTTTGATGTCCCACATCCACAATTTCTTTGAGAATATCTCGCCCTTTGAGTCCGGGTGTGGGATCGAGCGATCGCCCGATAACTTTTTGGGCAACTTTGCTAGGATACAATGTATATCCCCAATTCCAAACCGCCGGATATATCGTGTTAAAATTGAGTTCATCAAGGCGTTGCAAAGATCCCTTGAGGCGATCGCGCTCAAATAACACATCACTATCAATATTGGTTAACCACACCCCCCTTAACTCAGATTTTGGCGTTGACGGCAGATTAATCTGAGCGTTCAAGGGGAACGACAACATCGCTGTAGCGATCGCACTCAAGGTAAGCATAACGATAAACAAAAGAGACTTTCTACTTTGGCGAATATTCCACCAAGAAGAAAACTCAACACACCACTCTACAAACCTTTTCATCATTATTTAAAATGTCTGTGTCAGTGAAGGAAACATTGGCATGATCACTAATATTAATGCTTAACCTTTGTTTCCTGCTCTAAAAACAGATTGCCAATATCAAATAAAAGTTGCATAGTCCCGCGATAGCCAACTTTGCAGAACTGACCACTATCTAGCGGTCAAAAATGGGAATTCCTTGACGGTAGAGAGGAATTTTTAAGCGTTGAGCGATCGCCACTCCATGAGAGTTGGTTATTAGCAAATCAGATCCAACCGCCAATTGCTCAAAGTCTTCCAAATCGCCGATAGTGACGCTCTTAATCGGCAGTTTTTCTAGCAGAGGAAAGCGTGTCGTTGTCACTGCTGCGTGAATCTCAACTCCAAGCGATCGCGCCGAAATCCCAAACCACGACAAAGTGTTTAAGTGCTTTGTATCTGCTTATTTACCTGATTGGGGGGATCGGGATGAAAATACTTTAGGAAAAACAACTTGAGCTAGAAAGAGCCATATTCATTGGGATCTAATCCTTGCGATTCCACCTGGGAGATGTTGGGGAAATAAATATTTGGGGTAAAACTGGGGTAATGTAAAAGGGTCAAGATGTTTACAAAGCAGCCGTGTTAAACAAAAATTATGTCGTCCGATCAAAGTAGATTTTATCCCAAGACGACAATGGTCTTTTAAATAAGCATTAGCTTCTATAATTGCCATTTGACACACGGGTGTAGATCCGTTAAACGGATTTTGCGCTCCCCTATACCCTATATTGTCAACTTAGGCACTTATATCTTGCATATACATAACTTTTACCCTCACGACTGGAGAGCAAAATCTTGGGCATAGAATTACGCAGTTTCGTATTTCTCGACAACCTGCAACCTCAACATGCAGCATATATGGGAACAGTAGCCCAAGGCTTCTTACCATTACCAGGAGATACATCACTGTGGATTGAAATCTCTCCTGGTATTGAAATTAATAAAATTACGGATATAGCCCTGAAATCCGCCTCTGTCCGTCCGGGAGTACAGGTAGTTGAACGACTATACGGACTATTGGAAGTTCATTCTAGCTCTCAAGGCGAAACCAGAGCTGCTGGTCAAGCTATTTTGGCGTTCCTGGGAGTCAAAAGAGAGGAATGTCTGAAACCGCGTGTTATTTCTAGCCAGATTATCCGCAACATCGATGCTTATCAAACACAACTGATTAATCGCACGCGCCGGGGACAGCTATTACTAGCAGGTCAAACGCTGTATGTATTAGAAGTGGAGCCTGCTGCTTACGCCGCACTGGCTGCCAATGAAGCGGAGAAAGCAGCGAGGATTAACATTTTAGAAGTTCAAGCTGTAGGTAGTTTTGGAAGGCTTTACTTAGGTGGACAAGAACAGGATATTCTAGCAGGAGCAGCGGGAGCATTAACGGCTATTGAAAGTGTCGCTGGTCGGGTAAATTCTCTGGGTGGGCGTCAGGAGTAAAGGAGAGAAAATGGCAAATCGAGAGCATCTAACTTTACTCAAAGCAGGTGCAGTTAAATGGATTGAGTGGAGAAAGAAAAATCCCCAGATTGAACCAGACCTCAGCGCTGCGAATTTGCAAGGCAATAACCTCAGAGGTGCAAACCTTCAAGGGGTAAACCTGAGAAAAGTCGATTTGGGTAATGCTTTACTTGTGCGGGCTAACCTCAGTGGTGCTGACCTCAGTAGTGCCAACCTCTACAAAGCCCTCCTGAATGAAGCTAACCTGAGTGCAGCTAACTTCAGTGTTGCTAACTTGAGTGGCGCTATACTTACGCAGGCGGATTTGAGTCATGCCGATTTGATTGGAGCTGACTTGAGTCAGGTGGATCTTAGAGGTGCTGCGATCGCATACGCTAATCTAATTGGCACTGACTTAAAAGGCGCTAACTTGAGAGATGCCGATTTAGGTGCAGCAAAGTTGATGCGGGCTAACCTCTCTTTTGCCAACCTCATTGAAGCTAACTTGATTGCGGCTGACCTCAGTGAGGCGAGTTTGTACGAAGCAGAAATTTTAGGGGCTTATCTTTACAAAGCTGACCTGTACAAAGCTAATCTGACCAAGGCTCACCTAAGTGGTGCATACTTGTTGCGGGCTAACCTAAGTGAAGCTGATTTGAGTCAAGCTGATTTGAGTTGGACTAATCTTAGAGACGCGAATTTGGCAGGGGCGAATCTTAGAGGAACTAACCTTAGAGGAGCCGATATTCGGGGAGCTAACCTCAGCGGCGTAAATCTTCAAGAAACAATTATGCCTAACATTTCAAGACACCATTAGTTTACAAGAACTAGGAATTGACGTTTAGATTCATTTTTTGGGGTATCTCTTCCCACAAGAAGTATATAAAATTTCTTTCTTTGTCGTTATCTTAATGGCTTTGTCAAGGTATCCATTGCAGTATGACCTCTCGCTTTGAGTCGAAGACAAGTAAACAAAGGCGTTGCTTTTCTAATAATATTTTACCAATTGGTTCTTGAAATAGTTCTGAGTAGGTTTCTTGACGAATAGCCAGATACAAGCGGCGGTCAGGTTCTAAGCGAGTGAGAATATAGTAATATAAGATATATTGATATATTGCCCTAAAGCATTTTCTACAAAAATTATGACTAACCAAACAAATGCTCCTCCTGCTGCTGATTATGCACCTCTAGAATTACAAGGGGAATTAATCGCCATGCAAGAATTAACGATTGGGGATTTATTAACTATTGCTCAAAGTCAAGTTCCAGAAAGTCAACAAGAACTACATTTACAACTTTTACAAAAAAATCAAAATAATCAATTAAGTGAATCAGATAGATTATTGCTGCGATCGCTCCGAGTGAGTGCTGATTATTTAATGCTGAAAAAAGCCTATGCTTATGCACTTTTAAAATGGAAAGGCTATTCTATTCCAGATTTTGAGCAACTAGTAAAGTAATAGCTGTGTCATCTATCCCTAAATCTATTCGTCAAAAAGTTATTAATGAAGCTGGATATAGATGTGAATATTGCTGCACATCTAGCCGTTTAATAGGTATGCCATTAGTAATGGATCATATTTTTCCCACTTCATTAGGAGGAAGTGATGGGCGAGAAAATTTATGTGCTTCTTGTTATCGTTGTAATGAATTTAAAGGAGCAAAAATAACTGCTAATGATCCTGTTACTAATGAATCTGTTTCTTTGTTTAATCCTCGTCAACAAAGATGGTTAGAGCATTTTCAGTGGGCAAATGGTGGTACTCATATTATTGGGATAACTGCTTGTGGAAGGGCAACGGTTTTAGCTTTAAGGTTAAACAATGAAGATATTGTACAAGCTAGAGCAATTTGGATTAGTTTAAATTGGCATCCTCCTAACGATTAATGATGCCATATTTTTGGCTTTCATATCATACAAAAAAAATCTGGCGATTAGAAATCCTAGCTACACAAATAAAGTCTAACTTTCCTTAGGAATCTATGCGAACATGGACTAAAAAAATAAGATTATAAGTTACTTTGCTTAGATATTAATTGATAAATTAACCTATAAAAAATTATTTAATCGAGCAACTGTATAAGATATACGAACAGTAGCATCGATGCTCGATCATTTAGGCTTTTTAGTTGCTCGTGACTAACCTTCATAAATTGTTAAAAGCTGTCCGACTTTCTCCTGAATATACTTTTGCGTTGCAACCTTAGCTTCCCATTCGTCTACTCCACTACAAATGTCTTCGCAAAATATATCTATTTGTAATTGTAAAACTCGTCGATTGTCATAGCAAGTAGTAGTTCTTATTAAGTGTTTAGATGACTCACCTGCTTTTGGTGGAGTTACAAATAGAAATTTATTAAGTGATTATCGAGCTTTTTGTTCTGTAATTTCATCTAGACCATTATGTAAGTATGCACATCGTAAAGCATAACAATCTTCACCACTAAGAAAAATCGATTTTGCGTTTTCGTCATATACATATTCTTTTTCTTCATTCCATCTGCCTCCAATCCCAGTATACTTTTCTTTTATATAACTGTTATACCAGTTTAGATAGCGTGTTTTAACCACCCTAATTTCAGGGTTATCTAATGAGCTTCTGATATGGCTTGCCGGACTGCTTGCTTAAGTTGTTTCATAATAAAATTTCTAAGCATGATGTAATATATCGTATTAGCAAATTATAGTATCAAAAATATTACCTATCTTCCTTTACCTGTTCGCGCGAAATACAAAAAAAGGGATAAGCCCAAAAGCCTATCCCTCAAAAAATCAACTAATCAATGTATCAAGTTCCTGAAGTCCAAGAATTGATGTACTCAATTTGATCGGCAGTTAGGCTATCAATTGTGATACCAATAGCTTGCAACTTCAAACGAGCAATTTCTTGATCGACTTCAACAGGAATTGAGTGCAAACCAGGTTGCAACTTACCTTTATTCTTCACCAGGAATTCACAAGCCAAAGCTTGGTTGGCAAAACTCATATCCATTACTGCGCTGGGGTGTCCTTCAGCCGCAGCTAGGTTAATTAAGCGTCCTTGTCCAAGAACGACAACTGATTTACCATTTTTCAATTTATACTCTTCGGTGAAAGGACGAACTTCTTTGACTTCTTTAGCTTGTGCAGCCAAGTATTTCAAATCAAGTTCCAAGTCAAAGTGACCGGAGTTACAAACGATCGCACCGTCTTTCATGACATCGAAGTGTTCGCCGCGAACGACGTGCTTGTTACCAGTCACAGTGATAAATATATCACCTTGGGGTGCAGCTTCAGCCATTGGCAGAACGCGGAAGCCATCCATTACGGCTTCAATTGCTTTGATGGGGTCGATTTCGGTGACGATGACGTTAGCACCCATCCCACGGGCACGGAGGGCTGTACCTTTCCCACACCAGCCATAACCGACGACAACAACGTTCTTCCCAGCCAACAAAATGTTTGTGGCGCGGATAATGCCATCTAGGGTTGATTGCCCAGTACCATAGCGATTATCAAAGAAGTGTTTGGTATCAGCGTCGTTGACGTTGACTGCGGGGAAGGTGAGAACGCCTTCTCTAAACATGGCGCGTAGCCGCACGATACCGGTTGTGGTTTCTTCGGTACTACCAATTAAATCAGCAATTTGGTGTTGACGTTCTTGTACCAAAGTTGCAACCACATCGCTACCGTCATCAACAATAATGTTGGGGCGATGATCTAAAGCTATTTGGACGTGGCGGTTATAAGTTGCGTTATCTTCGCCTTTTTGAGCAAAGACGGGAATTTCATGATCGGCGACGAGGCTAGCTGCTACGTCATCTTGAGTTGATAGGGGATTGCTAGCAATTAAAAGCGCGTCTGCACCACCGGCTTTCAGAGCGATCGCCAAATGTGCTGTTTCGGTTGTAATGTGGGCACAAGCTACAAGGCGTAAACCAGCGAAGGGCTTTTCGATCGCAAAGCGATCGCGGATTTGCTTCAAAACTGGCATTTCGCGTCCAGCCCATTCAATGCGCTGTCTTCCCAAGGCAGCTAGGCCGAGGTCTTTAACCTCGTGCTTTAATCGGGGAGAAGTTGCGGTCATCAAAAGTTACCTCAAAAAATAAAAAAAGCTACGTAAAGTTTACGCACTCTACTAGGTTATTCTACTACTGGCGATTTTTGCTTGTATGAAAGCAAATCACTAGTCAAGAGTCCTCAAAACTAGCTTGACGTTTGATTACCCTAATGTCAACTTCCTCCCCAGCTTCTTCCTTTTTGTTTTATCTTTGGTAAGAGTAATAATCTTATCAGCCTTATCTGCTGATTTTCAGTACCTTGTCATCTCTCTAAAGATAGAAGACAAACAAAAAAATATGAAAATTTCATCGTCTAAAGAGAAAACCTCAACTTTAGATAGGTACATCTACCCAAAGTAATTGCGGAGGATAGTTATCGAAGTAGTCACCAGTAGATTTAATTCAAGGAGGTGTTTGAGTGCGTTTTCAATTTTTGGCGTTGGCTTTGCCCGCCGTAGGCATCGCCAGTTCAATGGCCATAGGCGTTGTATCTGTGCCAAAAGCCACAGCCCAGATTCCTTTTGTACCGCAACTGCAAGCTCCCAGCAGTATTAGTAATGATTCAGATAACAGAGTTGTTTCGGGCTGGATTTATTTAGATGGTCGTCGGTTATTTCAAATAGCGGCAACAAGAACCAACTTTCCTGAGCGTTCAGAAGATATTCAAAAGAAGTTGGAGAAAATTAGTCAAAATTACTTTCAATCACCAGCAAAAACACCAGTCAAGGTGGATGTTCGCAAAGTAAACGAATTACCAGTAATTTATGTCAACGGTCAATATCTGATGACCGTTACTTCTGAAGACGCGGGACTGCGACAGGTAGATATATCGACATCGGCAAATCAAGTCGCCGAATCATTACAAGAAGACTTGCAACAAGCCAGGCAAGAAAGGCAAATTCAATATTTAATCGACCAAGGTAAAATTGCTGGCGGTATCGGACTAGCAATGATTGTCATGAGTTGGGGAGTATATAGTTGGCAGCAGCGTTCCCAAAAGAATTTAGAACGCTCCCTTGCCTCCCAACCCCAAAGGGAACTCTTCAACTACCCAAAACCAGCAGATCAAGCAATTACAACACAACTAAATCAACGACAACAGCAACATCTCCAAGAAGCCAAGAGACGATTGTTTCAGCTAAGTCAAGCCGGAATTTGGGGAGGTGGAAGCTTCTTTATTTTGGGCTTATTTCCCTATACACGAGGTTTTCAGGTAGCAATTCTCACAGCCGCCCAATTTCCTTTGCGATTAGGTGTCGTATGCCTGGCAACCTATGTAGCAATTCGTTTGACCTACGCCCTGATTGACCGCTTCGCCTCCACTCTGATTAGCAGTGGTGCTTTCCTCACTCCAGAAAGTTCTGCACGTCTGCAACTGCGAGTTTCCACATTTTCTGGTGTCACTAAAAGTATTACTACTGCTATCTGGGTAGGAGTAGGTTTCTTGATAGCGCTGGTATCCTTGGGGATAGATATCGTTCCCTTACTGGCGGGTGCTAGTTTAGTTGGTGTTGCATTATCTCTGGCATCGCAAAACTTAATTAAAGATGCAATTAACGGGTTCCTGATCATTTTAGAAGACCAGTATGCTTTAGGGGATGTAATTAATGTGGGAGACGTGGGAGGCTTAGTAGAAAATCTAAATCTGCGGATGACTCAACTACGAGATTCCGAAGGACGCTTAATCACAATTCCTAATAGTGAAATCAAAGTTGTTGCCAATCTTTCTAGTCGTTGGTCGCGAGCCGATTTAACAATTCCCATCGCTTACCAAGCCGATACAGAAAAGGCTTTGAACTTGATTGCAACTATTGCCGATAAGATGAATCAAGAAATGCAATGGCAGAGTCAAATTTTGGAACCGCCGCAAGTTTTGGGAATAGATCAATTTGGCGATCGCGGTTTGATTATTCGTGTATGGATTAAAACACAGCCCCTCAAACAATGGGATGTCGCACGGGAACTTCGCCGCCGCCTAAAAGTTGCCCTAGACGAAGCTGGAATTTCCATCTCTGTACCTCAACAAGCAATTTGGGTCAATGACGATCAATTGTTAAATTTTCCGAGTAATGGCAAAGCTAATTAGAAATTTGGATTCATTACCGCATTTTTCAGTTGATTAGAGCAAATCGCAACCTCTCCTAGCTGGGGACTGGGGACTGGGGAGACAAGGGAGACAAGGGGATAAACAAAACTCCTAACTCTTGTACAGACGCGATTAATCGCGTCTGTACTCCTAACTCCTAACTCCTAACTCCTAATCTTGCCCGATCGCCAACATTAAACCTTAATAAATCCTTATATTAATAAAAAGCTACTACGTTCCTAACTAGTCTGAAACTTTTCCTTTATTCCTTGATTTATGTTTGTCAATACCTTCATCAGACGGCCAGTGCTGACGACGGTCTGCACGTTCATCATCTTGCTGCTGGGAAGCATCTGTATACTTATTCTTCCCATTTCTCAGCTACCAGACCTTGCTCCAGTGCAAATTACTGTTAGCTCCAACAATATTGGTGCGGATGCTCAAACAACAGAAAATACTGTCACCAACATTATTGAGCGACAAATTAATGGTGTTAAAGATGTATCTTATATATCTTCTAATACGGGTAATGATGGTTCGAGCAATATAACTGTCTCCTTTCCGACTAATGTCAATAGCGATATTGCTCAAGTAAACGTTCAAAATAAAGAAGCACTGGCTTCACCTCAATTGCCAGATACTGTTCAACGAACAGGTGTGACTGTTGAAACAGCATCGAGCAGTCTCCTTCTCGTCTATGGGTTTTACTCAGAAAATAACGAGTATGACAACATTTTTATCAGTAACTATGTCGACCTGTATATTTTCGATCAGATCAAACGGCTTCCTGGTGTAGGAAGTGCCAGGGTTTTTGGGGAACGCAAATATGCCATGCGTCTCTGGCTCGATCCCAACAAGCTTGCCCAACATAAACTAACTCCTCAAGATGTGACAACTGCCCTGCAACAACAAAATATTCAAGTGGGTGCAGGGGCTATTGGTAAGGAACCAGCACCAGATAATCAAAGCTTTGAATTTGCTTTACGGGCAACCAGTCGATTCAAAGATGCGGCTGAATTTGAGGATATGGTGCTGAAGGTGAGTCCAGCTGGCACTACTAATAGCCCCACTAGCAGCATTCTAGTTAAAGTCAGAGATGTCGGTCGAGTTGAACTGGGAGCAGAGAGCTATCTGGCTGATGCCAAATTCACCATCCCAGGAAATGCTCCCAAGGCAGCCGTGGGTTTGGGGATATATCAACTTCCTGGTAGTAATGCCCTCAAGGTTGCTCATGCTGTTGAAGAACAGATCAAGATTTTAGAGAAAAGTTTTCCACCTGGACTCAAAGCACAGTTGGCATTTGATACCACTCCGTTTGTAGAAATTTCTTTAGAAGAAGTTCTGCACACTCTGGTTGAGGCGATTGTCCTAGTAGTCTTGGTAATTTTTGTCTTTTTGCAAGACTGGCGTACTACGATCATTCCGACTGTAGCGATCCCCGTTTCCTTGATTGGGACGTGTGCGGCTCTGTTAGTTTTAGGATTTCAAATTAATACACTGACCTTATTTGGTTTCGTTCTCGCGATCGGGATCGTTGTGGATGATGCCATTATTGTGGTTGAGGCAGTTGCAGTCAAACTAGAGCAGGGTATGAGGCCCTTTGAGGCGGCTGTTGAAGCCATGAAGGAGTTAACTGGGGCAATCATTGCAACTTCACTTGTACTCATGGCAGTATTCATTCCCGTTGCATTCATTCCGGGTACAACAGGGATTGTTTACAAACAATTTGCCTTAACCGTTGCTTGTTCCATTGCCATCTCGACCTTTAACGCCTTAACTTTCTCTCCGAGTATGGCAGCCATTCTTATGCGCCCTGCTCAGACTCCACGGGGCCCTTTGGGGTGGTTTTTTACACAGTTTAATCGGGGATTTAGCTGGTTCACGCGGCGATATGTCGGGTTTGTTAGCTACCTTACCCATGTCAAGCCAATTGTAATTGGGGTTTTTGTTACTGGTTTATTAGCAACGGTTTTGATGTACAGAGCAGTACCTACCGGATTTATTCCAGAAGAAGATCAGGGTTACTTCTTTGTCATTGTCCAGGGACCTGATGGCGTTTCTTTGAAATATACCGAATCTGTGATGAACAAGGTGGCCAAAGAAGTCACATCGGCTCCCGAAGTTAGAGCTAGTTTTATGATCAGTGGCTTTGGTTTCGATGGCAATGCTTCTAATTTAGGCATTGCCTTTGCTAACCTGAAACCCTGGAAAGAGAGAACTGAAGAATCTCAATCTGTTTATGGCATACTTCAGAGGCTGAACAAAAAGCTCTCTACAATTACAGAAGCCAGAGCGATCGCAGTAAATGCTCCTCCAGTGAGAGGATTAAGTACTACGGGTGGTTTTGAGTTTATCATTCAAGACAAAACCGGCAGTGCGCCGATTGAAACCCTAATTGAGACTGCTCAAAAATTGATTGGGGCGGCCAATAAAAACCCTGCTCTCCAAGGAGTCTTCACTCAGTTCACCGCAAATACTCCCCAATTTGACATTCAGGTAAATCGCAATCAAGCCAAAGCTCTCAATGTCGAAATTAACGATATCTTTGGAGCATTGCAAACTTACCTGGGATCGCAATATGTGAATAACTTCGTGCAGGGACAGCGACAGTATCGGGTATATGTCCAAGCAGACGGGGTGTTCCGCTCGAATCCAGATGATATTGGCAAGCTGTATGTTCGCTCTGCCAGTGGGGCAATGATTCCGTTGAGCAGTTTGGTGAAAATTACTCCCTTTGTGGGCCCGAAAACCATTGCCCATTACAACTTGTACAGGTCAATCAAAGTACAGGGCGCTCCGGCTCCCGGTGCTAGCTCTGGACAGGCGATTAAAGCGATGGAGCAACTAGCAGCAGAAAACTTACCTCAAGGGTTTGGTTATGAGTGGACAGGGACTTATCTCCAAGAGAAGACATCTGGGGGAGCTACAGGCTTGATTTTTGCCTTAGCGATCGTTATTGTCTTTCTGGTGCTGGCAGCTCAGTATGAAAGCTACATTGACCCGATTATTATTTTGCTGACAGTTCCCCTAGCAGTTTTGGGAGCAATGACAGCGATTTGGCTGCGTTCCAATATTTTCATGGCAGGCAGCCTCTTCCCGAAAGTAGTGGATGATATCTATTGCCAGGTAGGTTTGGTGACTTTGATTGGTCTAGCTGCGAAAAATGCAATTCTAGTCGTAGAATTTGCCAATCAACTGCATGAGCAGGGCATGAGCTACACAAGGGCGGCAGTGAAAGCTGGGGAAGAACGTCTGCGACCAATCTTAATGACATCCTTTGCAGCGTTGTTAGGATTTTTGCCCTTGGTAATCTCTGAAGGGGCTGGAGCCAGCAGCCGTTGGTCTTTAGGAACAGCGTTGTTTGGGGGGTTGATGCTTTCGACGTTTTTGAGTTTGTTCTTAGTGCCAATTCTCTATATTTTGGTTAAAACCTTGGCTCAGGCTATATTACCTGGGAAGCGAGGAGGTTCAAATCCTCCAGATTCTCCAGGAGCTTCGGGAACTAGACATGAAGCTCTACCAGCTGGCTCAAGTCAGCCAGAGACGCAATTTAGGTCTCAGGAGGATGGGATAACCTAACTTTTGCCCTTAAGTCTCATAGCAAAGTGCAGAGTAACTCTTTCAAAAGAGGCAGGGAGCAGGGGGGCAGGCTTTCTGGGGCAGGTTTTTTTGATTAGACAAATTTTTGGGATTTTAAAATCAAAATCATTGTCTGAGAACTTAAAACTACGTTCAATAATTGAGAACATTCTCAACTATTTATCGAAAGCCTAAAAACCTGCCCTTGAAAGAGGGGGGCAGGGGGGCAGGGGGCAGGAAGCAGAGGAGCAGGGGGGACAAAACAGAAAAGGGATTAACGCCACCTGTTGTGCTACCTTCCTGTAGGGTACGAGAACCACTTCTTATAATTAAGTGTATGTACTTAAACCCATGTTCCGCTCTGATTCACGGTAGCAGTAAAGGGTCTTTTCTTTCCCTCTGCCCCCTGCCCCTCTGCTCCTCTGCTCCCTGCCTCTTCTCAACTATGCAGGTTAAAAGCGTATCAGCTTATCCACAATATCCTCTAACTCTGATACCATTTTCTGTAATTTCCTGCTTGCTAAAAAAATTAGTCGAATAGAATTAAGTACTTAGATAAGGAAGAGTGAAATGGGACTTAGCGACGGACTTTTGAACCCGACCAAAAAGGCTATGGTCATAGATGATTGTTGCAACATGATTGAAGGACAGCTTGCATCCAAGTCAGGCATGAGCGGCATCGCTTTGAAAACTGCCTTTGCTGCTTTGAAGGGGGTTAAGCCAGGGTATATTCCCTATGTCGTTGAGCAGATATTACCGCAATGCTTTACAGCTCTTGATCCCATCTGGAGTCAAGGCGTAGAGAAAGGCGACCCAGTTGAATATCTGAGTGCGAATCGCTCTAATACAGCAGATGCACTACTAGGTGTTACCGATGCGAGAGTCAAGAACTCAAACCGCCAAATCGTGCGAGGAACCTATGAAAAACTTCGTGGTTCAGCCAAAAAGCACGTGGAAGAAGCAGTGCCAGATTTAGCCAAAGTAATCAATAATTACACTAAGGTCTGAGCCAAACGATTAGAGACGCGATTAATCGCGTCTTCTAGAAAGGTGGGAAGCGCAGATAGAAAGTAGCTTTTCACCAGATATAGCCTCAAAACTTCACCAACTCCAAATCGCGTTTTGCCCGTTGGATGGCTCCTTCTTTTAACTGTTCTCTAAGATTGATTCAGGCTTTTTGAGTAGTATAATATTGCACAGCTTTGTTAATAAATCGACTGCGATCGCTTGGGATAGTTGTTCATGGCTAAAGCGATCGCTTGAGATAATTCTAGAAGGTGCGTCGTTAATATAATCCTTCTGGTGGGGAAATATCAGATCCGACAGCTACACCAGTGTTAGTAGATTTAATCCCTGGTTTAACAGTAGGGGATTGTTGTTTTAACGATTGTAAAACAGAAGAAGAGTTATCTTGCTCAGTTGATATATTGGTAGTTGCTTGTTGCTGGGACATCAAGGCTAATCCTCCCATTGCACCAGCAAGAAGAGCTGTATAACCTACATATAAATGCGTCGGACGAATTTCCAATCCCATTCCTTTTTTAGATTGGTACGAAAGGGTCTGAGTTACTGGTATAGCTGCTTGTACTGGCAAAGAAGCAGCTAAGGCAACACCATTAAGTCCTAAAGCATCTCCATAACGTCGTATAAATCCACGTAAAAAAATGTCATCTGGTAATTCTTTCGAGTTGCCGTTTTCTAATGCCTCTATCAGCTCGGTTCGGATATGAGTGGAAAGCTGGATGTGGTCAAAAGAAAGCCCTTTGGACTGACGGGTTTTTTGGAGTTGTTGCCCGATTTGACGTAGGCACACCATGCGTTGTTGATCTGCTTGCAAGGCAAGTTCTGCTTGAGAAATTCTCTGATGATTCAGAAATTGTAGTGGTTTTTTCCACAGCGAATTTTCTGCTGCATTTTTAGAGGATTGCTCTGTTTGGGTGCAATGCTCCTGCTGTATCTCTGATGAAGAATTGACTGTTTCTGTAGCTTGCTTCGTATCTGTAGCTGTTTCAACTTTTTGATCTTGTTGGGCAAATTGTCGAAATGCCAAACCGATCGCTTCTCTACCTACGGCTTTTAATAAATCTTGAGCCTGATCTGTTTCTTCACCTATTAACTTCTGCACAATCGCTAAAGCACGTCGATAAACTCGGCTACGATGCAGTTGTACTTCTATGTCTCCTAAAAGCGATCGCAACTCATCTTGAGAAATTTCAATATTCGGATTGCCCAGAATTTGGAAATAGTATACAGGAGTAGTAACCATTGTGAAAGCCTTTTATATTAACTCAATCAAAGAAAATTACAATCATATCTTCACTATTTTTCCTCACTTCACCTTCATTTTCCGGATGCTATTTGTATAATTTAATTTTTTTAATTCATCATTAACACTGGAACAAACAAATAATAAACGCAGTCACGATCATAAAAATGATACTCGTATCTCTGTAAGAAAAAACCTTGAGTGCGTACCATTTGCAAATATTCGCCGAGTGGAAATACCATCTACGCTGCTCTGGAGTTGAGCTAGAAACATGATTGACTCGTCGCAGCACATAGCTTTCGTGAAATCGCTGAGGAGTTGCATTCGTGGTGACAGTAGTACAGTAACCGAAATATCAATGTAGACTGAGCCTGCTCCTGGATCTAGTCTAATTTGCGATCGCAGTAACTAAGTAGTGTAACAATCATGTAGCGCCTTAAGACCGTATGGTATGCTCCTTTGTAAATAATTACTATTAGCATTAGCCATGAACCCTGAAGCAGTTAAGCGCAGCTTTCTCACACCTCTAACTTTTATTCAACGTAATGCTAAAGTCTATAGTCAGAAAAGGCACTCATAATATAGTTAACAACAGTTTCAGTATCAATCACTGATACACTAAAAAAACACCATGACAGTATAATAGGTAGTTATTCCACGTTTTTTATCTACATAGGGTTTCAGTCGAGTCAGGTGCAACAAGATGTCTGAAAAACCTTAAACAAAATTTCAAGATACCATGAGCAAAAAATCAATTTACTACAAATACCGAATCATTCTCCCATTAGGTGCAATTCTTCTAGCTAGCTTCGGATTTTACCCGAAGATACATGCTCAGGACATTTCTTCTCCAGACACTACTGATTCTGTTGCAATCAGTGTCAAAAATCAAGACTTTTCCCAGTGGGGATATTACACGGTGCGGAGGGATTTTCGCAGATGTGCTTCTCCGAGATGCGGGGGATTTTTCATCAAGCAGAACAATCTAAAAGCTACTCCCTGTGTTGATGGTGTCTTTCGCAATGAATGCTATGTGTCTTCAATTGATTGGAGTTCCCTGAAATTACCACTTGACAAACTGACAAAAATTCAAAATCAGGATGCTAGCCGTTTGATTCTCAGAGGTACTATAGTTCCAGTGGAATTTGGTGAAATTGGTAAGTTTGGAGAATTGAGAGTTAAAGAAGCTTTCATAGCTGCTACAGATGCTCCAGCAAAAGGTACTTTTGTTGCGCTTAAAAACAATGGCATTGTCTGTTTCACCACCCCTTGCTTCTCCACGGATCGGTTTATTTTGAATCAGCCTCAGAGTTCTCAAGTTTCGTCAATCGATTTGAGCCAAACGCTTGCAACACCAGAACAAATTGAAGCTGCAAACAAAGAAATTTTCGCTCTAGGTTTGATTGCTGTGGGTACAACTAAGGTAGTAGACGACTTAAACCCGACCAAGAGAGATGTTAAGTTTGTGGCTACGCAATTTTATCTGAGAGTGGAACCGAACTAATAGTAGTCTCACGCTGGTACCGCCGTTGGTAGATGTTTTTTCAGCTTACCTGTAAACAACACCAATTAGACAGCCAGGGTCTGCAAAAGCGATTTTATAAAGAATTTTTAAGAAATTAACATTTTTCAGAAAACGAAAGACCTAATGCTGAAGTAATCCCCAAAAGTTCAGAATCATAGATTTTGTAGTTTACACATACCCTAGTGTCTGAAAACCTTACATGGTAAAGTCTCTGATGTACTTCATCCATGTCGAAACCTAATTATTAGTTTTTCAATTTTTTGGAGGAGAGGAAAATGAAGAAGTTCACCTGTTTGATGATTGTCGGGACTGTATTGTCGATTAGTGCGCCGGCTTTTGCTGAAAGTCGTGCGGTTAATATCAGTATTGGCAGTATTGGTGGTCCTTTAGATAATGCCGCTTTGCGAACAGTTCGCCAGGTTATCGGGTTTGCAGTCGGCACTAGCACCGTCGATAAATTCATTGTATATAGTCCCAGAACCGGATCTATTCCCATCGAAGGAGGTTTATCTGCTTGTGCTGAAGCTGGCTTCGGCATAAGCAATACAACATTTAATGCTTTTATCCAGCAGTTGCGTTCAATTAATCCCAAACCAGGGACTTTCTACAATCTGGAACTTACCGCAAGCTGCAAACTGAAATAAGACGTTTGTACTCAAGCACGGTAGATGGGCTTTGTACCTCAGCCCATCCATCAAGTTAGGCTCTACGCGATAAACGCAAAACTCCATATTTTAAATTGGAGATGTAACATCAATGTTGATTTTAAGCAGCGTCAAAAAGCGACTAGATTAGTTGTATCAGCCTTTAAACTCAATAGTGCAGATACTTCCAGCATGAAACAAAAAAGAATGTAAAATTGCAGCGCATTTTTGGGAGTAAGCTGTTACGTATACAACTTACATTATCAGGGCGGGCAAGATGCCCACCCCACAATCATATTTGAAAAATATTAGTGCAAACTAAAGGCGCAATAGCTTAGAGAAAAAATATGTCTAATGTGAGCATTGCAAAAGGTAGCTGCCTGTGCGGAGTAGTAAACGTTTCTACAACCCGTATGAGTAATCAGGTAGGAGCATGTCATTGTAGTATGTGTCGCAACTGGGGTGGAGGACCTTTGTTAGTAGTTGAGTGTGAGAGTGATGTTAGCTTCTCTGGTGAAGAATATATCGAAGTTTATCAATCTTCAGAATGGGCAGAGCGTGGATTCTGTAAGAAGTGTGGTAGCCATCTATTTTACAAATTGAAACAAAGTAACCAGTATTTCATACCCGTTGGACTATTCGATAGCTGTGAAGGTCTTGTTTTCGATCATCAGATATTCATTGATGAAAAGCCCAAATATTACTGTTTTGCCAATGAAACCAAGAACCTAACAGGGGCAGAGGTATTTGCACAGTTTGCACCTCCATCAGAGCGGTAAAGATTGGCTGATTTACTATCAACTAGCAATCAATCGCATTGTGCCAGTTGCGTAAGTCCTGAAAAAGATTGTGTAAAAGCTAAAAAACTGTCGCTGGGAGTAGATTGATATATTGGAACCTTTATGAAAGTCAGGTTAAAATCGCTAGCAAAGTGTAAATCTGAAGTGAAACTATGAAAACTGCTGAAAAACTAGCTGCCGGTTGGCTACTGACACTCGGATTCATGTTTGTAACTCTATCAGCAACAGCGGCCTTAGAAAAATTTGCTACACGTAAAGCCATCATAATACCCACGGGTGAGTATGAGTTTAATGCACCGAATGCTACTTATGAAGATAATAATGCTGCTGCTGGTGGTCTAATTTTTGGTGTCCCTACCCTAACACTGGGCACGTGGTTAGCATTGGGATTGTACCGTCAAAGTCGGCAGGAGAAAAAGGCGATTAATCAACAAGTTAGCGATCGCCTGCAATCGATTTTTTATGAGATGCTACAAGAAAATCACGGGCGTGTAACTGTTTTAGGCTTTGCCATCCAGTCACAACTACCAGCAGCCCACGCCAGACAATATTTAGATGAAAAAGCTAAAGAATTCAATGCAAACTTTAAGGTGAACGAAGAAGGGGCTGTATCATATCATTTTGATGTTTAATTGTCATTAGTCATTTGTCGTTTGTCCTTCGTCCTTTGTCATTTATTATTCACTAATGACCAATGACTAATGACTACAATACCCAACTTACGGCTAGTTCTAATGACGCAGATTTTTTTGAGCGTAGCTGCCATTTTAGGCGGTTTGTCGGTCGCTGCTGGTGCTTTTGCTTCCCATGCGTTACGGGAAAAAATTAGTGAGCGATGCCTGCGGCGGGCTACGCCTACGCTAGAAATTTTTGAAACTGGCGCTTGTTACCAAATGTATCATGCTCTAGCACTTTTCTTAGTAGCAATCCTAATGAGCCGCACTGAGTCGCCTCAACCCTCACTTGTAGCCAGTGGATGGCTGTTTATCATTGGTATTGCTATTTTCTCAGGTAGCTTGTATGCCCTTAGCTTAACCGGTATTAAATCCTTGGGAGCGATGTCTACGACGGGCTACGCCTACGCACCACTAGGCGGCACAGCCTTTCTTGCAGCTTGGGGTACTTTAGCTTTTGCTGCTTGGAATTTGAAGTTGTAAAAAAGTTAGGAGTTAAAAAGTCTTAACTCCTAACTCCATTTTTCGAGACTTATTTACCTTGTTTTTACAGCATATTTTATACAAGTATGCCATACTAAATTTAGCGTTGTAATGCCCAACCTATAAGCTACAAATTACGAACTAGATTCCTTACTTTTTAAGTAGGCAAAGTGACTCTTTTGTATGTACAAAAACTAATAAATAAACAAAAATATTTTCTAACAAATAAAATTAGCCAATTCATCAATCATAATTTCAGCAATGGGCGGAATTGGCAATGATTTTACTTATGAAAACACAAATAAACTAGTACCGTTATCTAGAAATAACGCAGAATGTAAAATTCCTAAATTGATCTTTTTTAAGAAAGCTATTACTGAGAATTTAAAAGCTTATATTTTATAGCTTTTTGCTCTCAGACGTATTAATAAATTATCCAAAGCTGCATTAGCTGACGATGTTTCGGGTAATGGGCTGGATTGATGTGCCTCCTGTAACTTATTACGCAGACGTTCATATTCTCTTTGATAAAAAGCTACATTAATATCTGACAAAACAGACTTTTCTGTACCTGCTAATTTTTGGGCGATCAAATCAGAAATATATGGTAAATCGAAAATCTCATTTAGCTTAATTAAATTAGATTCAATTACTCCTGTTTGCATCAGATTAATCCCAGTTAATAAAACTCGGTAAACATAAAGCAATGGCTTAATTCGATGCGCATGTTCTTGCTCAAAAAGTTTCCATTGGGTTGCGGCAAAACCAATATAATGGTAGCTATGGTGACGGGTAATACAATTTTTAGCAATAATTTTCAATTCCTCATGTTCAGGTGAGGTTATTAATATTAAAGGAGAATACAATTGTTCTAATACATAACCATTCTTTTTAAGTAGCATCAAAAAGAATTTTTTTACATCATGAGTTACTAAATCAATCTCTAAAGATTCGCGAACTTCTGAAACTTCAATAGTTTCATTTCTAGTCTGTAATCCCACTACTTCTTGAACTGGTAAAATATGCACACCACGCAAGTCATAATCAGAATCGGCTGAGGGAAAGCCATATAAGTGGGAACCACTGATGATGGTGAATAAAAACGGGTAAGGCTGTTGCCCAATAATTGTGTTAATAGAAGTTGGAATATTCATAATGTGCCGTTTACTTGCTTACCTCGGTTCGCCTATTTCTTTAGAACATATTCTATATAAACCAGAACACTCACTTATAGTCCAGAGTTCTCAACCCCGCGAAATGATCTCTGAGGTGGTAAATGCAGATGGTTTTGGTGTGGGTTGGTATCATAGTCAAAAAGATACCGATCCTTTTATCTACAAAAATACCCTACCTATTTGGAATGATATAAATCTACCCAGTCTCAGTCGTTACGTCGAATCAAAGTGTGTACTTGCTTATGTCCGCAGTGCTACACCAGGACAAGCCGTAGATTTTGCTAACTGTCAGCCTTTTAACCATCAACAACAGCTATTTATTCACAATGGACGAATCGAAAATTTCCGCAAAACATTACACAGAAAAATTCGCAGCACTTTAACCCAAGAACTTTACGAAAAAATTAATGGCAGTACTGACTCAGAACACATTTTTGCATTGTTACTTTCGCAAAGTCAAATTAACAAACATCGACCTCCAGAGTATGCCTTACGCACCACATTATTAACGCTTTTAGAGATGGCAAAGCGCTATCAAGTAGAAGCCTCACTCAATGTAATCTTTAGTGACGGGCATCGTTTAATAGCTTCTCGTTTTGCTACCACTTCACCGCCTCCATCTCTTTACTGGATACGAGATGATCCGACTTTCCCACAATCTGTAATTATTGCTTCTGAACCTCTATTTCTAGGTAATTGGATTGCTTGCCCAGAAAATAGCATCATTAGTGTGGGAGCAGACTGTGAGATCCAAATTGAGCAAATCTAGTGTGAAAGAGGCTATTTCTCAAGCCTTTGATAAATGTTCCTCGAAAACTTTTGCACTATTCCAGGATATGACGAAGCCACATTCTCTAGTCAACCTCATTCTGATTTCATCTGCTGTTGGCTGCTACTTGGGACATATTGTCTATATCGAGTCTTTCTCGCTGCGGGAACATAGCAATTAGACACTTACTTGCTACTATTTTAGTGAGAAAATGCTGAAAAATAGCTTTAAAGCTTGAGCTATATTGCTCAAGCATGATTTTATTAACTATGGCTATGTGTTTCACTGATTGGGGTAAAGGTCTGCTATCAAAGTAACCTATTACGCCAAGCAAACGGAGGTTTCATGTCGATATCTAAAGCTGTTAACAGCAAGGTTACTTCTCAAAGCAGCGTTGAAAAACGCTTGCAGATAGAGCGTTTGATAGGAGCAACTCAAATAGTTGCACCTAGTGCTGGGAGTGATGTAGTGAAGGGATTAACTCAAACACCTAAATCTCTACCCCCTTGTTACTTTTATGATGACCGTGGTTCCGATCTGTTTGAGCAAATCTGTGATTTACCAGAATATTATCTTACACGCACAGAAACAACAATTTTACAGCAGTATGCTAATGAAATTGCCAAGATAACTGGTGTTTGTGAATTGGTAGAACTTGGTAGTGGTAGTTCTAGTAAAACCCGAATTTTACTAGATGCCTACCAGCAACTAAGTTATCCCCTGCACTACCTACCAATTGATGTATGTGCAGGTATGTTGGAAAGTAGTGCCAAGCAGTTATTAAAAGATTATCCCTTACTCCAAGTTTATGCACTAGCGGGAACCTATGAATTAGCCCTTGCAAAACTCCTACCGACGCAATTACCCAGTCGGATGATTTGTTTTATTGGTAGCAGCTTAGGTAATCTTACCCCTGATGAGTGTGATGTGTTCTTCTCTCAAATTACCAATGCTCTAGAAGTAGGTGAGTATTTTTTATTGGGGATAGATTTACGAAAGCCAAAGCAGATTTTGGAACCAGCTTATAACGACAGCCAGGGAGTAACAGCTGCATTTAACCTCAATATGCTAGAACATTTAAATCAGCGATTTGAGGGTAACTTTGACACCACCCAGTTTGAACACCGGGCATTTTACAATGAAAGCGAGCATCAAATAGAAATGCATTTACGCAGCTTGCGATCGCAAATTGTAGAATTACGCGCTCTTAATCTTAAGCTTAATTTTGCACTAGATGAGACTATCCTCACCGAAATTTCCCGCAAATTTGACCTTAATATCATCAAACACCAACTAACCGCACAAGGTTTATTACCTCTTCATGTGTGGACAGATCCAAATCAATGGTTTGGTTTACTGCTGTGTCAGCTGCAAGCATAAAGCAAATCAAAGTACGCCTCATATATATAGCGGTTCTCAGTTGAGTCCGATATATACCTAACAAAAACAGCACTTCCCCACAAGCGTTAGGGAGTAACACTCAAAACCTCTCTTCTAAAAGGAGAGAGGTCACAGTATATTAGACTTCTTGCACAAATGCAAAATTTACCTACCCAGATGATATTCGTCCCACCCCAACAAGAGAGAACAATTAGAATCCCTCTTGCTGGGGTCAATTAGAATCCCTCTTGCTGGGGTAGTATTTTCACTAGATTATGTACATTGTACATAACGTATGAATGCAAAATCCGATCAACCCAAGCAAATCAACTAAATGTTTAGCTGCTAATTATTGCTGCATCGAAGGTGTGCGAAAAATTCTGCTGAATATAGGAACTCGTGGACGAGGTTTATTTGCTGTTATATTGGCATTAGTAGCAGAAGAATTATTAACTACCTCAGAAAGGAGAGGTGGTTTGCTATTAGTAGAATTGGCAAAATCAGTTAATTTTGTAGCCGAAGGTGAACTTGAAGGTATGGAAGTAACATTCTCAGGATTTTGACTGTTGGTTTTTACCGGAGTTTGAGCTTGACATGGAGTAATGAGCAAAGTTGAACTTGTTCCTAATACCAGTATGAGCAAATGAGAAATATATTGTTGCATAGGGATTGGTAAAATGGGTTGATAAATATTCAAAGGTTAAAGAAGTTGTGTTTGTTCTTAGTTGGAAATAAAACTGCAATTTTCCAATAGAAATCATGACGCTGTTGCCCAAGAAAACTTGAACACAGCGATTTCTAAATGAATAGACTATTAATGCTTAGTACATTAATTCGCTAACAACAATCTAACCTCCCTCAATCAAGGGAAGCTAAACTCTTTTTTGTAAAAGAAAGAGAGCGGTTATTTTAATACTACTAAATCTGCTTGAAAGAGAGTTAGAAATAAATACACCGGGAATAATTGACGTTTTTTTAATCAACTAAGCCAGCACAACTATTAATATTCTAGTGATATTTAACTTATTAATAAAAGAGGAATGTTACTGAACTTTTTGATAAAAATGATTTATATAAAATCAACTCTAACTCGCATATTTAACTAATTAAAGCCAAAAGTATATGAATTTTTAATAAAACCTAAGTTTGATAAAGTAGTTTTCGTTAATAAATGCGTGTATATTTCAGCAATGTACACTAAGTTTGACTATATTAAGTAAATATTGAGAACATAAACCAATACGGTTCAGTTAAAGCTAAAAACTAAAACTGCCGTAGTAGCGTGACATACTTAAAATCTTAGGTTTCAAAAACTCACTAAAACCAAAATCCAATGATTAACAGAATTACCAACCCAATAAATTAAGCTTGCCGCGCCGCGCTAGTAGGTTGGGTTGAGGAACGAAACCCAACATTACAGCACTTCCGGCAGCTATGAGGTACATCCTCAAAGCTGAAAGCTATGATAGAAAAGGGCAAAAAGAAAAACTGTACTGTATTGCATAATAGCTGTCAGTGCTTTAACCCAAGTTTTTCTAGTCCTCTTCTAGAGGACTTGCACCATTAGACAGGGAATTCTATTCCCTGGCGGTCTGTATTGCATAATAGCTGTCAGTGCTGTATAAAGGCTTTGTTGGGTTTCGCTGTTGCTCAACCCAACCTACTATTCTTCTTAACCCAAGCGTATTGAGAATATAAACCCACAGATGATTTAGGTTTGCTCGATATGAGTTTAGCTGTAGACATCCTTAAACTACAACCCATTCCTATTAGATAAGACAGATAACAATTAATTAAAATGAGATTTTTTTGATTTATGTAAATCGATTACTCAACTAGAAGAGTTATATAGCTGAGGCGCTGTTAGATTTCAACAGTCAAAGCGATGTAGTAAATTACTTAGGAAATATTTTTTACCTCAACCTAATCTGGAAGATTAAGCTATACCTACGCAAGAGGAAAGGGGGCAGGAATTAGGGGGATATTCCTGCATCTTTCTCCCCTTCTCCTTGCTCCCCTACCTCTCTAGTCTGAATTATCAAAAAGCGTTACAGCTTCGTCCCACACTCAGCACAGAAGTTGTGGGTAGGAGCATTTTTAGCATTGCAATGGCTACAATACACTGGCTCGGATGCCGCTTTCGGCGGTTGCTTCTGCAAGCCGACCATTTGAGCGTTGCTCTTACCAGGGGCTACCATTGGATAGCAGTTTTCGTCTCTGGTGACGTGGACATTTAAGATTACTGGACCATTGTGTGCTAGCATTTCGGCGATCGCATCTTTTAATTGACTGCGATCGCTGATTACCATACCCTTAATGCCATAAGCTTTTGCCAATAACTCTACATCTGGCATCCCTACTTCCATGTCGGAGCATGAGTAACGCTCACCATAGAAGGCTTGCTGCCACTGGCGCACCATCCCTTGCCAGCCGTTGTTGATAATTATTGTCTTGACATTTATTCCATACTGTGAAATTGTTCCTAGTTCCTGCAAACACATTTGGAAACTAGCATCACCACTAATACAGATGACTTCTTCATCAGGAAAGGCCACTTTCGCGCCCATTGCCGCAGGTAAGCCAAAACCCATAGTTCCCAAACCAGCGCTAGAAATCCAGCGCCTTGGGCCGTTCTTCAGGAATTGTGCTGCCCACATTTGATGTTGTCCGACATCTGTGGTGTAGAAAGCGTTGGGTGCTTGGCTATTGACTTCTACAATCACTTCTTGGGGTGAAATGCTGTCGGGATGATGCGGCACGATGAGAGGATACTCTTCGCGCCAACGGTTAACTAAATTTAACCATTCTTGGTTTTGATTTGGTGTAGCCTTAACGCCTGTTTCTTTGCAGCGACGCAACAAGTCTACTAACACATTCCGCACATCGCCGACAATGGGCACTTCGGGAATGCGGTTTTTGCCAACTTCTGCGGGATCGATGTCGATGTGAATTACTTTGGCGCGGGAAGCGAATTCGTCTAATTTACCTGTAACGCGATCGTCAAATCTAGCGCCGACGCAAATCAGCAAGTCACAATCACTAACGGCAAAGTTAGCGTAAGCTGTGCCGTGCATTCCCAACATTCCCAAAGCTAGGGGATGATGTTCGTCAAATGCACCGATCCCCATTAAGGTTGTGGTGACAGGGATATCGAATAATTCAGCTAGTTGTTTAACTTCTTCATGGGCACCAGATGCGATCGCACCACCACCGACATACAATAAGGGACGGCGGCTTTCAGTAATCAACTGAATCGCGGCATTAATTTGTCGGGGATTTCCCTTCACCGTGGGACGATAACCGCGTAGCTTTACTGAACCTGGTTTTACAGGTACATAGTCAAATTCTTCTAAAGCTACATCTTTGGGGACATCAATCAAAACTGGCCCCGGACGCCCAGTGCTAGCGATATGGAAGGCTTCGGCGACAATTCGCGCCATATCTTTAGGGTCACGCACTACATAAGAGTGCTTGACGATTGGTAGGGTAATCCCGTAAATATCAGTTTCCTGAAACGCATCTGTACCAATCGATGCACGTGCTACCTGTCCTGTAACCACAATCATCGGGATTGAATCCATGTAGGCGGTGGCGATGCCTGTTACCAAGTTAGTTGCTCCTGGGCCAGAAGTACCAAAGCATACTCCTACTTTGCCTGTAGCACGGGCATAACCATCAGCGGCGTGGGCTGCGCCTTGCTCGTGTCTCACGAGAATGTGCTTCATAGCACCAGTTGCTTCCACCTTATACAGGTCATCGTAAATTGGGAGAATTGCCCCACCAGGATAACCAAAAATATAATCAACGCCGTGGCGATGAAGGCTGTCAAGCAGAGCAAAACCGCCAGATGCTCGTTTGGGCAAGGCTGGCGGGCTAGAGGCACGAGACTGTTTGTGATTCTCGGTTTGTGGGAGACTAATTGGGGAAAGCGATCGCACGGTCAAACCTCAGACTATAGCTAAAGTTAATGCTGAATTCTGTAGTTAAGATTTCATTTTAATTGAAAACTTCAATCAAAATCTTATTAATTTTTATATTAAATATAAATCTAGATTATTAGCCTACATTAATTAAATTACGTTTTGCAAGACTTTGCGGGTATTTTGCCAAGCCCAAACACCGACAACTACGACAACAATACTCATTGCTACAAGCACAGTTCGCAAGCCCAGAACATCAGTTAATGGCCCAGTAATAGCCAGAGGTAAGGCCAGAGCGATGTTGACGGCATGATTTTGAAAGCCAAATACTTTACCGAGCATGGTAGATGGTGTTTGCTGTTGAATTAAAGTTTGCATGGGTACGCCAATTAGGGAAGCACCTACACCCAAAAATGCACACAGTCCCAGCGCCAGTAATAAGTTGTGCGTAAAAGTGAACACCCCTAAAACTAGTGCAATTATCAAAAATCCAATTAAAGGTAGGGGTTTATGATGCAATTTATCACCCCAGTGGCCTAAAATCGCTGCACCAAATACCATACCCACACCGGCTGCTGCCAAGAAAAAGCCAAACTGTTTTTCTTTTAAACCAAACTCCTCGGCTAATTGAATTGTCAGCACCGTTAAGGCTGCAAATACACAATATAAAGTTGTCAGTTGCAGCATGGCATTCAATATCAAACGGTTTTTCTTGAGATACCGCAGGCTCTCAGTAAATTCAGCCCAAGGGTTATTTGATGCTTGATGTTCTTGGTGGGGTTTGGGTTCTTTAAACTTAATTGGCTGCATGATCGCAGCCGATAATATGTATAATCCACCAACTACAATCTCTTGACCGTATTGTTCTCCCATCAAGCTTTTCGACAAACTCAAAATTGGCTCTCCTATTGCAAAGCCAACAATTAAAGCTCCCATCATCGTGCTGCTAAACAGCGCATTGGCTGCCAACAAATTCTCTCGCTTCACCAACAAGGGAATAGCTGCTTGCTCCGCTGGTGCAAAAAACTGCGTCACTGTAGAAATGGCAAAAGTCAGGATTAATAGAATCAGGAATTCTCGTGGCAATAAGGGAAGACACAGCGTTAATATTCCCCGCACGACATCTGAGCCAACCATAATCAGCTTTTTTGGGAAGCGGTCAACAAAGATACCACCAGCAGAGCCGAACAAAATTGCTGGTATTGTAAACGACAGCATTAAGGTTGAGTACATCGAATTTTGTGCCAACCCAGGAAGCGGTGAGTAGTTCTCCAGCAGAGCAATCATCAAAACAAAGAAGACCTTATCTGCTAACTGGGACACCAATTGCCCAATCCACAGGAGCATAAAACCACGATTTTTTAGCAGTGCGCCAAAGCCGTTATTAACAGCAGCCGGTTCAGTTGGAAACATTAGATACTTTCTTGGGGTAGATGGGGATAGGGTATGGGGATAGGGTATGGGGATAGGGTATAGTTTTTCTTGGCTGTCTTCTGTCACCTGTAACCTGTTCCCTTCATCACTCCTCACTCCTAACTCCTGTTTACTTACTCCATTGTCCGGATTAATTTGCTTCATAGTGCTCTAACAGCATAAGCAAAAACTCAGTTGCTGTCAGACGACCTTTGGGTGGAATAATCTCAATAGACGAATCTACCCAACAGCCTTGTACAGTTTGGGGAGATTTCCAAATGGACAAATGATCGACTGATGGCTCTGCATAAAAGTTATTTTGCCCACTGCCTAGCAAAGATGAACTCCAATGGGTGAAATAATCATGGCTCATCCGATGAATAGGAAAATTACCCTGTAGTGGTACTCCCCATCCATCTATAGCAATAAACGCTTTGACACGACCACCCAAGAGTTGCCACAAATGTGCTGCCCCTATTGCCCCAACTACGCCAGCACTAAAGCTTATGAATATAATTGGTGATTCTAGAGAGTCGGTCAAGCAATACCTGCGGTGAGCTACGCTAACGCGCAAAAACTGCAAAATGTGCAATGCTGATAAAACCAAAACATCTTCGCCCGGATAAATAAATATATTTACTGAGTTGAGTGCGATCGCACTATTAGAAACTAAATCTAACAATCCGACTCTAAAGCTTTCAGTTAACTTTGGCTCATGAATTCCAGGGCAAATAATTATAATCATCTATTACAGGAAATAAATAACAAGTTAGAAGAAAGCCACAACCAATTGCAAGAGGAAAAAAATTAATCGAGTCCACTTTTTCGCAACTCCAGGAAATAGCCCTGCAACGTCACAGAGTTGGAATATTGGCTAGAAAAGAAAATTGTTGAAGTGGTGAAGAAGTTAACTTAAGAGGGAGCATTGAGCGTACCTATTTCCGTTCCCACTGCAACTATAGCGAAAGTCTCACCACCTAAAGAAGAGATTGACTGGCAAGCCAAGACCGATGCCAAGGTATGGGTGAGTAAAGCGCCCTTGGCAGCTCTAGAAAAAATCCGTAGGTCTTACAAGCTGTCTGTCTTTACAATGACTCCGTGGCAAAATGTGTAATTCCAAATTTTGCCTCAATTGCGGAATCCATTAGAGAAAGCTTGTAATATCAGTAGAATCTGATGCTTATAGGTGAGGTAGTACATGGAACCACTAACTGCGGGTGCGATCGCAACTCTGGCCTTGAAAACAGTTTTTGGCAAGACAATTGAGAAGCTGACAGAAGTAACTTTAGCAAAGATAAATGTGCTACGTAACAAGATTTGGAACAAGCTTCAAGGTAAGGAAGAGGCAGCAACAGCTTTTGTAAAGGCAGAAAAAGGGTCAAAGGTTGATTTGGATTGGGTAGTTAGTTACTTACAAGAGGTAATGAAATCTGACACAAGTTTTGCTACAGAAGTAGAAAAATTAGCCTCAGAGATTCAGCAAGAAATAAATATTGGACAGATCGAAGGTCAAAACGTCCAAAATGTGTATGGTGGAGAGGCGCAACAAAATAACGCCAATAATAATTCAGGCACAATTTATCAAGGTAACAATACGATACATAATACTAATTGAGTGATGTCGTCCTCTGGGGAAGGGACAAAGTTAAATCCCCCAAATAATCTTGTATTTCATGGTAATGCCAATTTTGTAGGACGAGAGGATGATCTGGGTCAACTAAGTGAAAAGTTGATAAAACCGTCCACAGGAGGAATTCTTGCTGTGTCAGGTATGGCAGGGGTGGGCAAAACCGAATTAGCAAGACAGTATGCACGACAATATGAAGCAAATTATCCTGGTGGTATTTGTTGGCTTTCAATGAGAGGAGCAAATTTAGCCGCAGATATTTTTAAGTTTGCTAAGTCGTCTATGAATTTAGATGTACAAAAAGAGTTGAAGGAGAAAAATCTTAATCTTAAAGATCAGATACTGTGGTTTTGGGCTAATTGGAAACCTGTAGAAGGCTTGGTGTTGATAATACTTGATGATGTCACAGATTGGACAAGTTGTAGAGGGCTACTGCCAACAAGTAATCGTTTTAGAATATTAATGACAACTCGCCAGCGACGGTTGGAAACTAGCTTTGCAGAAATATCGCTAGATGTACTCTCAGAAAAGGATGCTTTAAAACTGTTGGCAAGCGTGCTGGTTAAAGAAGACCTACGAGTGAAACGAAAATCACCAGAAGCAAAACGTTTATGTGCATGGCTAGGTTACTTACCATTAGGGTTGGAATTAGTAGGGCGATATTTAGTGCAAGACCCTGATTTGTCTTTAACAGATGTGTTAACGCTACTAAAAACTCAGAGTTTGCAAGATAACGTCATTGATCTATCAGAGAAGGTATTGCAGAATACTGAAATGACCGCCAAGCGAGGCGTAAAAGCAGCATTTCAATTAAGTTGGCAAGAACTAAATCCTGCTACGCAGCGTGTAGGTGAATTGTTAAGCTTGTTTGCACCAGAGCAAATTTTTTGGACATTAGTACAGTCAATTAGTAAGTCACTTTCTTGGGGAGAATCTGATGTAGTTGAGGCAAAAAAGCAACTTTACAAGTTTAATTTGATTCAATCGTTAAAAGACACTAATTATAAAATACATCCTTTAATACGGGAGTTTTTAAAAGTCAAGTTAGCAGACTCAGAACAAACTAATAATTTGAAACAGGCTTTTATAAAAACATTAGTAGAAAGTGCCCAAATAATCCTTGGCTCCCCAAGTCAAGAAGAAGATATTAAATTAGTCAAAAATTCTATACCCCATCTGGCAGAAGTGGCAGAACATCTGGAAACAATGGTGATTGACAAAGATTTACTTTGGGTGTTTCAGGGGTTGGGCAAATTTTATTCTGATCAAGGGTTATATGAATCGGCAAAGGTTTGGTATGAGAAGTGCGTGTCAGTATTAGAATCACGTTTGGGAAAAGAACATCTTGATGTTGCTACCAGTTACAATAATCTAGCCGTACTCTATCGTAACCAAGGAAAATACATGGAGGCGGAAAATCTGTATAACGAAGCATTAAATATATACAAAAGGCTGTCAGGAGATCACAATTTTAATATCGCCACATGTAACAACAATTTAGGACTTGTTTGTTTAAATCAAGGAAAGTACAACGAAGCGCAACTATTTTATCAACAAGCATTAAAACTAAAAAAACATAAATTGGGAGAAAATCATATAGATATCGCTAACTGTTACGACAATCTAGGAATAATCTATCGTTATTTAGGAAAGTATAGCGAAGCGGAACTTTACTTTAACCAAGGATTAGAATTAAGCGAAAGGCTATCGATAGATGGCATTTTCCCTAAGACACAAATCGATAAGATTAAGGCACAAATCTACAACGATCTGGCTCTTCTGTATTTAGATAAAAAACAGTACAAGGAAGCTGAGGATTTGATTAAAAAATGTCTAGAATTAACAAAACAACTTTACGGGGAAAATCATATTTATACCGCCACCAATAACAACAATCTGGCTTCACTATACCATGATCAAGGACGATACACGGAGGCAGAAAACCTGTATCAAAAAGCATTAAAAGTCAGAAAAAAGATGCTCGGAGAAGACCATCCTGATGTTGCCATTACTTACTCTAATCTGGCTTCACTTTACCACGATCAAGGGAAATACACAGAGGCGGAAAATCTCCATACAAAAGCACTAAAAATAAGAGAACCGCGGCTGAGACAAGACCATCCCGATATTGCTAAGAGTTACAATGGTCTGGCTGAAGTTTACCGTAAACAAAGACGGTACACGGATGCGAAACGAGAGTATGAAAAAGCTTTAACGATTTGTAAACAACAGTTAGGGGTAGATCATCCAACAACAACGCAATTCCAAAAAAATTATAATGATTTTTTAAAAGAGTCCAATGAGAATTGAGTATTGGTAGCAAGTTAAACAAATAGACTCAGAAAAGTTAGTTTTTATTGACGAAATGGGTGTTTCTTAAGTTTGGCACTAATGTAAGAATCGGGACAAACGCACCTTATTTATTAATATAGCAATCCTAAATCATTCGTGAGAGAGAAAATCGCTGAAAAGCTCTAAAACACGTACTTTTAATCTCAGTATTTTCTCACGTTTCAATTCGGATTGCTATAGAAGCTAATCAGCGTATTCTACCTTCTTTGGGGTAGCAAATTTTAAATGAGATAAAAATGTCGTTTCTAGGTGAAGAAAATACTGTGAACGGTGTGAAATGAGCATTTGTTCAGAAACTTACGCTAAGGACTTGATGACCTGTTTTCAACATCCTGTCTACCTGAGAGAAACCTGTACCAGTTGAAGCCTTTGAAATTTAGAAGCTTCAAACCCAAGATTAGCCGTATAAAAAAGCTGTATCAAATAGCTTATAGCTTAACTGATACTTTGAGAATTGCAAAAAATATTGGTGGATAGAGTGCTTATCTACCTAGTAAGGTTTTCAGTCTTAGCGTAACTTTCGGTACGATTGCTCATTTGACCCCAACCCCAACAAGACTTAGAATTGCAAGTTATTTAATCCATGTTTCTAAGTACTTTTGAAGTATTTCGTGACCGTTTGGCTAAATTATGGTAAAAATCACAATTATTCTTTAATAAATGCTGCCTCTTTATTTTTTGTGGAATCATTTATTCTTTGTAAGTTCCGTTTAGTAAGATTTTTATGCTGCTTATAGTGATTATCTGAATACATAGAACTAGAATCTATTGCAGTATTCCAGTCAATGCGCCAATTGAGGTAGCCCACTATTTGATTAGCTGTATTTTTGATTGGCACTGTGATAAATTCCTGATCAAAAAAGACAGATACTCTCTTAAAATAAGAAGGTACATGATAATACTCCGAAACAGCATCTGGCACCAATGCTAAGAACATACGATTAGCCGTTAAAACACGCGTTTCTTTCGCTGTTAGAATAGGCATTTCTTTTACAGAATTTGCTGATACAGATGGTGCTGAAACAAAAATAGTTGTTAAGGCAAAAAAACCAGCAAAAAAACGTTTGTTTAGCATTTAAACTTCTCCTATTTAGTAAGTTGATATTTACTACACCCACTAACTTAACTATTTCGGAAAAGTTGTTGCCTTTTTATATCTTCTTGAACTGGTGGTAGACAAAACTTAAATTGGTAACTGGAGGCTGGGAGCGATCACACCGAAAGAATGAAAGCGCTGTAGCTAATTAAATGTCATTGACAAAGCCCTGCAACAGATAAAAACAGCGCTCATCGGGGTTATGCCTAAATAAAAATTAAAAATCTTGTATGTCTTGTATGTCTTTTGATGTATTATCTTGATTTTCCCACCTATCCTATCCCCCTGGATGGGATAATAAGTTACAAGTAGGGAAAATGTGCAAACTATTCCCTAACTTTATATTTCTCTGCACTCTGGTTATATTGAGGAACTAATTGTGGTTGCCACGCCGGAAAAAGTACAACACACCCACGAGCATCTATCAGGTAAAGACCGTGTAGCCGTATTGCTTATGGGCTACGGCGAAGTCGAAAGCTACGAAGATTTCGCCAACTATAACGAACAGGCTTTAAATCTACTGACAGCAAAATTCGCACCAGTACCAACCTGGATTTATCCGCCTCTGGCAAAGCTTTTGGCGCTATTTGACCGCCATGAGTGGGGACACACACACCACGATTTTATCTCCCCACACAACGCCATCTTTGAACAGCAGCGGGCTGGGATTGAGAAGAATTTACAAGAAAAATGGGGCGATAAGGTTCAAGTTTTCAAGGCTTTCAACTTCTGCGCCCCTTTTCTACCCAATCAAGTCTTAGCGGAAATCAAAAACCAAGGTTTCGATAAGCTATTAATCTACCCTTTGCTGGTTGTTGATTCTATATTTACCAGTGGTATTGCGATCGAGCAAGTTAACAATGCTCTCGTTGAGTTGACTGATGGTGAAGAACACTGGGTTAAAGCACAACGCTACATTCCTTCTTTCTTCAACGAACCAGCCTACATCGATTTAATGGCTCATCTAGTTGAAGAGAAAATTGCTGAGTTAGCCGGAGCTTATCTACCTTCTCAAATCGGTATTGTCTTAATGAATCACGGCTGTCCTCATAAAGCTAAAGGCTTTACTTCTGGGATTGCCGAAAGTGAAGCAATGTACGACTTGGTTCGGGATAAGTTGATTAACCGCTATCCGTTAATCTGCGTGGGTTGGCTCAATCATGACACACCCCTAATTGATTGGACGCAGCCAAATGCAGAGCAAGCTGCTAATAACCTGATTCAATTGGGTGCGAAAGTAGTGATCTTTATGCCAATTGGCTTTGCCACAGAAAACCACGAAACTCTATTGGATGTACACCATATCATCCATGCTTTAGAGAAACAGCATCCTGGTACGAATTACGTGCAAATGGCTTGTGTCAACGATCGCCCAGAATTCTTGGCAATGGTGGCGCAATGGGCTGATACTCATATAGCAGAGTTGTTATCAGAACAAAGTGTGGCAGTGAATCCTCAACTCGCAGGGGATCACCATCATCACCACCACCATCATTAATTTTTGAGTTTACGAGGGTGGGCAAAGCTAGACCCACCCTACAATTAATTTACGCCCCGCAGCTTGCGAGTATTATCAACTAAACTCTGAGCAAATTGATCGAATCTTTGAGAGAGCTTCTCATCTACGAGTTTGCCTTCAGGACTGAAAGCACCCCAAGCTTGTCCGATCGCAATTTGTTCAGGGATAGACCAACAATGCACCCATCTGGTAATTAACCGTAGTTCGTTTAGAGCGTTGCTATTAGACTGACCACCCAAAACACTAATAAATCCTGCTACTTTATCAGACAGTTGGTCAAAGCTCATTAAATCCAGGGCGTTTTTCAGTACACCACTAACGCCACCATGATACTCAGGTGTCGCTAAAATTAACCCATCAGCCTGACTAACTGTTTCTTGCAACCGCTGAACATCTGGATACTCTGGATACTCCTTTGCGCCAGTGCAAAATGGTAGCTGCAACTGCCGTAAATCGAGAATTTCTACCTCTGCACCTACAGCCTCAACTCTTTGCGCTGCGACTTCTAAAGCAAGCTGGGTATAAGAGTTGGGTCTTAAGCTACCACCAATACCAATAATTTTCACCATAATTAACCCATAAACTATTAACTAGCTACTATCGTCAGATTTGTAAAAAGCGGAATCGTTATGACTATGTTTATCTTAGCGATTTGTGCTGGAATGTGTCAAATTAATATCTACTGGGGATTGGGGACTGGAAAAGCAGGGGAGCAGCACTTCGGCTACGCTCAGTGACCGAGGAGCAGAGGAGCAAGGGAGAAGTAGGAGTAAGTTCTCCCCTATCTGCGCACCTTTGCCTCTTGTGCCCAATGTCTAGTCTTAACAACTGCAAAAATCTAGATAATGATCGCTCAACTTTATGTAATAGCCTGAAGAAACTTGGGAATGCTTTTGTGAGGAAGTTAGACTAGATAAGAAAAGTGTAATTTCCAGTTATTACAATTTTTGATAGAAGAATAGGCATAAAACCAGCGCTTAACTTGTGCCAGCAGACAAAGGGTAATTATTATGACAAATTCGGGAAAAAAAGCATTGATAAAAAGGCAGTCTTCAAAGCGCGTTGCTTGGGTTGGTGCAATTGCTGCTAGTTTGATTATGTTGCCAGGAATTTTCGGAAGTACTCCTGTCATGGCACAAAAAGCAGAAACCGCCTCGCTAAATTATGGTGATTTGATCAAGAAAGTGAAGGCGGGAGAAGTCGAGAAAGTAGAGCTTGACGAAACCGAACAGCTAGCAAAGGTTTATCTCAAGGGACAAAAAGATAATACACCACCGCAACAGGTGAGACTTTTGGCGCAAAACACTGAGTTAATTAACATTCTCAAAGATAAGAATGTGGATTTTGGCGAAGTTTCCTCTGCTAATAGTCGAGCTGCTGTAGGGCTGTTAATTAATTTGATGTGGATTTTGCCATTGGTGGCTTTAATGCTGTTGTTCCTCCGGCGCTCTACAAATGCTTCTAGCCAAGCGATGAATTTCGGTAAATCCAAAGCTCGCTTCCAAATGGAGGCAAAAACTGGAGTGAAATTTGAAGATGTCGCCGGGGTTGAAGAAGCTAAAGAAGAACTCGAAGAAGTTGTGACTTTCCTGAAACAGCCAGAAAGATTTACTGCTGTAGGCGCACGGATTCCCAAAGGTGTGCTGTTAATTGGCCCTCCTGGTACTGGTAAAACTTTACTAGCAAAAGCGATCGCAGGTGAAGCAGGTGTACCATTCTTCAGTATTTCCGGTTCAGAATTTGTAGAAATGTTCGTTGGCGTAGGTGCATCTCGCGTGCGCGACCTTTTCAAGAAAGCCAAAGAGAATGCCCCTTGTCTAATATTTATCGATGAAATTGACGCAGTAGGTAGACAACGGGGTGCTGGGATCGGTGGTGGTAACGACGAGCGCGAACAAACCCTCAACCAACTGCTCACAGAAATGGATGGTTTTGAAGGTAACACAGGTATCATTATTATTGCTGCCACAAACCGCCCAGATGTTTTAGATACAGCATTACTCAGACCAGGACGCTTTGACAGACAAGTGATGGTCGATCCACCCGATCTTAAAGGGCGACTAGAAATTTTGAAAGTCCACGCCCGGAATAAGAAAATCGATCCTAGCGTATCATTAGAAGCGATCGCTCGCCGCACTCCTGGTTTTACTGGCGCAGATTTAGCTAACTTACTCAACGAAGCCGCTATTCTCACCGCTAGAAGACGTAAAGAAGCCGTCACTCTTTTAGAAATTGATGCTGCTGTAGACCGAGTTGTTGCAGGTATGGAAGGTACCGCCTTAGTAGACAGCAAGAGCAAGCGCTTAATTGCCTATCATGAAGTTGGACACGCTTTAGTAGGCACATTGCTCAAAGACCACGATCCTGTACAGAAAGTTACATTAATTCCACGAGGACAAGCACTAGGATTAACTTGGTTTACTCCCAACGAAGAACAGGGGTTAATTTCTCGTTCCCAGCTCAAATCCCGGATTACTGCTACTTTGGGTGGTCGCGCCGCTGAGGAAATCGTTTTTGGTAAGCCAGAAGTGACCACAGGTGCAAGCAATGACCTGCAACACGTGACAGGGATGGCGCGGCAGATGGTGACACGCTTCGGGATGTCAGAATTAGGCCCATTGTCCTTGGAAAATCAGAGTGGAGAGGTATTTTTAGGACGCGACTGGATGAATAAATCAGACTACTCTGAGGAAATTGCTGCCAAAATTGATTCACAAGTGCGCGAAATTGTTAGCAATTCCTACATTAAGGCCAAAGAACTTTTGGAAGAAAACCGCATAGTTTTGGAGCGTTTAGTAGATTTGCTAGCAGAACAGGAAACAATTGAAGGTGATGTATTCCGCAAAATTGTTGCCGATCATGTTCAGGTAGCCGATGAACAATTGGCTGTACCTCATTAAAAATATGAGTGATAAATAATGTAGAGATGTAGCACTGCTACGTCTCTACAAGGGTTCTGGATGATGCATCTTTAATTTCACCAGATGTCTATTAAGGAACAGGTAAAAGTCAATATAGACTACTGAAAATCCAAAGGTTAAGATTCCCGACTTCTTCAAAAAGTCGGGAATTGTGTTGTCAAAAAACTCAGAATGCTACCTCAGCCTTCCCAGAAAGTAGCACAGATAAAGTCTTGTCACTGTAAAGCTTAGGCTATTGTATTATATATACCCAAAAAATGTACTACAAGTAAACATAAACATCATGAAATATAGATTTTGGGCAACTTATCTGCTTGCTACTTTAGCATTTCTGCCCTTCGAGCCTGTAAGCATGACTCAGGTTTTGGCAACATCAGTTTATCAACTGGCACAAGCAAAATCTGCTTACACCCAATATATGCAGCTTGGTTATAACGAAACCAAACGGAGAAACTATAGAAAAGCTTTATTGAATTTTCAGCAAGCAGAGCGGCTACGTCCTGGAGATAGATATGCTACTTCTGCAATTAGAAATGTTACAAGTTACATTCAACGCGGTAGAAATCGTATCGCCTTTGTCCCAGGTAGACCTGGTAGAGTAAGGTCAGCTGGAACACGGGGAAGTTGCTTTCAAACTGGACAATATCTGATTCCCCTGACACCGACAGATAAGGAAGCTCAACGCACCACATCAGAGCGTCCCACATTCTTTTTCTACGTTCCTCAAACCTCGACAACAGTACAAGCACTAGAATTTGTTTTGCGCGACGGTGATAGCATCGACCCATTATATAAGGGAACTTTCAAACCTGTTGGGCAGAATGGTATTGTTAGTGTAAATGTACCTGTAAATCAGCCATCTCTACAAATCGGTAAAGAATATAATTGGACTTTTTCGATGATTTGCGATCCTAATAACCGCGATAAAGACTCTTATATAGAAGGTACAATTGTGCGATCGCAAGATGAAAACCTATCCCTTCAGCTAAACCAACCAAACACAGATTTGGATCGCGCAGTTTTATTTGCAACGGCTGGATTTTGGGAAGATTCTCTAAGAACTTTAGCTAATTTACGCCGCCAACGTCCTAACGATCCCGAAGTTCAGAAATATTGGGAAGATTTGTTGAATTCAGTAGACATTAAAGAAGTTGTAAACAAGCCTTTCTTGCCCTGTTGTACTGTTCAAAAATAAATTAATCATTACTTACAATACTTCTGCCAATTTACGAGGGTTCAACGCCCGTAGAAACGGGATGAATACGACCTAAAGTAGCAAGCCTGGCAAAAATCTGGGTTAATAAAATAGGCTCAGGGATTTCGGGAAGCATTTTTAACATTTCATGGACAGATCGAAAACCACGATAGTAATACCAATTCTGTATGAAGATGCGCTAAAATATGAGATGGGTGCATCTGGTTAAAGCGTTATGGGTATGAGATTGATTATTGAGATTAAAGAGAGCGACGTTTAATTACTGCAAAAGGAATCAAACCTTTAGAACACAGCCAGTGGCGTCATGAGAATTTTTATTTATACGGTGTCGTAGAACCGCTTAGGAATGAGAATTAAATAACATCGACTTTTGTAGGTTGGGTTGAGGCACGAAACCCAACGCTCTAGAGATGTTGGGTTTCGCAGACTCAACCCAACCGACTAGCGCAGCAAGGTTAAAATATTGGGTAAAAAACAATCGGTTAATTAGTCTCTTTTTCTTCTCTCGTGCACTCTGCGTCCCTGCTGCTTAAACCCAACATTTTAGTGTGGACGCGCTACTACACAGGTTATTAAATACACGATCCTTAGTGGCTATAGCTTTTTCTACGAGTTTCCCTACCTTAATGCTGATTGTTTTCAACACTTTTTGGAATTAGTGTCTGCTGAGCTTGGTGATGATATCGCGGTTATCCAGTTTGATCAAGGATCGTTTCACAAAGCCAAAACTCTTAACTACCCTGATAACATTATCCCGATTTTTCAACCTCCTCACTCTCCGAAACTCAATCCCATTGAGCGGTTTTGGGAACTTCTCAAATCAAAACTCCAATGGGAAAACTGTAAAACCCTTGCACAATTACAGCAGAAGTTAACTGATGTCCTCAAAGCAATTACACCTGAGATGATTGCTTCAGTGACTTCCTACGACTTTATCCTTGAAGCTCTATTTAGCGCAGCTTCATAAATAATTGGTATTAGCACCTTCTCCAAAAAAGAACTTTAACAAAAAACTGGCAACGCAATAATCAGTATTTCGGGCGTTGCCAGTAAAGAAGTTTTCGCCTGCGGTGGGCGATACACCATCGCAAAAAGTCTTGCTCAAGAATTGTAATAATATTTAATATGAGTCTAGGTTGTGTAATTTAGATTAACTATTGCAGAGAAATTCTCTCAGACTGAGTAAAATGACAAATACAACGAGGCAACTATTTTATAGATTAGTTACCCTAGAACTGGAGACTATGTTTTCAGTCCTGAGTTACTTCTGTATTTTGCCTCTGAGGCATACCAATTTAGACCACACCAAATCCTTCATTTAAGAGCTCCCACTAATCATAATGGCTGTGATTGAGAAGAAAAGAACTCGCGATCTGCCCCAAATTAACGAACGAATTCGCTTCCCGAAAATTCGGGTCATTGACACTGACGGTGCCCAACTGGGAATTATGCCCCCACAGGAAGCACTACAACTAGCAGAAGAAAAAGAGCTAGATTTGGTGCTAATCAGCGATAAAGCTGACCCGCCAGTTTGTCGGATTATGGACTACGGGAAATACAAGTTTGAGCAAGAAAAAAAGGCGCGGGAAGCCCGGAAAAAACAGCACACGGCTGATGTCAAAGAAGTTAAGATGCGCTACAAAATAGAAGAACACGACTACAACGTGCGTGTTAAGCAAGCAGAGCGCTTTTTGAAAGATGGCGATAAAGTCAAAGCGACTGTGATGTTCCGGGGTCGAGAAATTCAACACAGCGACCTAGCAGAAGATTTGCTCAAGCGAATGGCAACGGATTTGGAGCCTTTTGGTGAGCTTCAACAAGCCCCTAAAAAAGAAGGACGAAACATGATGATGCTCATTTCGCCTAAAAAATAATTCTCTAACTGTTTAATAGACCAAGTTTGAAAATCCCCTGACTAGAAGTCGGGGGATTTTTTCATGTTTTATTTGAATGCAATATACGCTTTGAGCGCATAGTTAGGGACTTCCAAATAAAAAAACATCCCAAATTTTCTTGTGGGATGGGTGTCCCCACCCGTCCCAGATTTAGGGCGCTCATGTTGCCCACCCCACAAAATGGATAATTTATTTCTTGGAAGTCCCTTAGCTATGCACTCCTACGAAAGCATTTAAATTTATCTAAAATCGATAGTCCTGAACGCTGAGTGGGAAACATAATACTCAGTTGCTCAGGACTTTTGCTATTTCCAAAGGAGCTAGGAGGACAAGGGGACAAGGAGGTATATTTCTTTCCCCTCTGCCCCCTGCTCCCCTGCCTCCCCATTACGCGGTGATACTACCAGAAAATAAAACTGCATGGAACTGAAAAATCACTGGTTGGCTGCAAATAAAGTTGCTTTACCACGACTACTACAGTGGGTGAATCTCCGACCAGAGGAGAGCGAACGAACCCAGATAATGTTTCTTTTTTACACAATTGTCTGTGTAGGATTGCGGTGGGCAGAAGACAGTACGGTGGCGCTGTTTTTGGATGAATATGGAACTCACCTGCTGCCGTGGATGTATATTGCTAGTGCGGTAATGAGTGCCGGACTGGTTTTTTTATACTCTTGGCTGCAAAAGATTTTTCCCTTACGTCGGGTAATTGTGGCGATCGCACCTTGCATGTTGATGCCATTAGTTTTATTAGTTGTATTACGTTGGGGATATCATTTTTCCTACCTGGCTGTGATTTCGGCATTTCTGCTGCGGCTGTGGGTAGATGCACTTTATGTGGTCAATGACCTCAACACTTCTATTGTCGCCAACCAAATATTTAATATTCGGGAGATTAAACGGACTTACCCACTGGTGAGTAGTGGTCTTTTGGTAGCAGATGTGATCAGTGGCTTTAGTTTGCCTTGGCTAGTGCAATACACCACGCTGAATAAGATCATCCTCATCGCCTGTATTGTGATTTTATTAGGATCGGCGATTCTATTCTATTTAACTCATCACTATCGAGCAGCTTTCCCTGAAACCCCACAAAGACTAGTTCCCGAACAACAAGCTTCACGGGAGCGTTTCATTAAAAGCCCGCTGAAGCGGTACGTCTGGCAGTTGTTTGCTTTTGTGGGACTGTTGCAAGTTATTGGCTTGTTAATAGATTTTCAGTATCTGCGCGAACTCCAATCCAATTTGAGCGACCGAGAACTTGCGAGCTTTTTGGGTCTGTTTGGGGGGATGTTGGGACTGTGTGAGTTGTTGTTGCAGTGGTTTTTTTCCAGTCGGCTCATCGAACGGATGGGGGTATTTTTCACTGCGACGCTTTTACCAATTACCGTCGGCTTTTCACTCCCAGGAGTGCTGGTATTGCTGCATTTAATTCCAGCCATGCAATCGCAAAGCTTTTTCTGGGGTTTGATAATTGTCAAATTCTTTGATGAACTTTTGCGCTACACCTTTGTGATGAGTAGCGGCCCCATCCTGTACCAACCGATTCCAGAGGGAATTCGCAGCCGGATGCAGACTTTATCTGGTGGAACCGCCGAAGCGATCGCCACAGGTTTGACAGGAGTGCTAATTTTTGCAACTATCTTGTTTTGTGGGCGGTTTGTACCCGAACCACTACAAAGATGGGTGTTGGTAGCAGAAACCATGCTGATAACTGGCACTTGTTTAACAGTAGTTTGGGAATTGCGATCGCGCTATGTGGAACTGTTAGTCTTGAGTGTGGCGCGGGGTCACTTGAGTGCAAGCAATGTCGGCTTACGTTTTTTCAAGCAGGGAGTAGTTAAAGCTTTAGCAGAAAAAGGCAGTGAGGCTGATAAACGCTCTTGTATTGAACTTTTAGCCCAAATTGACTCCCAAGGCGCGGCGGAAGTTTTAGCCCCGCTACTAGTGAAGTTAACCCCAGATTTGCAGCGCCAAAGTTTGGAAGTGATGCTGATGGGAGGTGTAAATCCGGTTTATTTAGCCGCCATCCGTCCTTTATTAGAAGAATCCCAAGAAACTAACCCCGAAGTTTTTGCCTTAGCGCTGCGCTACGTTTGGCTGGCTGAACCAAATCCCAATTTAAGCCTTTTAGAAGGATATTTACACCCGCGCCAAAACTCACTCATCCGCGCTACTGCCGCCGCTTTAGTCTTACGCCAGGGAACGCCGATGCAAAAGGTAGCAGCTACTCAAACCATGCGCCGGATGCTGACTCATAAGCAAGAACGGGAACGGGTGAATGGAGTTAGAGCGCTGAGAGAAGCAGTTTATTTGCAGGCGTTGCGGATTCATATCCCGAATTTATTACAAGATGAGTCCTTACGGGTGCGCTGTGCCGTATTAGAAATGATTTCAGCCACCCATTTAGAAGAGTACTATTCGGCACTGATTGCAGCACTTTATTACAAATCAACGCGCAGCACAGCCATGTCAGCCCTAGTGCGACTAGAAAATGAAGCTTTAGAAATGCTGTTGCGGTTGGCAACCAATATTTACAAACCAGAAGTAGTGCGGATGTATGCTTGGCGTACCATTGCTCAAGTCGGTACCCAGCAAGCATTAGAGACTTTATGGGAAAACTTGGAAATATCCTGGGGTACTACTAGGGATCATATTCTCCGCAGCTTACTAAAAATTCACAAACAACCAGGAATTAAAGGTTTAGTAGATCGATTTTATGAAAGTCGGGTAGAAAATTTAATTAAGCAGGAATTAAAATTTTTAGGTGAAATTTACGCCGCATACATTGACTTGCAAACACTAGACCAAAAAGAAAATTATCAATCCAATCAAAGGATTGTGATTGTCTCGGAATTACTGCAACGCGCCCTTTTAGAATTGGAATTGGATGTCAAAGAGCGGCTGCTACTGCTATTGAAACTGCTTTATTCGCCAGAAAAGATGCAGGCAGCAGCATTTAATCTGCGATCGCTCTCAGTGGTAAACTTAGCGCGGGGCTTAGAAATATTAGAGCATACTGTCACTTTGTCTTCAAAATCTTTATTGCTGAATATTTTAGATAACCGACCACAGGCAGAAAAATTACAATATCTTGTCGAAGCCAAGATCGTAGAATATGAGAATATGATAGTTAGCGATCGCCTCCACAGATTGCTGATGTTGGGTAATTTCCTTTCTGACTGGTGTCTAGCTTGCTGTTTTCATTATGCTCAAGTTACACGCATCCGACTGACCAGTTCTGAGATATTAGTGAGTTTGCGTCATCCCACCGGCTTTGTCAGAGAAGCTGCGATCGCATATTTAAATATGGTTTCACATCGCGTTCTCCTGCAAATCCTCCCCCAGCTACAAAAAGATCCACATCCTTTGGTAGTTGCTCAAGTTAAAGAGTTACTCGAAAAATACCAATTCCAAAAGTACAATTGATATTACTTATAAGTGCAACATAGTAAAAATAACTTTGTAGTTAAAAATAACGCAAAGGTTCATATTAGCTTTGTTCTGCCATCTTCAACTAGGCATAAATCAAAATAATCACAAGGTTAATTTCTTGGCTACTAATAAACCTAATTGCTCACAAGTGCTAACACTTTCTGGTAACAATTGTTTGTAATACTCTAAACAAATCAATTACCAGCAAAAGCTTGGGAGGCAAAATGGCTTCTGGTCAAATTCAACACGCTATTGGCATATTTCGTAATCGCAAAATTGCACTACAGGCGCTCGACGAACTGAGAAGTAGTGGCTTTTCGATGAATAAAATTTCTGTAATCACTAAAAAACCCAAGCTCAATGAGCAACTTGACAGTTCCGACACGAGTGAAAGTAATATTGCTCCTGCTGAAGGTGCTAGGGCGGGTGGATTAGCAGGCGCTACGGCGGGAGGTTTACTTACCTTAGTTGCGGGTTTGGGTATTTTGCTTATTCCTGGTTTTGGCCCAGCGCTAGCAGCAGAGTCTGTTTTAGCCACCCTGTTAGGAAGTGGAGCTAGCGCAGCTGCTGGCGGTCTGATTGGCGCACTACGAGGTTGGTTTCTTCCTGAAGAAGTTGCCCAACTCTACAATGACCGAGTATTCCAAGGTGATTATTTAGTGACGATAGAAAGTACAGAAGACGATATCCGTCAAGCTGAATCTATTCTTAGGCGTTGGGGTATTCAGGAATGGCGAGTTTTTGACATTCCCAACAGTTGAAATCATAGGACTTTAAATGAGTAATGAGTAATGAGTGGATGAGAAATGGGTATTTACTCATTACTTATTATTCCAGAATCACCGACCCTTCTTTCTCGGTGAGTATGTCAATCCTCTGCTAACTTGTAAAGTAAGTGGAAGAGAGCATAAAGAGAATTAATGTACGTACTAATTGGTGGAGCCGGCTTAGTAGGCTTAAGTTTAGCGCAAAAACTGGTAGAACTAGGACATACTGTTGCCGTAATTGACATTGACCCTATTGCTTGTCGCTACGCCCGCGAACAAGTAGGAGCAATGGCTTTTGAAGGCAGTGCTGTGAGTACAGAAGTATTATTAGAAGCGGGGATTCGCAAAGCCGGTTCCTTGGCAGCAGTTCTGAGAAGTGATGCCTTAAACTTGGCAATGGTAACTCTTGCTAAACACTACGGCGTCACCCATATTTTGAGTCGGATGCGCCACCCCGATTTTGCCGAACCGCTGCGGATAGCTGGAGCTAACCATATTATCAGTACTGTTGAACTATCAGTTTCAACAATGGTGAATGCCATTGAGTATCCGCAAGTAGAATCAATGATGCATTTTGAGCAGGGACAGATTGAGGTTCTGAAACTTTCCATCCCCAACAATTGCTATGTTGCCGGTCGTAGTGTTGCCGAAATTGCTCAAGATCCCCAATTCCCCACTGGTTCGCTAATTATTGGCTATCAATCTCATCCCCACGAAGATTTGATGATTCCTAACGGCAGTACAATACTGGAACCTCATTCAACTGTGCTGATTGTGACTAAACCAAGATGCTTACATCAAGTCATTGATTTTATTGAACAAAGATGTTGAGCGTAGTTCCTACCTAAATTGTTTATTAGGTAGGGTTAGCTACACATATAAAAAATTGGTGAGTTTTGATGAAGCTGTATAGATATATTTATTTAGCGATCGCTGTTATTATTCTTGCATCTTGTGAATCAACACCCAAGTCACAACCCAATGCCATTCCAGCAACCCCATTGCAAAAAACAGTGACGTTGGATAAGAATTTTAAGATAGCAAGCGGTCAAACTGTTTATGTTCCTGTCTACTCTCATATCTATCATCACAATCGCCAAGAGATTTTTGAGTTAGCAGCTACGCTTAGTATTCGGAATACAGATTTGACCAATCCGATGATTATTACTTCTGTACGTTACTACAACTCGGAAGGGAAACTAATTAAGCAGTATTTGGAGCGCCCTATTCAACTTGATGCCCTAGCTTCGACAGATTTTTTTATCAATAGAAATGACACCAGTGGAGGTTTAGGCGCAAACTTCATTGTCGAGTGGGTAGCCCAAACAGAAATATCCGAACCGATAGTGGAGGCAGTCATGATTGGTACTGACTTTCAGCAAGGAATTTCTTTTATCAGTCCTGGTAGAGTGATTAAAAGTCAAAATAACTATAAGCGATCGCCTTTAAAATAGAATTTTTCAAAAGCTAATTTATCGAACAGAATTCAGGAGTCAGCACTCAGTATGGTAAAGGGGACTTGTGTGATGCGGCGCTATCGGGAATCGCAGAATAGGGAAGTTGATAGCCGATAGGTAGATAATACGTAAGCAATTTTTTTTTGTAACGAACTTATGTAAAGCTGTAAAAGAAAAATGCCTTGTTAAATCTATGAACATCCATAAAGTCTCTACTACTCCCTTCAGCGACCAAAAGCCTGGTACTTCTGGGCTGCGGAAAGCAGTTAAGGTTTTTCAGCAGCCCCACTACCTGGAAAATTTTATCCAATCCATCTTCGATTCTGTAGGGGACTTGCAGGGACAAACCATAGTCCTGGGTGGTGATGGTCGTTATTACAATCGCCAAGCCATTCAAATCATTTTGAAAATGGCTGCGGCCAATGGAATTGGGCGGATTAAAGTTGGCCAACGGGGGATTTTGTCTACTCCTGCAACTTCCGCGATTATTCGCAAGTACGAGGCTATTGGTGGCATCATCTTGTCTGCTAGCCATAATCCGGGCGGGCCAAATGGTGACTTTGGCGTGAAATATAACATTAACAACGGTGGCCCAGCCCCGGAAAAGGTGACAGAGGCTATGTACAATCGCAGTAAAGTGATTGATAGCTACCAAATTCTGGAAGCATCAGATGTAGATTTAGAAACTTTGGGTGAGTCACATTTAGGAGAGACGGTAGTTGAGGTGATTGACTCCGTACATGATTATCAAGAGTTAATGGAGTCCCTGTTTGATTTTGAACAGATTCACCAACTGTTGACAAAAGGAAATTTTCGGTTCAGCATCGATGCCTTACATGCGGTGGCTGGCCCTTATGCCCATGCTATTTTCGAGCAACGTTTAGGCGCACCAGTGGGAACTGTGCAAAATGGTACACCCCTAGAAGACTTTGGCGGCGGCCACCCTGACCCAAATCTGGTTTATGCCCATGATTTAGTAGATATTTTGTACGGAGAGAATGCGCCCGACTTTGGGGCAGCTTTTGATGGAGATGGCGATCGCAATATGATCTTAGGGCGTAAATTCTTTGTCACCCCTAGCGATAGCCTCGCAGTGTTAGCCGCAAACGCCAAGCTAGTCCCTGGTTATAGTGCAGGTTTAGCCGGGGTAGCGCGATCGATGCCTACTAGCCAAGCAGTAGATCGAGTTGCTGCTCAGATTGGGATTGAATCTTATGAAACACCCACAGGCTGGAAGTTTTTCGGCAATCTCTTAGACGCGGGGAAAGCAACTCTGTGCGGTGAAGAAAGTTTTGGTACCGGCTCTAATCATATCCGTGAAAAAGATGGGCTATGGGCTGTCCTGTTTTGGCTGAATATCCTAGCAGTCCGGCAACAATCTGTTGAGCAGATTGTCCGGGAACACTGGCAAACCTATGGACGCAATTATTACTCACGCCATGACTATGAAGAGATAGAGACAGGTCCAGCCAACACTTTAATAGAAAGACTGCGTTCCTTATTGCCAAATCTTAAAGGCAAGCAATTCGGTAACTATCAAGTTGAATACAGTGATGACTTTAGTTATACCGACCCTGTTGATGGTAGCATTAGCCATCAACAGGGTGTTCGCATTGGCTTTACCGATGGCTCCCGCATTGTCGTGCGACTTTCTGGCACGGGCACTCAAGGTGCAACCCTAAGAGTTTATCTAGAAAGCTACGAGCCAGATCCCGCCAAACATGACCTTGAGCCACAGCAAGCACTTGCTTCTTTAATCACTATTGCTCAAGAGATAGTCCAGATTCGCGAACTGACAGGACGGGAACAGCCAACTGTAATCACCTAGCACTTTGTTAATACCAACTTGAAGAAAGAATCCCACAAATGAGTAATGAGTAATAAGTAATGAGTAATAAGTAATGAGTAATAAGTAATGAGTAATGAGTAAAAACTTCTTACTTCTTACTCATTACTTCTCCCCGGCACATGCGCAGGCTTTAAGAGGTGTGCTGAGAAATCCGGGTTAATCATCTTCTAATTTCAGTAATTGTTCATCGAGAATTTGTATCCGTCCGCGCACAATTTCTTCTGAAAGAATTCGCTTCCGCATTGCCTCATTGAGCGCTCCTTTTTCTGCCAGCAGTAAACGTCGGCGAATAGCCTCAAGTTTACTGCTCTTGCCACTTCTAGCTTCCACCTCATCAGGGCGACGATTATATAATTCCCGCAGTGTCTTTTCTGCACCGGCAATTCGTACCTGATAAGCTGAACGCATCTCTTCATAAACGGCTTTTGGTAATACCCCTGATTTTAACAGGCTATCTAATTCATCTTGTGCCGCCTTACCCGTCATCAACTGGGCTTGCAACTCTTCAACCTGTTGTTGAACTTCAGAAAATTTAGATAACTTTAAGCGTTTTACCACCCAAGGCAAACTTAAACCCTGTCCCACTAACGAAACCAGCACACAGCCGAAGACTATAGCGATCAGGACTTCTCGCCCTGGTAATGTAGTGGGTAAACTCAATGCCAGAGCCATTGAGAGTGAACCTTTGATGTTGCCTAAAAACAGTAAATGTTGCCAGCGCAGCGGAATTGGGCGGTCAATCCAACGAACTACTGCTAGCAGTGGATACACCGTAAGAACTCGCCCGATTTGATAAGCCAAAACTGCAAGTAGAATTGCAGGTAAAGTTTTCCAGAGCGTTACCAAATTTATTTCTACACCAATCAACAGAAAAATAAAGGTGTTGACAGTAAAACTGGCATATTCCCAGAAACTCAACAAGGTAATGCGGCTAGAGGCAGAAGTATTGCGAGAAAGCCCAAAATTCCCAAAAATTAATCCAGCGACAACTACGGCCACAGGACCTGATACACCGAGAAATTGCCCAACCTGAAAAGTTCCTAATGCAACTGCGACTGTCAGCAAAAGACTGCTAAGAGCATCATCTAAACGGGCGAATACAGGTATACTCAAGTAGCCCAAGACCAACCCCACAACGCAGCCTCCTAGAGAGATAAATAGCAGTTGTTGGATTCCCTCTATAAATGTGAGTGAGCCTGTTGAATATACTTGCACAATCAAGTTGAAGGAAACTAGGGCAGCGGCATCATTGAATAGGGTTTCCCCTTCAACGATGGTGGAAAGCCGCGAGGGTACTGGTATATCCTTAAATACAGCAATCATGGAAACAGTATCAGTGTTTGCCAGAATTACTCCGACAAATAACGCAGGTATCCAACTCAGTCCCAGCCCAAATTTCAACAGGAGGGCAATAATCGCACTGGAAATCACAGCCCCTGGCCCAGCTAGTAGGGCAATTGGTTTAAAGGTGCTGCGTAGGCGGCTAACATCTGTATTAATACCAGCTTCAAAGATGAGAATTGGCAAGAAAAGATTTAAAACAAGGGTTGGATTTAAACCAATCCGACGAGACAATAACTCAGTGATGGGCAAACCTGCTAATACTAAACCTGTAACATAAGGGATTCCCAACCGTCGGGATAGCAAAGCTACTCCTGTAGCAAGCAGCAAGAGGATAATTGAAACTTTGACTAATTCAGTAACATCCACATTAGAAAAGCTATTTTGACTTTGCTGATAGATTCTCTCTTCATTCATACCAAATTAGCAAGTTCAGGGTGTGGTTTCAGAACTTCTAATTTCCTCCACTTGACCAACTTCAAAAATTAGGGTGAATGGTTGCCCCATCTCTCGTTTGATAAATGCTTCTAATAATTCTACTTGCCGAGGTGTGACAGGTTCTCTTGCTCGGACGCTCAAACGCACTTCTGGGGGATTTGTCAACCAATTGGTATTACTATTAAGCAACTGCAAGCGGCCAAAGGTGACAGTTCGATTCAATAATGCCCGTCGTAAGCTGGTTTCTAGTTGTGCTTGTCGTACAAGTCGGGCAAAGCTGACTCCCAAGGGAATTAGTAGAATAGCTGTCAAAGCCATAGTCCAAATTAGGGGTTGACGGGCTCGCGCCATTGAAGTGTAACCTGCTACTAAGAATGTCACCATACAGGAGAGGGCAATACCTAATAAGTTGGTGAGATAAAGTAGAGTTGCCCCCAAACTGAGTGACCAATTTCCTTGTGCCAAGCCTAAACCAATGACACAAATGGGGGGCATGAGGGCAACAGCGATCGCAGTTCCTGCTAAACTAGTAGATATTTTCGTTTCAATTTTCGCGTAGCCACTAATACCACCAGCTGCTACAGCAATTCCCAAATCTAACAATGTTGGTCTAGATCGAGCCAGTACTTCGCCACCATAACTCGGCAATCCCACCAGCAAGCCCAGAGTAAAAGCGATCGCTACCGCTAACATAGTGCCTACTGCTACAGCAATTATCCCCTTGCGAAACAAAGTAATATCTGCTTGCAAAGCACCAAAAGCTAACCCACGAATCGGCAACATCAGGGGGGCAATAATCATTGCACCGATAATCACGGCCGCACTGTTGGATAATAAACCCAAAGTTGCGATCGCACAAGAGCTAATAATTAAAATTATGTAAGCTGAATCTAGAGTCGATTCAGCCAGCAAGTCGGTTTGTAGCTGTTGTAGTTGTTCCGGCTGCGAACCCCGGCGGCGGAAATTTTTAAACCGGTCTCGAATGTTATTACCCAAGACCTTCCTCCTAAATGTTCGGTTAACTGTAAAATCTTCTTTCTCTGTTAATTAAAGTCTTACATTGAACTAGTGTCATCTGAAAATAGTCATGTTGAAGTCCACCAGACGTACAGAATTCACGGCTTTATTTTGAATTCTGTTTCGATAAATGCAAAATTATACCAGGAATTTACTTATGGTACTTGAATCAGCGATCGCCGAGGAAGTCATTACAAATAATCTCAAGCAATTTCTGTTGGTACTTTCGGTGTCTCTAGGCGTGGCGACACTACCGCAGATATTTAGCTGGTTTCGCAATATACCTTACACCTTACTATTGGTGATTGTCGGGTTAGGTTTGGCCTTTGTCGATGTCCGTTTAGTAACCCTTTCCCCCGAATTAATTTTGTTCATTTTCTTACCACCGCTACTATTTGAAGCCGCATGGAATTTGAAATGGGCGGAACTGAAGCGAGATTTAGTGCCAATTTGCCTGTATGCAGTGTTCGGGGTGTTAATTGCGATCGCCGGGGTAGCGATCGCTCTCAATCAACTCGTTGGTATTTCCCTAACTACAGCTTTACTCATTGCAGCCAGTCTATCTGCAACTGACCCTGTTTCTGTCACCGCTTTGTTTCGCCAACTCGGCGTAGGTAGTCGTCTTACCACCTTAATGGAAGGCGAAAGCTTGTTTAATGATGGTATGGCTGTAGTTGCCTTTGGTTTTTTGGTAGCCTTATCTTTGGGAACTGTAGAATTGGAATTCCAGCCAATTTTATTACAGTTATTTACAGTTGTTGGCATTGGTATAGGGGTGGGAGCTTTTATCGGATTTGGTATTTCCTACCTTACCCAGCGTTTCGATTTGCCTTTAGTGGAACAATCCTTAACTTTAGTTTCCGCCTACGGCACTTACCTAATTGTCGAAGACTTAGGCGGTTCTGGAGTAATTGGAGTTGTCACCACAGGTTTGATTTTAGGCAACTTTGGCTCTCGTATCGGCATGAATCCCCGCACCCGGATTATTGTCTCCGAGTTTTGGGAATTTCTGGCATTCTTTGTTAATTCAATTGTCTTTCTGCTAATTGGCGACCAAATACGCTTTGCTAGTTTAGGCGAAAACCTGCAAATCATAATGGTGACAGTCGCAGCAATGATTGTAATGCGGGCAGTTGGTATTTACATTCTCAGCAAATTGAGTACTAGCATCACCAAATCGGACATTTCTTTACCAGAACAAACTATCCTCTGGTGGGGTGGGTTACGCGGTTCCGTCTCCATTGCCCTGGCATTGAGTGTATCGACGACACTGCCAGAGCGAGAAAAAATCATTGCAACAGTATTTGGAGTAGTTTTATTTACTCTGCTTGTTCAGGGATTGACCATCAAACCTTTGCTGGAAAAACTCAATTTGCTTGGTGATGCACCCTTGCGCGAGCAATATTTAGAATTCGTTGCCCGTCATGTTGCCTTAGAACGCGTTTTAGAACACCTCCAGGCAGACCAACGCCCCGGTATTGACCCAGAATTTCGCCGTTATCAAGAGACACTAATCAAAGGTGAACTTGTAGATCTACGGATGGAAATTGACAAATTACAGGGTGAATATCCGAATCTTCAGAGCTTTACAACAGAACAATTTCGAGGAGAACTGTTGGCAATTGAGGCAGATACTTATGCAGAATTTGTCAAATCTGGTCGGTTAAATAAAGAATTAGCATCTATGCTTGAGGATGTTTTGCAAGATAATAAATCTCAATAAAATTGAATTTTTATCGATCGTAATAAGGGCTTATTTGTTAAGTCTGCAAAAAAAAGCCGGGTTTTTTCGCTATCAAGCCTAAAAAACCCAGCTTTCTTTTATATTTTTACTCGAACCCGGTAACTCCCGGAATTTCAAGGACAAAATCTGCCCCATATACAGATGCAGGAGTCTGGAATCCTACTTTAACTTCGCCTTGAATCACGCGTTTGATCACTGCTACAGCCGCTAATGCCGTAAAATCGTATGCTTCCGGCCCTAAAAGCTTTGCAGTTACTTGTTGACCAGTTTCATCTTCAGCAATACCAATTACTCGAACTTGCCCCTTGGCTCGTTCTGCCGCCGTTGGCCCAGTGGGTAGAGTTTTAATTAGACTTGCTAAAGCACTTTGGAATAAAGACGAGTTAAATAACCATCCCAAATACTGGCTCAACTCCATCAGGAAGCGCACAGGATTAGGGAATACGGTATAAACCTCAATATTGGGAATACCCGTAGTTTGGAACGCAGTGATAATATCAGCACGCCAAGGGTTTGTTACTGCTGTCACCGGGCCATAACCAAAATCAACCTTACGTCTTTTCGATGCTGGAGCAGATGGGATGAGCTTACCTGCTTCTCGAACTACCCCGATATGATGTAAAGTTGGCAGTACTGTATTTGCAGTTCCCTGAGATACACCGCCTACTGTTTCATAGATTAAAATCAGTCGCGTTGCAGCTGCTAACTTCTGTTTGAGGTAAGCAGCTACACAATCAGTAGGGACAACTCCAAATCCCACACCAGGGAGAAGCATGATCCCTGCACTTTTAGCCTCAGCATCTCGTGCTTGTAGCGCCTGAAATTCAGGTACTTCGCCAGCTATGTCTAAATAGTGAGTTTTAGTTTGGAGGCAAGCATCGACAAGTGGCTTTGAGGTTTTGGAGAAAGGCCCAGAGCAGTTGATGACAGCAATTATATCCTCAAGAGAGCGAGCGAGCGATCGCGGCTCATTTAAGCCAAAAACCCGAAAGTCCAAACTTAATTCATTGGCTACAGCTGCTAGTGAATTTTGATTGCGTCCAGCTAAAATTAATTCCAGTCCGTTATTTTTAGCAGATTCAGCAATGAGTTTTCCAGCATAGCCAGTTGCACCATACAATAACACCCTTGATGTCATTAATTATCACCAGCTAGGAGTTGTTCGCAATCTGCTGCCATAACCTGACTTCAGGTGGTTCAACTAAAAATTGTCCTGATTTTTCCCCTAAAGCTTTAATATACGGCTGCTCTAAGTGTTGAGCCAAAATTTCTTGGCTGACCCAGTTTTCATGTAACAGAAACAAAGATGGGTCATCAACAGATTGGTGCAAATCGTAATTAATACAACCTTCTTCTGCAAGAGTGAGAGCTATTACAGGTTGAAATTCCTGCTTAAAATTGTCTTCCAAACCTGGCTTTACTTTTAGTCGAGCGGTGACAGTTACTTTCTGATTTGACATTGTGGTTCCTCTTTTTTACTAAAACTAATTCAAGTATTAATGCTGTTAATAATTTCCGAAGGCTTGAAGTAGTTATAAGGTATGGGACGAGTCTGATTTCTAATGTCTATTTGCCGTTCTATTTCATGTAAATTCTGTTGAAATTGCACCACAATTTCCTGCGCCAATGGGTCGGCAAACTCCTCATCATAAAAACCCAATTTATCATAGTGGTACGATGTTAAAATCTCAGTCCACATCACCTGGTCGGCAGCTTGTTTAAAGGGAGGAAGTATCTTCATAATAGTTTCCAAGTCTACACCCTTAGTTTCTGGAATTGGGTGGTAGGCTGCATAGGGCATATTGGGTACAAAGGCCATATATTCGTACTGAGAAAAATTTAAAGCAGAGTGTAGAGGAGCGCAAGTGAATACTACCACACTGATGATTTCAATCAGTTGTTCTAGAGTCTCAATCTTGGCTGGCATTCCCTTGACTCTACCACCATCTTGAGCCACTAATTCTCTAGCCCAATTTTGCAACTCATAGTCATCAATGATATCTTGTGAGGTTTTGTAATAGAGTTGCAAGTATTCAGCCACAAACTTTTCGACAGCATTCCAAATTAATATGCCATCGTCCCGGAAAGGAAAGTGCGGTAAAATTTCTGGGTCATCCGTTCGCCGACTTTTTATTAACCGAGGGAAAGTAAACTTTTCCACACTCCATTCTTCATAAACCTTCGCCACAAACCCAAGAGACTCCGCCAATGAACCTGCCATAAACTCATCAACCGGGCCTCCAGGTTGTAAAAACTGAGTGCGCCCCAAATCGTTATCAAATAGCATAAAACGGAAGTGGGGTTTTAACAGTAAAGCGATGGGATGATTTTCTGCTAGTTGCCGCGCAGTGACAATTGCAAACGGAGCCATAACTGCATGGGTATAGGCGAAATGACTACCCAATTCTTGATGGTTGCCATCAGCAATTTGAACGCAGGTTTTTGCCAAAAACCAATCTAAATGGGGGTCATCTGGTGTATAAATTACGCTTTTTGCACCAGAATCATGATTAATCTGGATGGCAACAGGTACTAGAGAACCACCATTAGGACTATCATTACTTTGCCAATAAAATAGAGCTTGTGGCTTGGGAAGGTACTTTTTAACATTCTCATAGACACCACCTTTAATATCAGATAACAAAGGATAATCTAAGAAATACAGCTTGCCTTCCTTAAGTGCCTTTTCCAAAGTAAGTTCTGTACCTGCTACCTTCTGAAAATGGGAATCAGTTACAGCAAAACTATCAGGTAATACATCAATTTTTTGGATAGCTAATGGGTTCGCTCCAGAGAGTCGTTGTTCCGCAAAACAAGAGTCTGTTTTGTAATTTTTTATGACATCGGGTTTTTGTAGTAGTGACAAAAGTTCTTCATATTCTTCCAATTCATCTAATGGGTCTAAGAAATTTCTGGCTTTGGCAGCTAGCATATTTGGTACAAGACTTGCCATACTTGCCAAACGTTTAGCAGTATATTCCGCCGAGAATATTTCTTTATGAGGAACTTTATCAATGACTGGTAGAGGAGCTAGATAATCGTAATTAAATTTGTACTCTTCTCGATTTTTATCTAGCCAATTGATTCGGACATTAACATCAGGATCTTTTTGTGGTAAATATGGTTTCACGATTATCTCCAATTCGGGTTTTTAGCGTTTGGTAGTAAATGATTAACGTCAAAAAGTTACTAAATTACGTCAGGATATAGCAACAACTTGAATTACAGAGTTTTCAGATACTCAATCAGAGCTTTTTTCTTTTCATCAGATAAATCAGTGCCATAAATATGTCCCTGATTTGAATTAGCAGTTACCGTCGTATCGTATTTAAAACCTATAGCTTTGGCTTCATCTCCCTCAGTAATAAAGCCGACTTTTTTCGGATCGTAGACATCATATCCCCGATAAAAAACTTGAGGACGATTCTCTGGTTTCTCGAACAAATCTTGTAGAGATGGAACTGAACCATTATGTAAATATGGCGCTCTTAACCATAATCCATCTAGAGAAACAGATACATACCCATTAGTTTTACGTAAGTTCTTAAAGTCCCAAGGGTAGCCATCACCAAAATGATTGTAAGTATCCGCTCCTTCTTGCGTCCACATATCTAACCGATGGCGGTCAGTTCCCACTTCTTCCACAGGGATAACAGTACCCGTTCTTTCACCACCAAAAGCGTGGCAAGATGCACAAGTATTAGCAAAAATTTGACTTCCTTTTGCAGCCACTTGCTCATCAATCGCAAATGGATATTTAGGAGGTGGTAGTTCTTGAATAAAATCTTCTACTCGTTGTAAATCTGCTACAGGAAGTGATTTTTTGGTTGCACCGTCACCAATTGCTCCAGTTTGAACAGTTTCTGTTAGTGAAGTTTCTAACCCATCCCAATGAAGTGCAAACCCTTTGTGCATCTTTTGATTCCAAAGAGACATCATATCAGAGTTGCCAATAGTGTTATCTTTGGGCAACTTTAAAGTATTGAATTTAACTGGATTAAAAGGGTCAATTCGACCAGGCCCCCAGTTAGGACGAGAATCTGTCCAACTATAGTCTTCTTTTTGTTGCAGCAGTGCTTTCTTAGTTTGAGGAATTAGCACATAGCGATAAAGTAAATTTTCTAACCATGAAAGGTTGTAATTATATTTGATTTCGTCAAGGATATAATCTGCTGTAAATCTGGCATCACCAGCAGTTGAACTCAAAAATCGTAAATAGCCTTGCGAATCAAACTTATTAGCAGGAGCAGCAGCTACAATTGTGGGTTTATCTTTCTCTGTTTTTCTATAGGTAGCAGTATGGCAAACAGCGCAAGTTATACCGACACGAGGGAAGCCAATAGTTTTTTTCGTAAACCCAACTGGCATTTCTTTACCCTCTTCCCATGTGATTCCCAAGGAAGTATAACCACCTGGCCCTGGTAATTTATCAGGGAATATTCTTGGTAGTACCAGCCAAATCCAATAGGGAACACCTTGCGCTTCTTCTGTGCCAATAGAACCATATTTAAAGTGTTCTTCAGGCGATTCATAATATGTGGGAACCTCTCGAAAAAGGTTGTACCATCCCACATACCCAACTACACCAGCTAAAAGGATCACAATTAAAACAATGCTTGTGATTACCCTACCTATTTTATTTTTGAGTATTGTCATGGCACTCTTTTGCTCCTTTGCAGAAGAATCTGTTTGTAGTGCAGGCAATATACCTACACTAGACTAGGGATAAAATTAGAAGAATTGCTTCACTGGAATTGCAGCGATTGCATTTTGCTACGCATCGCTAAGGTCAGAAGAATTAGTTCCGCTAATCCAAAAAACAGGTCTACAAAGGCAATGGATAAAAATCCTTTATCTTGTCCAAAGAAAAGTACTGCACAAATGAAAAATGTTGATCCAAAAGCTCTTGAAGGAAATATTGATATCCAGGCAGTTGCCTGATATCGATACGGGTCAAGTGCCCCAGGAATATAAAATGCACTAATAATAAACAACAGCATTCCCGCAGCACGAACCCAGATAATTGGCTCTGGTATATGCATTTTAAGGAACGTCAACATTAGTTCTGGAAAGAAGCAAGAGGGAATGACAAAAAGCATATTAACAATAATGCCAACCCAAGTAACGCGACTAAACCATTTAGCGTAATTATTCATTTTTTTATCCTTTTAAAGCTTTTTCATGTACTCAACTAGTGCATCTTTATCTTCTGTAGGAAGATCGGTTCCATATAAATGACCACTGTTACTATTTCCAGGTTTTGTGGTATCGAACTTAAAGTATTGCTTACCGTTTTCTACACCGACATCAGATACAAAGCCAACTTTTGCTCTGTCAATGACATCGTAGCCACGATAGAATTCTTTAGGTCTATTTTCTGGTGTTTCTAGTAAATCCCGTAAGGTGGGGACTGAGCCATTGTGCAAATAAGGGCCACGTAACCAAACACCATCAAGGGGCATATTTGCATAGCCATTAGTCTTGCGGAAATTCTTAAAGCGCCACGGATACCCTGTATACAGAGTATTTTGGTTAGACATCGTTTTGTAGGTATATGAGTCGAGACGATGAGGGTCTGTACCAATTTCTTGAATTGGGACAACTTTGCCTGTATATGCACCACCAAAAGCGTGACAACTAGCACAATTGCTTTGAAAAAGTTGTTCTCCCTTTGCTGCTATAGTTTCGTTAACTTCGTAGGGATATTTTGGTGGTGGTAGTTCCCAAAGCCAATCGGCAACTCTCTGAATTCGAGGTAAATCGATTGTTGTGGGTGTGACTCCAGCGCCTAAAGCTGCACTCTTATTTCGTTCATCAACGGAAGTGTTATTACCATCCCAATGTAACTGCAATCCCTCACGGGGTTTTTGATTCCAAACGGAAGGGAAATCAGAAGTACCAATCAGTTCATCCTCACGCAATTTATCCATTGGGAAATGAAATTGAATTGCTTTATAAGGATTAAAAGTATCTACTCTTCCTGGCCCCCAATCTGGCTGTTTTTCAACAAACTTAAGTCGAGATGCCTGATTAATTAGTGCGTCTCTAGTTTGAGGAATTGCAATGAAGCGATAAAGTAATTTTTCAATGGGATTAAGACCACCACTGATTTTTTCAATTTCTGGCAACATCCGGTTAGCAGTAAAGCGCTCATCTGCACCAACTGCTGATAAGAATTTGATATATCCCTGCAAATTAACCACATTAGCAGGCATTGTCGTGATGACTTGATGTTCGCTATTAGGGGTATTTCGCAGCGTTCCTGTATGACATACAGCACAATTCAACCCAACTCTATCGATAAAGATTCTTCGTTGCGAAAAACCTATAGGCAAATCTTTATCAGGTTCTTTGATAAATCCCAAAGAAGTATAACCTTTTCCAGGTAATTTATCTGAGAATAATTCTGGTAAAACTTTCCAAATCCAGTAAGGTATGCCATTGATGGGTTCGCTGCCGATTGAACCATATTTAAAGTGGTTTTCAATATCAGCATAATCCACTGGGGAGTTGGACAAAACAGGCCAAAGGAAAAATACTGCTACTGCTACAATACCTACAATCACAACCCAAATCCGTTTAAAGAGTCCCTTGATTGAGGTTGGAAGTAGAGTAGGGTTTGTTTGTTCAGTCATGAAACACTCCCCATTTTGTCGAGATTATTTATAAGCGAAATTGTCGATGTGATCCGCATCGCTTTTTTATCTAGATAAATTTGCAAACTGAGTTTCATGAAAGACTGACATTACTTCTTCCATCATCTCTTCATAGCTATTGAAGCGATCCTGCTCGTAACAACCCAAGGGATTTTCAATTACATTCAGCAGACATTTATTGCAATAAGTACAGGGTTTATCTGCCAGGTCTTTACCTGCTTGAAAAGATTTAACTAGGTCATTATTAGCAATTAAGGTACGAGCCATTGTGACGCCATCACAATACTGATCATTAATTGCCTGACGAATATAAGAAGCTTGCTGTAAACCACCTGTACATAATACAGGAATATTAACGTGCTTTTTAATTTCTCTGGAATCTAGTAAGTTTCTGCCTTGGTTCTCTATTAGTAGCTGTTTAATTTTCGGGTCTTTTACATCATCACCGCTAAATGCTTGAGGAGGCAATTGCTTTTTCACACGATTCCATAAAAAATTGAAAAGTGGATGAAAAAATGCTTTGCGAAATAAAATGTAGTTGCGTGTGGTTTCGACACCACTTGACAACATGGCATCATAAGTTCTAGTAATTACATCAAAATTAAAATCACCAATGGGATTGAGCGGGTGAGGAAATAAGCTACCAGTTGACACATGGACCGCATCAGCCCCAGCTTCTTCTGCCCATTGACAAACTTGGATAGAATCTTCTATGGTATTACCTGGTTTTTCCCAAAAGGTGACGGCGTTGTTATAGTCAACGGCACTAATTTTGAATTGCAGATGAAAGTCGTTGCCTACTTCTTTGCGGATTGCTCTAATTACATCTAGCAAAAACCGCGCTCGATTCTCTAATGAACCACCATATTCATCTTGACGGTCGTTAATTCCAGAACTGAGAAATTGATTAAAAAGATATCCATTAGCACTGTGCAATTCTACTCCATCCAAACCTGCTTCACGGGCACGTCTAGCACCATCGGCGAAGTATTGGATTGTTTCTTTAATCTCTGTTAGTGTCATCGCTTGACACAAAAAGCCGTGGAATGGCTCAGTTTGGCTAGTGGAACTTAAGGCTTTTTTTCCTAAGTTTTCTACACCACCAATATCTTGCTGTCGCCCTGAATGACTTAATTGCAAAATAAATTTACAGTCATATTCGTGGACTCTTTCTCCTACTTTTCGCCAAAAGGGAATGCGCTCATCACAGTTAATGGTGGCGTAATTGGGCATAATTCTTCCCCGGATGGCGACTGGAACAAAGGAACTAATAATCGCTCCTACACCACCACGAGCAAACTTTTCTTCCCAGTTGATTCGGGCTTGAGTTCCTGAACCATCATAGTTATCCCATCTTCCAGAAATACTTGAGCGAAATATCCGATTTTTTACTGTGAGATTACGGAATCTCAATGGTTCAAAGATAATATCGTTTTCCATGTGTTTCTCTGGCTTTATATATTGTTTCGGCAATAAAATTAGAAGTCAAAATTATTCGTAGCACTAACAGTCTCGCCAGAGAACTATTATTTCTAGTGTCTCTGGGAAGGCAAGTTTTTATGTCTACAAATCTACAGTGGAGGTTTTCGGATGGGAGCGCTAAGTATTAAGTTTTTGTTACTTAAATTTACTTAACCAGTTTCAGCATGGATATTTATCCTTATTGGTTTTTACAGTTATATAAAGACTTTTGCAATTTGTAAACCTACGGGATTTACAGAGCGATTGTTAAAAAAAGTGAAATTTTCCGTCTTTTATTTGTCTTAAAAGGTTAAGGCAACCTTAAAAGTAGCTGCTAACAATTTGTTACAAACTTAACCAAGTAGGTAGGAAATCGATATAACCATAGCAAATTGGTTATTGAACACCATTGTAAATTTACAATTTTTTAAATTTTTGATTTAGAAATGTATAAAAGTTTATTGATGACGTTTTGCAAATTTGTGTAGTAACTTCATATATAACGAACCTCAGTAGGGTACATTAATCATCAAAATCTCCCAAGACTAAATCTGGAAAATGGGAAATTGGTGATGAAGCATTAGTGTACCTCTGCAAACGTGAGGTGCAGTGGGAAAGGTTTAGGTGTTATGACCAGAGAGTTTTATGAAAAAGACAAGTCTAATTTTTAAGGGCTGTCTGCTCCTCCTATTCGCGACTATGTTTATAGTCTGCGGCTTTTATGGAACGTCTACAGCTCTAGCCGATGAGTATAGTGAAATACCTACATCCATAAGTACAGGGTATTCAGGTACGGGTGTATCTGAATACCCAGATAATTGCGAGGGCATCGGTTATCTCCCAGAGTACACCAAGGAGAATTTGACAGATGCCGAGAAACGGGGTCGTTGCACTTGGTACTTATGGACTGGTGGTAATGCTAAGTACTATCGCGATTTAGCGAAGCGAACACATGGCGGTGTTGACTTGCTAAAGCTGATTGACTCACGTATGCATGACGAGCGATTGCAACGTTTTGGCGCAATTAATGATCCTGGATGTGAAAAGGCGACAGCACCAGATGAATACGGATTGCTGCTAGATAAATGTAAAGATCCGCTCTCAACTGGCGTAATTGGGTTGCGTAAGTTTCCCAACCCCAACTTCGACTCGGCGAAATGGAACCCTGTTGAATATGCCAAAGACTCACAAATTGAGCCTCCATACGTGATCGGGCAGTCCTGCGCCATCTGTCATGTAGCGTTAGATCCTCTCAATCCACCCAAAGACAAGGAACATCCAAAATGGGAAAACCTGGTAGCAGCATTGGGTAATCAGTACATTAAGGAAAATAAATTATTTGCATCCAGCGTTGGAAAAAATAGTTTTGTTAAGCAAGTACTTGATTCTCAAAGACCTGGAACTTCTGATACTTCTCGGATTGCCACCGATCACATCAATAATCCGAATGCGATTAATGCCATTTTTAATTTAGGCGATCGCCCCACATATCCAGAGGTAATGAATGATGGTTCAACCAAGGATGTTAATCATATTCTCAAGGATGGTGCAGACTCTACAGGAGTGGCAAATGCCTCACTACGCGTCTACGTCAACATTGGGATGTGCGGCGATTACTGGACAACTCTCCATGAGCCTTTATTAGGCAGAACTCCCCAAAAACCTTTTGATATCGAAAAGGCGCGGAAGGAGTGCGAAGGCTGGAGACAGACAGAAGCACGTATGGCTGATGCCGAAGCATTCTTAAAAACCATCAAGCCGATGCACCTGAAAGATGCACCAGGTGGTGAAGAGTTCTTGACTAAAGATGAGGAAGTTCTCAAACGTGGCAAGCTGGTTTTTGCTAGCACTTGCGCTAGTTGTCATTCCAGCAAAAAGCCACCGGCTGAAATTGCAGCTGACGCCGAACAGGCTCAAAAATGGTACGAAGAGTCTGTACTCAGTAGTAATTTCCTCGACCACAACTTCTTGTCTGATGACCAGCGTTACCCAGTTACACTAATTGGGACTAATGCGGCGCGATCGCTAGGGACAAATGCCAGTAAAGGGCATATTTGGGATCAGTTCTCGTCGAAGACGTTCAAAGAACTGCCTTCACCAGGTACTTTGACGCTGTACAACCCCTTCGATGAGAAAAAACCCATCGAATTTAAGATACCTGACGGCGGTTTGGGATATTACCGTACACCTTCACTAGTGAGCATTTGGGCAACAGCACCACTTCTGCATAACAACACACTAGGACTTTATAACGAAGATCCTTCAGTGAAAGGACGTGTAGAAGCCTATACGGATGCGATGGAAAAGCTGCTATGGCCTGAAAAACGCGAGGGAATTATCAGCAGGACATCTCAAGATACTAAATTAGAGCTTCCCCCAGGAGATCCGAATCCGAGATTTAGGCTTCCTGTTCCTAAAGGTACACCTGTGAATTTGCTAGCAAGCATCAATATTAGAGAGGCGATTACATCTCTCAATCTCAGCAGCCTTTTCCAAGATTTGAAACCAGGCGGTGGCATTAAGGGTAAGTTGGCACGTGTACTTTTAAGAGCCAACAAATCTCCTGACTTTGTAGAAGATGAGGGTCATTATTTTGGCTCAAATCTCCCAGATGAAGATAAGAAAGCCTTAATTGAGTTCGTAAAAACTTTTTAAGTACAGCTTGTAAAATCGTAGTGTTTTAAATACAGAGAATTCGCTACGAATTAATACAATGTTGTACTAAGACAACTTGTCTTGATATTCTGCACTCGTTCCCAGGTTAAATCTGGGAACGAGAAAAAATATTGATTAAATAGCAAGGATATATATTATGCAGTATTTACCAATCGTCTTTGTTCGTGGATATGCAGGTACACAAAAAGACGTTGAGCAAACAGTCAACGATCCCTTTTATGGATTTAATAGTGGTTCAACTCATATTCGAGTAGATGAGGAAGAAAATCCTCAGAAGTTTTTTTTCGAGAGTCCATTGCTGCGGCTAATGACCGATCATGGTTATCAACCGATTGTTGACAATCAGAATGTGAGCAATCAGATTAAAAGATTGTCTGGTCAACTGGATCAAACTATTTGGATCTATCGATTTTATGATATATCTACACCTAGTTTTGGCTCCTCAAGTGTAGTTCGACAAGAGATGGAGGAGATTGCCAAGGGTTTAAGAGACTTGATCCAGAATGTCAAGAAAACGACTGGTGCTGACAAAATTTATCTGGTTGGCCACTCAATGGGAGGTCTTGTTTGTCGCAGCTTGATTCAAAAGATTTATCCAGAACAAGGCGAACAAGCTGCGGATCACATTGACAAATTCTTTACCTACGGTACACCTCATGGCGGTATTTATTTTGAGGTTGGGAGTGGCTTGCTGGAAAACTTGAGAGACAAGTTTCAATTGAATAATTCTGATGATTTTGGCCCTCAGCGAATGTATCAGTATTTAACACCTGGTATCAAGCCAACAACTGAATTACCCGATGACTTTCAACTAGAAAAACTACAAAGCATAGAGGATGCATTTCCACCAGACCGCGTTTTTTCTTTGATTGGTACTAATGCACATGATTATGAAGAAGGTTTTGGTTTTTCACGCAAGGTTGTGGGAGTCAAAAGTGATGGCCTAGTTCAGATCGATAAAGCTTATATTGCGGGATCTCATCGTGCTTATGTTCATCGCTCTCATGGGGGACGTTATGGTATATTGAACTCTGAAGAAGGTTATCAAAACCTGCAACGATTTTTGTTTGGTGATATCCAGGTGAAACTCTCTTTGAGCAATGTTGAGTTAAAAAACCTGGACAAGAATTTTTATCAATTGGAAACTAGGGTGGCTTTGCGTGGTCTTCCTATTCCAATATATGAGCAAGCGATCGCTCATTATTGCCCAATTACACAAGAGTTAACTCGAACAGATAAACCTGTTCCGCTATTTACAGCTTTCTTAATCCCAAGAAACTCAGCCAGTGACGATAATACTTGTAGATATGCCCTGCGTTTAGCACTGCATTCGTTCACAAAACAAGAGAAGAATTGGTTACGTGACAGTCATCTCGACCAAGTGCCTTTGTGGTCTGACTATCTAATTACTGATGTTGCCGAATCAAATAGCAGTTATGAAGCTCAATACAGTTGGAATTCTGAAGAAAAAGAGCCAGTAACAAAGTTAAATCCGACTTCCGAATCCATTCCAGGTGTATATGTTGCGTATGTTTCCTTACCTGAACGTGGGCAAAAAGTCTTAGGAACAAATGCGGCAGTTCGCTTGGAAATTTCCCAATGGAAATAAAGGAAGCAGGGGGGCAGGGGAGCAGGGGAGGCAAGGGGAGAAGAATTAATGACTAATGACTAATGACTCATTTGTTTTCAAGCTGTTAAGAGAGGAAGAATTATGCAGACTAATCGCAAACAAACGGCTCTTATTACTGGTGCATCTGGCGGCATCGGTTATGAATTCGTGAAATTATTTGCTCAAGATGGTTACAATCTTGTGTTGGTAGCTAGAAGCGTGGACAAGCTGAATAAAATCGCCGAGGAATTTAAAAAGAAATTTGGCATTGATGTCAAAGTTATTTCCAAAGATTTATCTAACCCATCAGCCCCAGAAGAAATTTTCAGGGAGCTAGAACAAGCATCAATCAATGTTGATGTGTTGGTGAACAATGCTGGGTTTGCTACTTATGGATTATTTAACGAAATTGACCTGAATGCTGAAATGCAATTGCTACAGGTTAATGTTTTATGTCTGACACATTTAACCAAGTTATTTCTCAAAGGTATGGTTAAACGGGGATCTGGAAAAATATTAAACTTAGCTTCCACTGCTGCTTTTCAACCAGGGCCGCTGATGGCAGTATACTACGCTAGTAAAGCTTATGTCTTATCATTCTCAGAAGCGATCGCTAATGAATTAGAAGGTACAGGTGTCTCGGTAACGGCGCTTTGTCCAGGCCCTACCGAATCTGGTTTTCAACAAAGAGCCGCAATGGAAGACTCAAAGTTGGTAAGCGGTCAAAAAATTATGACTGCGGAAACAGTAGCCCAAATCGGTTATCGCGGTCTATTTGAAAACAAAACTGTTGTCGTTCCTGGAATTAAAAATAAGCTCCTCGCTGAATCTGTAAGATTTACTCCCAGAAAGCTAGTAACAAAACTAGTCAGAAGTATGCAGGAAAGCAAATAAGTTGTAGCATAGCAATCCTAAATCAAACATCAGAAACAATATCCCCGACTTCTTTAAGAAGTCGGGGATCTGCGGCTTGCCATTCTCACAAGTCTTTAATTACGAATTACGAACTTGTACTGAGCGTCTTGCCCTGAGCGTATCGCTAAAGCGAAAGCTCCGCTAACGCGTAGCGTCTCGTAGAGAAGCCGTTGGCGTGGTAACAGAGCGTAGTCGTTCGCGCAGCGTCTCGTAGAGAAGTGCAGCCTCTCGTAGAGAAGGGAGTCGAAGTATTACGAATTATTTTAATCCCCCTGTGGATGCTCATCCCACAAGGTTGTCAGTTCCCGTAAACTTTGATGATTGCCATTGCCCAAAATCAGATGATCTAGTACCGGAATGCCCAAAAGCTGCGCCCCTGATAATAACTGACGCGTCAATTCTATATCTTCTTGGCTAGGTTCAAGGTTCCCAGAAGGATGGTTGTGGGCAACTATTACCCGCGTTGCACCTTGACGAATAACTTCTCGAAAAATATCACGGGGAGAAGCTAGGGTTTCGGTTGCAGTGCCAATAGTAATTACTTGCGTACCCAGCAAACGATTCTTGACATCTAATAGCACCACTGCAAAACGTTCTTGTACCTGCCACATCAAATCTTGGCTGAGGGTAGCAGCAGCAGCAAGTGGGCTATCAATTAATGTGCCATCGTTAGGGCGAGATTGAAAGGCACGTTTACCCAGTTCAATTGCTGCTAAGATACTTGTCGCCTTCGCTGGGCCAACACCAGAAATTTGCATTAACTCAGCAGGGCTAACTTCTCGCAGAACTACTAAAGGATCGCGTTGATGTTTGCCTAATTCGCTCAAGATATATTGTCCCAAACCCACAGCAGATAGTTTTCCTGGCCCTTGACCAGTGCCTAGAAGAATTGCGATTAATTCGGCTGTGGCTAAAATTTTTGCACCATGCGTCATTAATCGCTCACGCGGACGCTCATTTGTAGGTAGGTCGGCAATTCTGAGGCAATAGGTCATATTAAACTAAGAAAATAGCACCACACATAGAACTATCCTTAGTTATCCCTCGTTTGCTCTCAAAATCATCTTTATTTGAGAAAATCTTTAACCTTGGTAAGTTTGTATAGGTAATTTCATTTGCAACTTTTAAAGGGAAGACTAAAAAAAGATGATTTAGGGCGATCGCTATGTTCGATGATTTATTCAACAATCTCAAAGGTTTTATTGACTCTAAAATTCAAGAAGATGGAGCGTGATATTCTCATAGGGCACAAATATCTAGCTTTATGAGTGGCATTGAGCGTGAAATTATTTTCGATCCTCGACACATTTATAAACATTTACCAGATACCCCTCAAATGCAAACATTGTTGAGACGAGGAAGATCCGCTCATGTTTTCAACGATGAAGCCACAATGAATAGAGTTACTCAAGCTCTGATAGAAAGAGGAGAGTACACTGGAACTGTTCGGGGATACGAGCGTTATGGTCTGTTTTTTGCTGAAGCCATTGGTTACAGAATCAGTCCAGAAGGGTCAAGCATCCCGCTATTTTATGCAGAGGTGAAAATTGATGCAGAAAATCGATATCACGTCATTCCCCGCACCCGGCCCGGTGCAGAATAACTGGGAGTTTGCCGAAGTCTGGATTGATGCAATGCTGTCGCCTCCCTATGTGTTGTTACTTCTTGTCGATCGTGAAGGAAAGTGTTGCGTATACGATCCCGCCGAGGGTTATAAAGTCATATTTACTTGTTTAAGTTACGAAGAGGCTCAACTCTGGTTGCTAGAAGATGAGTATGAGCCGATTGAAGGGCGCGTTTGTGCACCTGAAATTTGAGTAAGCAAATTGGTAGTTTACCGCACTTCTCTACGAGAGGCTGCACTTCGACTACGCTCTGTTACCACGCCAACGGCAAGCTACTTCGACTCCCTTCTCTACGAGAGGCTGCACTTCTCTACGAGACGCTGCGCGAACGACTACGCTCTGTTACCACGCCAACGGCTTCTCTACGAGACGCTACGCGTTAGCGGAGCTTTCGCTTTAGCGATACGCTCAGGGCAAGACGCTCAGTACAAGTCAGTGACCACCATAGGCATCGCATAATTCAGCAGCCCAATACTACAGGCGATCGCAAACCCTTTAAACCCATTCATTTTCGTTGATTACTGATAAATTTGCGTTGCTTTGAGCATGTGGTAGGTAATGATCAACTGAGTCAAAGCCAGAGGATAACTTTGCAGTGTTTCTCCAGTTGTACCAGCAATTTTACCCAGTTCTGGATTACTTTCGCGATCGCAAATATTTCGTAGATGAGGCATATCAGAACAAATAATATGCTCTAGCTTATTCACCTGTTCTAAAGTGGCATGACCATCAACTTCTAAAACATCTACTGGCTTACACATATCCCTATCTAGTCCCAGGCGGATAGCTGAGTCAGAATTGCTGGAACTAGAGTTGGTAATTGCGGTAAAATCTGGATGTGGAATTGTCGGACGCAGTACCAGCCGGACATTCAGGTGTCCATTGGTTTCATCATCTTCATCAGTGGGTGGATAGAAACTAATTACTATATCAGACCATTGCCGTTGGGGACGGATAAACTGGGCTGAGTCTGGTTCGCGCTTTTCTAGTTCCGCTAGTACTTGTTCCGGTGTGTAGCCACGCTTTTGCGTATCTCGCTTGACTTTCCACTTAGCACGTAAATCTTCAGGAGGCGCAAGATAGACTTTAACATCATAAGAATCACGGGCGGCACGAGTAGAATAACCGAGTAATCCTTCGATAATCACGAATTTACTGGGCTTAATATAATCCGGCGCCTCGAATGTGCCTGTTTTGTGGCTATAAACTGGCTTGAGAATTGGTTGTCCTGTGCGTAGCAGCGACAGATGTTGCTGCATAATATCTAAGTGATTGCAATCGGGGTGGAGGGCAGTGATGCCAATTTCTGCACGTTGTTGGCGATCATAACGATGGTAATCATCTGTACAGATGATTGTGACATCTTCCGGGCCGAGTGCCTGAGCGATTCCCCGCGTTAGCGTTGTTTTACCAGCCGCGCTGTCACCGACAATACCAAGAATTATTGGACGGCTCATCATAACCTCCGATAATAAAAACAAGTTTAGTAATAAAATACCCACAATAGTTTTTATTCTAGAAGGGTTTAAGCAAGTAACTCAAACAAAGACTTGGTATGCAATATCTCTACACATAAAATGTGTGTGAGATACCTACGGTGGTAAACTACGCGGCGTTGCATAACAATAACAATTTACATAATTGTTAGAATATCTGTACGCATAAAAACTAAACATCCCGTGTTAATCCTACTTTCAGACGCACATATTCAATTTTGATACAAGCATTCATAACCACATTAAGTCCTGCATCTATAGCTTTTTGTGCTGATGGTTGATGCCAGATATCCAGTTGTGTCCATACAGTTTTCGCATTGGGGGAGAAGTAATAAGTAATAAGTAATGAGTAAAAACTTATTACTTATTACTCCTTACTCATTACTCCTCCTCGCTCCATCAAATGCCTTAAGCTTGTGAGAAATGCGGGTAGTCTCCTATTTTCCATGCCCAATACTTCGACTACGCGGTAGTTGAATCTCGACTTCGCTCGATTTCCGCGCAGTCGAAACTCAGTACAAGTGCCCAATGCCCAATGCCCATGACAACTAAAACATTAGGACTCGAACAAAACCTCTATGACTATTTACTGTCAGTCTCTCTGCGAGAACCAGAAATTTTAACCCAACTGAGGCAAGAAACAGCCCAATATCCAATCGGGAGAATGCAAATTGCTCCCGAACAAGGCCAGTTTTTGGCGTTACTGGTGCAGTTGCTAGGAGCGAAGAAAACTTTGGAAATTGGGGTATTTACAGGTTATAGTTCCCTGGTGGTGGCATTGGCGTTACCGAAGGACGGTAAGGTGGTAGCCTGTGATATCAGTGAAGAATTTACAATGATCGCTAGACGTTATTGGCAACAAGCAGGTGTGGCGGATAAAATTCAATTGCATATTGCCCCAGCTTTGCAGACTTTGGATTGGCTACTGGCAACACAAGAAGCAGAAACTTTTGATTTTGCCTTTATCGATGCAGATAAGAGCAACTATGATGCTTATTATGAGCGATCGCTGCAATTAGTGCGTCCGGGGGGATTGATTGCGATCGATAATGTTCTCTGGTCAGGTAGGGTTGCCGACCCCCAAGTGCAAGATAATAGAACTAAAAGAATTCGTGCTTTTAATCAAAAACTGCATCAAGACCAACGAGTTAATCTTAGTTTACTAGCGATCGCAGATGGCTTAACTCTGGCACTGAAAAAGTAAGTTGAGCGAAAATAGCTCTTATTGCTCTAACATTTGGAAGAATCGGGTAAAGTAATCAGGAAAAGTCTTCGCTGTACAACCAGGATCTTTAATTACAATGCCTGGAACCTTCAAGCCAGTGACAGCAAAAGCCATTGCCATTCGATGATCGTGATAGGTTTCAATCGCCGCTGGGGTAATAGGGCCAGGTTGAATTTTCAGTCTATCTGCAAATTCTTCAACTTCAACTCCTAGCCGCCGCAATTCTGTGACAACAGCTTTAATTCGGTCAGTTTCTTTATATCGAATATGTTCCACGTTCCGAATGGTAATCGGTGAACTAGCAAAGGGTGCGATCGCTCCTAATGTTTGCACTAGATCCGATATATCATTCATATCAATATCGATACCTTGCAATTGCTTCGGCCCCGTCACTTCGGTGTAATCATCCCCATCCTTAATTTGACAACCCATTTGTTCTAAAACATTCAGCCAGAGAATATCACCCTGACAGGATTGTTTGGTCAAATGTTTGACGCGCACCCGTCCACCCGTGACAGCGGCGGCGGCAAAAAAGTAAGAGGCATTTGACGCATCGGGTTCGACTGTGTAATGTCGAGCTTGGTAACGTTGACCTGCTTTAATCTGAAATTGATTATCGCCGATTTGAATCACCTCCACGCCAAAATCTGCCATTAAACGACAGGTCATTTTGACGTAAGACTGAGAAACCAACGTACCTTCAACCTCAATAATTGTGTCTTGTTGAGCATAAGGCGCAATCATCAGCAATGCCGAAAGTTGCTGACTTGTTTGGTTCGCTTTCACCCGAAAATTGCCGCCAGCGAATTGCCGACTATAGACGGTGTACGGCATAAACCCGGAGTTTCCCTCAAAGTTAATGGTTGCTCCACCCGTTTGCAGCACCGTCAACAAATCGCCCATCGGTCGTTCTCGCATCCGGGGAACGCCATCTAGGCGATATTCACCATTCCCCAGTGCCACCAGCGCCGAAATAAACCGTGCTGCTGTACCTGCCAAACCCACAAATAAATCTGCCTGTTTAGCTGGAATCTCGCCTCCCCTTCCCGCCACTTGAATTTGTGCCAGTTGCGGATTCAAAGTAATGGGAATGCCCAATTGCTCTACGCATTTAGCAAAATACTCGCTGTCTTCACTAAATAAGGCATTTTCTAAAATGGAGTCACCTTGCGCCAAAGCAGCGACAAGCAACGCCCGATTGGTCAGACTTTTAGAACCAGGAATTTCTACCGTGGCATCCACTGGCCGATTTAGAGCAGGAATTGCAATGGTATCCACTTTAAACCTCTACGTAGGCGGTTAGCTACAACTTTATAATATTCCCATATCTTGACCAAAAGGGGCAGGGGAGGAGGGAGTGTGAGTTACAAGTAAATAGTGAGGAATAAGATTTTAAAACTTATAATTTATAACTCCCCTATAACTCGCAACTCATAATTCAGCACGGGTTAAACCCTAGCTATCCGCTAACAGGACTCTAGAAAGATGCAATTTATCGATCAAGCAAAAATTGAAGTTGAAGCTGGTAAAGGCGGCGATGGTATTGTCGCCTTCCGGCGAGAGAAATACGTGCCGACTGGTGGCCCTTCTGGTGGTAATGGAGGACGAGGTGGTTCGGTATTTTTCGTTGCCGATGAAAACCTACAAACTTTGTTGGACTTCAGATATAACCATCGCTTTCAGGCAGAAAAAGGGACTCGTGGCGGGCCAAGTAACTGCACCGGAGCAGGAGGAAAGGATTTAATTATTGAAGTTCCCTGCGGTACAACTATTTATGATGCTGAAACTGGCGAACTGCTGGGAGATTTAATTGAGCCTAAGCAGACTTTGCTGATTGCCCAAGGTGGTAAAGGCGGACTGGGAAATCAGCATTTCTTGAGCAACCGTAACCGCGCCCCAGAATATGCCCTCCCAGGATTACCAGGGGAAATAAAGCAGCTGCGCCTAGAGTTAAAACTTTTGGCAGAAGTGGGGATTATTGGCTTACCAAATGCTGGTAAATCCACTTTAATTTCATCTTTATCCGCTGCACGTCCGAAAATCGCAGATTACCCTTTTACTACCCTGATTCCAAATTTGGGTGTAGTGCGAAAACCCACTGGCGATGGTACTGTTTTCGCCGACATTCCCGGACTCATTGAGGGAGCAGCTCATGGGGCAGGGCTGGGACATGATTTCTTGCGCCATATCGAGCGCACGCGGGTGCTACTTCACTTGATTGATGCCACTAGTGATGATGTGGTTAGAGACTACAACACAATTAAGGAAGAATTACAAGCTTATGGAAGGGGTTTAGCAGAACGTCCGCAAATTTTGGCGCTGAATAAAATTGATGCAGTCGATCGGGAAACCGTCGATTTAGAGGCGTTAGCCACCCAACTTAATCATCTCTCCTACGCCCCGGTTTTTGTGATTTCAGCAGTTACTCGCACCGGGTTAGAGCCGATGTTACAGGAAATTTGGGGAATTCTCGACCAAATGAAGGTTCCTAAAGAAGTGGAAGTATTTAGCTAATTCGTAATACTTCGGCTCCCTTCTCTACGAGAGGCTGCACTTCTCTACGAGACGCTGCGCGAACGACTACGCTCTGTTACCACGCCAACGGCTTCTCTACGAGACGCTACGCGTTAGCGGAGCTTTCGCTTTAGCGATACGCTCAGGGCAAGACGCTCAGTACAAGTTCGTAATTCGTAATTACTACTTATCAATTACGAATTATGCTGGCTTATCCTGGATCGGGGGAATCTTAATCACAAACTCAGTGCCTTGTCGTACCCTGAGCATCAGTAAAAAGATGCTGGTTCTCATTAGTAATATTTGTCGTGAAAACCAGTTCATCTATTTCCCAGAACGCATCAGCTTCTACTTGCAAAAAAAATCATAGTCTGACTTGCCAATTAATTCTTCTTGGCTATGACCAACAAAATCACAGTAGCGATCGTTGCCAACGCATTCATCAACTGTGATGCGGCTTTTTTGAGTAGCACAATTGATACGAAACCTTAAAGTACTTACGGTATCGTTAAATTCGTGGATTAGACTAGAACCACAGGGTAACAATCAAAGGAAGATTATGATGAGCGATCGCGACTATACCTTAATCATTGACAAAAGCGGCAGTATGTCCACACCCGACCAAGTGGGTGGTAGAAGTAGATGGGAAATCGCTCAAGAGTCTACTCTGGCATTGGCCAGAAAGGCCGAACAGTTTGACCCCGATGGCATCACCGTTTATGTGTTTTCTGGAAGATTTAAACGCTACGATGATGTGACTTCAGCCAAAGTCGGCCAGATATTTCTCGAAAATGACCCTGCTGGCACAACAAACTTAGCAGGTGTACTTCAGGATGCCCTCAATAACTACTTTCAACGCAAAGCAGCCGGTAAAACCAAGCCAAACGGAGAGACAATTTTAGTCATCACCGATGGTGAACCAGACGATCGCAAGGCTGTGTTTGAAGTCATCATTCATGCGACTCGTCAGATGGAACGTGATGAAGAATTAGCAATTTCGATCATTCAAGTAGGTTCAGATGCCCAAGCAACTAAATTCCTCAAGGCTTTGGATGACCAGTTGCAAAGTGTCGGCGCTAAATTTGATATTTGCGATACCGTTACTTTAGACGACTTAGAAGAAATGAGTCTTGTAGATGTATTGACGAACGCAATAACTGACTAAATATAGCAGGATTCAGGATTCAGAATTCAGGAGTCAAACACGCTTTATACTTGGGTAGCAGACTTCCCTTGTATACCTGACTAACTAGAAATCTGCTCTATGTTTAGCGATCGCCCATCGTTCAATAACTGTTAATTCTAGATTGGAGAATTGAATAATGCTAGAAAATCGTGATTATACCTTGATTATTGACAAAAGCGGTAGCATGGCAACCCAAGATCAAAAGGGTGGTAGAACTAGATGGGTTGCAGCCCAAGAATCTACTTTAGCTTTAGCTAGTAAATGTGAGCAATTTGACCCAGATGGTATCACTATCTATGTATTTTCTGGTAAATTTAAACGATACGAAAATGTCACATCCAACAAGGTATCACAAATTTTTCGAGAGAACGATCCCTCTGGTACAACTGACTTGGCAAGTGTGTTAAAACATGCAACTGATGATTACCTTCAACGCAAAGCAGCCGGTCAAACCAAGCCAAATGGTGAAACAATTTTAGTGGTTACTGATGGTGAACCGGACGATCGCAAAGCAGTCATGAGGGTAATTATTGAAGCTTCTCGTCGCATCGAACGAGATGAAGAATTAGCTATTTCTTTTATTCAAGTTGGCACAGATCAACAAGCTACCCGCTTTCTCAAAGTCTTAGATGATGAACTCCAAAGTGCTGGTGCTAAGTTTGATATCTGTGACACCATTACTATGGAAGATATGGAAGATTTGAGTCTATCGGAAGTGCTACTCAATGCTATTAATGACTAGCTATATTATTTATTAGGAATTGCAAAAATGGATTCCATTGATAAGCTATTAGCTGAACTCCAAACTGAATGTCAAGAAGTACAACCACAACAGCAGCAGTCAAAATCAGCCACAGCCAAATCGTTTATTCCATCATCGCCAAAGTCGGCATCTTTTATGGATAAGCTTTTGGCAGATGTTAAGGCTGATTTTGCCGAAGAGGATGCTGCTATTGAATTAAAAAGACAGCAAGAACTAGAACAGGAACGAATTCGACAAGAACAACTTAAAGCCAAACAACTAGAAGGTTTAAAAGTGCAGGCGAAAGAATGGTTAACCAAAGTAGATCCGCTTTCGTCTGAAGGACTTTGGTTTGAAAGGTTTGCTGAAAGTTACCCTTCAAAATTAGAGGCAGCAATTGAATATTTAAAAAGCAATGAATGAATTAAAAATTCAATATCCTGCTCATCAATGTGCTTGCTGGAATTGAAAATTAGCAATTATTGTTTAAGTTAAGTAAGTGCAAATAATTAGTACATTTATGTATCAAATTTTCTCCTAATTCTTTAACTATTCTGAATTCTGAATTCTGATTCCTGAATTCTTACCTAAATGTTGCACAGCCCAGTCGTGCATAGCATAGAGAATTGGTTGCAAAGTTTCTCCTAAAGGTGTCAGTGAATATTCTACCTTGGGTGGGATTTGGGGATAAACTTCTCGATGAATAATTCCATCTTCCTCCATTTCTCTGAGTTGCTGGGTTAGCATCTTTTGCGTAACTCCAGGTAAAGCTCGTTGCAACTCACCAAAGCGTTTTACACCAGTCATTAATTCTCTAATAATCAAAACTTTCCAGCGTCCACCAATCACTTTTAGGGTAGTTTCTACTTCACAAGTCAGCCTGAAATGGTTTTCTGCTTCAGCTTTCATAGTTTCTTTTGTAGGAATCACCTGACTCAGGTTTGCTGGGTGTACCGCTAGTTATTTGATTATTACTTGTTTTAGGTCTTTCATAACTAGTGTAGCAGGTGCGGGAATATGACAATACAGTAGATACTTGCTGTCTTCCACAGTCAACTGGAGGCAGATGTTTGATGATTACTGTAACAGAAGCAATCAAAGTGCGATCGCTTTTTGAATTGCCTGTGGAACTATGTCAATAATTAACAAATATATCTTTGTATTTTGCTAGTATCATTCCACAGAGGTCATGCAGGTAAGTTTGGATGGAGAAATTAACTAAACCAGTGCGATTTTGGCTTTGTGTAACTATCATAATTTGGGGTTTGATGGGCTGCGATCGCTTTATTGGAAATTCTGGAGAACCAGTTGAGCGAGTCAGTGATGGCGATACTTTAGTAGTCAAAGATACCAATGGCAAAAACTTTACCGTGCGCTTTGCTTGTGTAGATGCGCCAGAAATAGCTCATACCAACAAAGAAAAGCAAAGTAAACGCACTAGCGATCGCAATCAATTTACTTGGGGTGTAAAAGCCCAAGAACGGGTGCAACAACTGGTACAACAAGGAGGCGATCGCGTGACTTTGAATATTACCGATAGCGATCGCTATGGGCGTAAAATTGCTGAAGTCCGTTTAAAAAATGGCACTTTTGTACAACAGGTATTGTTGCAAGAAGGTTTAGCAAAAGTGTATCGTCCCTATTTAAATAAGTGTCCTAGTAAAGACTTAGTTCAACAAGCCGAAGCCAAAGCGAAGGAACAACGGCTCGGCGTTTGGAGCGATACTAAATTTATAAATCCTTGGGAATATCGCAGCCTATATAAAAAGTAAAAACTCGGCATTGCATATTTGCGCGATAACTTAGCAACTTCCAAAATTCCCCTCTGCTCCTCTGCTCCCCTGCCCCCCTGCCTCCCCTACTCCTCTCCCCAAGTTTGCAGTTGCAAATAAACTAGTACCAACGTTACTGCTAATAATACAGTCGCTCCTGCTGCTGCATAACCAAAATCAAACTGTCCAAAAGCCTCTTGGTAAATGTAGTAAACTAGCAGATTAGTCGAATTCAGTGGCCCACCACCAGTCATCACAAAAACTTGCTCAAAACTCCGCAATGTAAAAATTGCGGTAGTAATGACTGCAAATATCACAGTCGGGCGCAATCCGGGCAAAGTAATATACCAAAATTGTTGCCAAGCATTTGCTCCATCTAAGTCTGCTGCTTCATAACGACTGGGAGGAATTGCTTGCAACCCTGCTAAAAAAACTACCATATTGAAACCGAGTTGTTTCCAAATACTCATTAAAATAATTACCGGCATTGCCCAAAAGGTGTCTCCTAGCCAGGGGATTTCTGAAATCCCAAAAAAATCTAAAAGTCCGTTAACCGGCCCTGATGTTTGAAACAGCCAGCGAAATCCCAAACCAGCTGCCACAAGTGAAATAATTGAAGGTAGAAAATAAGCACTCCGCAGAATGCCCCGCAAGGGAATGGAACGGTTTAATAGTACTGCCAATCCCAAGGAAATAACTAAACTAGGAATGATAGTGGCAATAGTAAAATAAAAGGTGTTACCCAGAACTTGCCAGAAATCGGGGTCGAGTAGCAAGCGCCAATAGTTTTTTAAGCCTATCCAATAAATACCTTTTAAGCTGAAACTACCAGCAGTAAAACTGAGATAGAACAAATAGACGATTGGCCAAATGATAAACACACCCAGCAAAAGTAGTGCTGGTGCGAGAAAAATCCACGCGGCTACTGTATCATTATCCAACCACGACTTAGTATATATTTTTGGCATCTATAAATTAACCCTCCTAGCTGTTATGACTCTCCGCCTTGATTCTACCCTGAGCTTAATTTCTCCCAACATTAGCGATAATTACCAACAATTCGCCCCTTTAAAACTGGGAATTATGGCTTCTGGGAATGGCAGCAATTTTGATGTAGTTGCCCAAGCTATCCAAGATGGGCGGCTAAATGCCCAAATTAAAGTTTTAATTTACAATAATCCCTCGGCGAAAGCAGCCCTCAGAGCAGCGAATAGAGGTGTAGAAACTGTCTTATTAAATCACCGCAACTATCAAAACCGAGAAGAGTTTGATCATAAAATTGTGCAGACATTGCAGCACTACGATGTAGAATGGGTGATTTTGGCAGGGTGGATGCGACTATTAACATCAGTTTTCATTGATGCCTTTCCTGAGAAGATTATTAATATCCATCCTAGTTTGTTACCTAGTTTCAAGGGAATCCATGCTGTAGAACAAGCCTTGGCATCTGGGGTAAAAATCACTGGTTGTACAGTGCATATAGCTTGTTTAGAAATGGATAGCGGCCCAATATTAATGCAAGCCGCAGTCCCAGTATTGCCGGATGATACAGCAGAAACACTCCACGCCAGGATTCAAATTCAGGAACATCGAATTTTACCATTAGCGATCGCTCTGGCAGCTTCTTCGTCAAAAGTTACACTAAGGGTAACGTAAAAATACATAGATTAGACGCTCCTCTCTTTCACCACATATTTGGGTCTGTTCGCGAAGCGTCTCGTAGAGAAGCCCCGTGCTTCACACAATGCTTTAAAGTAAGGAGTAATGAGTTTCATAGTGGATGAAAAATGGGTATTTACTCATTACTCATTACTCCTTCTTAAGAGCGCCTTTACGTCGGTGAGGATGTCAAGAAGAAACAGCTTTCAAATGTGAGCCATGATGAGATATGTAGTTCGAGTTAATCACCCGATTACGCCCAGAATTTTTAGCCTGTAACAGACATTGATCGGCACGATACAGCAGACTCTCTCCTTTCTCATCATCCTCAGCTTGCAGAGAGGCTGTACCCAAACTAATGGTGACATTAATTGTCAGTTTATTGTTGAGTGCAAATGGTTCGTCGCTGACTACGCGATTGAGACGACGGGCTACTAATAGTGCTTCCTCATCGGTAGTGTTAGCTAGAAGAATTACAAATTCTTCGCCACCATAGCGGAATGCTGTATCTTGACAGCGCAGATTGTGGCGCAAACGTTGGCATAATACTTGCAAGATGCGATCGCCTACTAAATGCCCATGAGTATCGTTCACTTTCTTAAAATGATCTACATCCAGAATAATCAAGCTCAGGGAAGTTTTTTGAGTCCTGGCTCTTTGAATTTGTCTGGGTAAGTCCCATTCTAAAGCACGACGATTATTTAATTCTGTCAACGAATCGGCTAAGGCGATCGCAGATAACATATCATTTGTCCGAATCAAATCTCGGTATTTTTGTGCTTTCCGCAAACCAACTGTCAATTGAGCAAGTATTAGTCCATGATTGGCAGTCAACTCCGCCAAGCTATAGTCTGTTTTTTCTTCAATAAGATGCCAAATATATGCATCGGCTCCTTGCTTTAAGGCCGCAGCACTCATTTCTAATTCCCTGTGCCAACCCTTATTTCTATCATTCAGTTGCTGGGAACGATCCTCGAAGAGAATACAATATATCCACGATAATTTTGTTTGATCTTTCAACCAATTGCACAATTCCATGCTGCCATCTAGGCTAGCTTGCACCAGGATTATATCAGGAGGTGTTGTTTTAATCTGCGACACGGCTCGATCCAAATTGTCTATAACTTCTACACTAAAAGCAGTCGCATAACGGATCTGATCTGGAAGTGTGGCGATAAAATTATTTTTTCCAAAGACCAGAATAGAAATATTCATTGCTTTATTTTTAATCCTATTTAAATTTTAAATAAATTCACTTGGGTCACTACTGCTCTTGTGTCTAATACTAAATATGATGTTCTAGGCTAAATTATATTTTTTTACATCTTGTTTTTTCAGCATCTATTAGATAGTGAACTTCCAAATTTAATCTCATTTCAAGACTTTAGATTTACTACTGCCGTTTTGGAAATATTCATTTATAACAACTAATGTCTTCTTTACAGTTTATTTTTAAAACAGTGAAAATACTGAATATTATTTAAATGCATAAAAACTATTGTTGTGGATTCTTAAGTACTATTTCCATGATAGAATTACCGAAATAAATAGTTTGCAATAACTATGGCATTATGTAAATAAATTTATTCTCAAGTAGAAAAATGAAGAAAAAATAAAGTTTTTTAATTGAATTATTCAATCTGAAATTTTATTACGCAATTCAAAATATTATTTATCATGAAACCTTTTAGCCCTTTTATTTATAAACTAGGCTTAGATCGCATATTAAGAAAGTGTTTAAAATATATATAATATACACAGCAAAACTACCTCCTGCTATGTACAGTGGCGTTTTGGGGCTTACCTACCATCTAAATAAAGACAGAAGTTGTCGGGTAAAATTTTATAATTTAAGTAAAATTTTACCTCCAAAAAACAATGCGCTAGCAGGAGAAATAAAATATTTGCGCCTATCTTTTCTCTAGATTTTCCTATTTACTTAATTCACATTTTTTTTTATTTGCTGTAATATCATAAATTTATAAAACAAAGCTAAATAAAAAAATTATGTCAAAACCTGTTACTAATTTGGGGAAGTTATTTCTATTCCGCCTTTCTACAGGCGTAAAATATAAAAAATTTTGTTAGCGTCGCTTGAGATATTAAAGTCTAAACTTCTTCTGTGAAAAGCTGGAATCCGAACGATAACCTTCTCCAGCGTAACCAGCAGCAACAATTACCTGTTTGATTGACTCCTCAGAAGTTTCGGACTCCACCGTGACAGTTTTAGCGTTAATCTCAACATTCACTTTGATCTCAGGTTCCATAACGTAGATAGACTCAGTAATTATTTCGGCACATTCTTCAAAAGTAATATCTGATACTTTCAGTTTTAGTGCCATTTGCTACCTCAGTATGGGAATTTTAAACTATTTCTTAATGATTAATTTTAAGCATCGAAATCCGATGTTTACAACGGGCTACGCCTATGCACATCCTGCCAAAGTTCGATAGTAGTGTAAAAACATCATAGTAACTGTATATATCTCACCCAATGGCAGAATTCGCTGGCAGTAATATGAAACAAAATGCAAGAATATATAAAGCTATTTATGAAAATACACCTACCTAGTAGTCTGCCAACCCAAAAATGCCAGGTGGAGGTTGGGGAAAGGTTAAAGGGAAAAGGGGAAGGGATTAAAAACCTTTCCCCTTTTCCCCTTACCCCGCCAAGTTGCCTTGGCGTACTACTAGTGCCGCTACGCCTAAGTCGAAAGTCTAAAGTCTAAAGTTAAAAACACCTATGTCTTCAAATCCCCAGTACCTAAGCGGTAACGAAATTCGCAACATATTTCTCGACTTCTTTGCTCAACGGGAACACCAAATTCTCCCAAGTGCCTCCCTCGTGCCAGAAGATCCAACCGTGCTGCTGACGATCGCGGGGATGCTACCATTTAAGCCAATATTCTTAGGGCAGCGCACACCAGAATTTAAGCGGGCTACGACTTCGCAAAAGTGTATCCGTACCAACGACATTGAGAATGTCGGACGCACCAAACGGCATCACACCTTTTTTGAGATGCTGGGTAATTTTAGCTTTGGTGATTATTTTAAAGAACAAGCGATCGCTTGGGGTTGGGAAATCTCCACGCAAGTCTTTGGCTTTTCCCCCCAAAATCTCGTCGTCAGCGTTTTTGAAGATGATGATGAAGCTTTTGCAATTTGGCGCGATCAAATCGGTGTGCCGGTAGCGAGAATTAAACGCTTGGGTGAAGATGATAACTTTTGGGTATCTGGGCCGACTGGCCCTTGTGGCCCTTGTTCCGAAATTTATTATGATTTCCACCCAGAACGCGGTGACGAAAATATCGATTTAGAAGATGATTCTCGATTCATCGAGTTTTACAACCTCGTCTTCATGCAATATAACCGGGATGCTTCCGGGAATTTAACGCCGCTGCAAAACAAAAACATCGACACCGGCATGGGTTTGGATAGAATGGCGCAAATTCTCCAAAAAGTACCCAATAACTACGAAACTGACCTGATTTTTCCAATTATCCAAACAGCAGGGCAAATTGCTGGTGTTGATTACCACAGCAGTGATGAAAAAACCAAAACTTCCCTAAAAGTCATTGGCGATCATATTCGGGCTGTCATCCACATGATTGCTGATGAAATTCGCGCTTCCAATGTGGGACGGGGTTATGTGCTGCGGCGGTTAATTCGGCGGGTGGTGCGTCATGGGCGATTAATTGGAATTTCTGGCGAATTTACTACCCAAGTTGCCGAAACTGCGATCGCTCTTTCAGAATCAGCTTACCCCAATGTCCGCCAACGGGAAGCAGCAATTAAAGCTGAGTTGCAACGGGAAGAATCTAATTTCCTCAGAACTCTGGATAGAGGCGAAAAACTCCTCGAAGAAATCATCCAAGAGGTGAAACAGCGAGGGGAAACTCAAATTAGCGGTGAAAGCGCATTTACCCTCTACGACACCTACGGATTTCCCTTAGAACTGACTCAAGAAGTTGCCGAGGAAAATAATCTGACAGTCGATGAAGCGGGATTCAATATCGAAATGCAAAAACAGGTGGAACGTGCCAAAGCAGCACATGAAACCATCGATTTAACTGTACAAGGTTCTCTCGACAAATTAGCAGAACACATTAAAGTCACCGAATTTATCGGCTATACCCAACCTGCTGCAACTGCGAAAGTTGAAGCGATATTAGTAGAAGGTGTTTGCCAAGAGGAAGCAGAAGCGGGGACAGAAGTGCAAATTGTCCTTGACAAAACGCCATTTTATGCTGAATCTGGGGGACAAATCGGCGATCGCGGTTATATCTCTGGTGATGGTATCGTTGTTCGCGTAGAAGACGTGAAGAAAGAATCTGATTTCTTTGTTCACTTCGGACGCATCGAACGCGGTACACTGCGCGTAGGCGATCGCGTCACCGCCCAAATCGATCCAGCTTGTCGCCGTCGCGCCCAAGCTAACCATACCGCAACGCACCTATTGCAAGCGGCATTGAAGAAAATTGTTGATGATGGCATATCTCAAGCAGGTTCTCTGGTTTCATTTGATAGGTTGCGCTTTGACTTCAACTGTCCCCGCGCGTTGACAGCAGAGGAAGTGCAACAAATTGAAGAACAGGTGAACAGTTGGATTGCTGAGGCTCATGCTGCGAAAGTGGAAGTATTACCAATAGCCGAGGCGAAAGCTAGGGGTGCTGTTGCCATGTTCGGAGAAAAATACGGTGAGGAAGTGCGCGTGATTGACTTTCCTAGCGTATCAATGGAACTATGCGGTGGGACTCACGTAAGTAATACTGCTGAAATTGGCGTCTTCAAGATTATCTCGGAAGCTGGCGTGGCTTCTGGAGTGCGGCGGATTGAAGCCGTTTCGGGGCCAGCAATCCTAGATTATCTCAACCTGCGGGATAAAGTAGTTAAAGATTTGAGCGATCGCTTTAAAGTTAAACCTGAAGAATTACCAGACAGAATCACAAGTCTGCAAAGCGAACTGAGAAATAGCCAAAAGGAATTAGAAACCTTGAAGGTACAGTTAGCGATCGCTAAATCAGACAGCTTGCTACAAACAGCCCAAACCGTAGGCGATTCTAAAATTATTGTCGCCCAATTAGAAGATGTCGATCCAGAATCATTGAAGACCGCAGCCGAACGCTTGTTGCAAAAAATCGGTAACGGTGCGGTGGTACTGGGTTCTGTTCCAGAAGTTGGGAAAGTGAGTATAGTTGCAGCTTTTAGTCCAGAAGTGAACAAAAAAGGTTTGCAAGCTGGTAAATTTGTGGGTGCGATCGCTAAAATCTGCGGCGGCGGCGGCGGCGGAAGACCAAACCTAGCCCAAGCCGGCGGACGCGATGCAAGTAAATTACCAGATGCGTTGGGACAAGCAGAAAGTGATTTAAAGTCCGCGTTAGCTTAATAAGCTACTAAGGCGAAACCTAATCTCCAGCCCCATTTTCTATAGAACTTAGGCACACGCGCTCAGGGGCAATTCATGAATTGCCCCTACTTAAAAATCAGGGTTTCAACTATTACTTTGCATAAGTCATGTTTGATTTTCAAGGCAGATATATTAGACCTGCCTTGAAAATAAGGCAGGAGGCAGAAGGCAGGAGGCAGGAGGCAGGAGGCAGGAGGAAAAGACATTTTCATTATTCCTTGTGAGCGCAGCTCATGGAGTCTCTTGCAAAAGTAATTTTTGCTCATAGGCGGGAAAAGGGGTTCATGTTAAAGGGACTCATGTTTTTATTGTTCCTTTCCCCTTTCCCCCTTACCCTTTTACCGACAAATGCCAAGAAGTCTATTGTTATTTATTATTCTCCTCTGCCCCCCCTGCCCCCTACTTCCTCCCCATCCCCCAGATACGCCCCAGACTTTTCTATAATAATTAAGTCATTCCCGTCATCAAAAACAGCCTGTGACTACCACTCCTCTATCTCCAAGTTCAACTGCTCAGGTTCCAGATACGCTAGGCCGCTTTGGACGCTTTGGCGGTAAGTATGTACCTGAAACCCTCATGCCTGCCTTGGCTGAATTAGAAACAGCTTATCAGCAATACCGCAATGACCCTGGTTTTCAAGCAGAACTACAGCAGTTGTTACGAGACTATGTAGGACGTGCCACACCATTGTATTTTGCTGAACGCCTGACTGCTCATTATGCTAGGCCAGATCGCACCGGGCCACAAATTTATTTAAAACGTGAAGATTTAAATCATACTGGCGCTCACAAAATCAATAATGCCCTTGGTCAGGTATTGTTGGCGAAACGCATGGGTAAGCAGCGAATTATTGCTGAAACGGGTGCCGGACAACATGGAGTTGCTACAGCCACAGTTTGCGCTCGTTTTGGGCTGGAATGCGTAATTTATATGGGTGTTCAGGATATGGAACGCCAAGCTTTGAACGTTTTTAGAATGCGGTTGATGGGGGCAGAAGTTCGTCCGGTGGAGGCGGGAACCGGAACTTTGAAGGATGCTACTTCCGAAGCAATCCGAGATTGGGTGACAAATGTGGAAACTACTCACTACATCCTGGGTTCGGTAGCAGGCCCCCATCCTTACCCAATGATGGTACGTGATTTCCATGCAGTAATCGGTGAAGAAACCCGCGCCCAAGCAATGGAAAAGTGGGGTGGATTACCTGATATTCTCTTGGCTTGTGTCGGTGGTGGTTCCAATGCGATGGGACTCTTCTATGAGTTTATGAATGAGTCTTCTATACGCTTCATTGGGATTGAGGCAGCCGGGGAAGGTGTCAATACCGAAAAACACGCAGCTACCTTGACAAAAGGACGAATTGGTGTGTTGCACGGAGCTATGAGCTACCTACTGCAAGATGAAGATGGGCAAATCATTGAGGCACACTCAATTAGTGCGGGGTTAGATTATCCCGGTGTGGGGCCAGAACATAGCTATTTAAAGGATACTGGTCGCGCTGAATACTATAGTGTGACGGATGCAGAGGCTTTGGAGGCATTCCAGCGATTATCGAAATTAGAAGGGATTATCCCGGCATTGGAAACAGCCCATGCGATCGCTTACCTCGAAACCCTCTGTCCTCAACTAACCGGCAGTCCTCGGATTGTAATTAACTGCTCTGGACGTGGTGACAAGGATGTACAAACAGTAGCCAAGTTATTGTATCCAGCGTAAATCTACATAAAATATTTGGGAAAAAACAATAATGGATCAACAATTCCAACACCCAATGTTACCGCAACCCACTCACGACGAGTTGGCACGCCAAAACTTTGTGCAAACTATGAAAATGCACATTTTCAGGAATATATCTCCTGGTAATAAAGAAATTTATGAAAAACTAGCCAAGCCGAAGTTTGAACAAGAACATCAGCGCCCTCCCCAGAATCGTTATGAAATTCGGGAAGTAATGCAGCACCAACCCTACTATCGCTGGACTGGTGCCCTAAAACGCATTAACCAGGAAATGTTATGGGATGCAGTAAATGCCAACGTTGACAGACAACTACCAGAGTTGATTGAGCGTGCCAAAGATAAGGGTGGTGAACTGGGTACTTTAACCCTAGATCCAAATTTTCAAATACCTAATTATCAAAAGGCTGTAGACATTCACTGTATGCCCGGAGGATATCACAGTGAATTCACTGCCGATGATGTCGCAGCCGGTGCAACCTACGATCGCGGCGCTTACGTTTATGGACTCGGTTGGTTGGGGCCGCTCAACGATGATATGGGGCTATCTATAGTCCAAAACTACCTTTTAGCAGAGTTTCCCAACTTTCGACCGAGAAAAATCCTTGATATGGGATGTTCTATTGGCAATAGCACATTACCTTATGTCGATGGTTTCCCAGATGCAGAAGTCCATGCTATAGATATAGGCGCATCTATACTGCGTTATGCTCATGCAAGAGCCGAAGCCTTGGGAAAACGGGTACACTTCTCTCAGCAAAATGCCGAACATACTAACTTCCCCGATGCATCATTTGACTTAGTGGTTTCTCACATTTTGCTGCATGAAATCCCCCCGTCATCTGTGCGTAAAGTTATGCAAGAGTCTTATCGTCTACTGGCTCCTGGTGGCATGATGATTCATCTAGAAGCACCCCTATATCATCACATGGATGTTTATACACAGTTTATTTATGATTGGGAAACCGCTAACAACAACGAACCTTTCTGGAGTGCTGTACGCGATTTAGATTTGCTACCCTTAGTTACTGAGGCTGGTTTTGCAGCAGATAAGACATTCGAGAAATTTGTCCCGAATGGGGCATGGAAAGCAAAAGAAACTAATGGCCTGTTTAAAAATGGTAACTCAGCCACCCAAGGCACTTGGTTTGTGGTTGCCGCAACTAAGTAAGAATTCGTAATTCGTAATGGGCTATGGCCTGCTACGCTAAGGGACTTGCGTGAAAATAAAGTACCAATAAACCGAGTTTCGACTGCGCTCAACTCTCGACATCTGAGGGTTGAGCGCAGTCGAAACCCGCCTGGTTGGGACACTATTAATCCGCAGATCCCTAACGTAATTCGTAATTGAGAAAGTCAGATTTTATCTGGCTTTTCTCGTTTTGTATGTCTAGATCTTATTTTTGGAGAATTGGTATCAGGATGACAAAAATAGCCAAGGGTAAACGACCTGTTTACTTAGAAAATCCGCAAACTGATAAATTGTTAGCGATCATCATGGCTTTGACTGGTGAGGTGTCCGTGCTGCATGAGCGGCTAGACACTATTGAACGGTTGCTAGAGGTGAAAGGTATTTTATCGGCTAGTGAGATTGAAGCTTACGAGCCGGATGTCAAAGTAACCAAGGAACGGGAACAGTGGCGTGCAGAATATATTGCACGGGTGTTGCGTGTGATACAGGAAGAGTTAGAACCCCTTAAATAAACCTAGTTAAAATCACGTAGCAAAATGGCTGAATAAATCCAGCCATTTTTTATCCGACATTCCGCATCTTCAACTATCACAATCGGTTTTTACTGCTTTTTTGACATAAAAAAGCTATTTCATATACTTAAGTACAGTAAAATAACTGAATTTATGAAGATTAATAAGCATAATATGGAACTTGTAAATTCAAAAAAATCTAGTAATTACACTATATGACAGTCTAAATGCGGAATCTTGGATAAAAAGAATCATACTAATGGTAGAAGACAACTATTGATTAAATAGTACCAATTTTGCGTTAAATCATGAATTTAAACGTTCGCTAGTAGTTTTTGAGCAAAAAAGCCCACAAATAGAGCAATTTAAACCTATAAGCAATTTGTCACATTGATATTCGTTGGTTACATTGTCTAAAACTTTACTACCAACAAATGATCAAACAAATAGTTTACAGCGTTGTTTTAGGCACTATTGCTCTCAGTGGTGGAACGATCGCTACTTCTGCAACAAATCCAGCTTGTACGCCAGTACCTTCTAATGTATCGAATAACACTAATCAAGTTGCAGCAAATAGCATGGACACTGCTGCTATAGAACAGTCGATTTTTAACCAAATCAATAACTACAGGGCTTCCCAAGGGCTACCAGCGCTAACTCGTAATTCTGCCATCGATAATCAAGTTAGGCTTCACAGTAAGAACATGGCTAATGGTACAGTTTCCTTTGGGCATAGTGGATTTTCAGAACGTCTGAATGCAACCGGTGTTTCTTACAGAGGAGCTGCTGAAAATGTCGCTTATAACCAGGGATATGGCGATCCTGCCACAAAAGCTGTTCAAGGCTGGCTCAAAAGTCCAGGGCATCTTGCCAATATCAGAGGTAATTATAATTTGACGGGGATTGGTGTCGCCAAAAACAGTCAAGGCGCAATCTACTTCACACAAATATTCATTCGCTCATAGGTTTGACGCTATGTGCAACTTAATATTCTGACCTCACTTCCATTCTTCTCTGCTGCAAATAGAGAAAGGCTTTGAATTCTACCCGTTATTATTAGGCAAGGAGATTAGGTTTGAGTAAAAATTGCACATAGCGTTAGATTTGGTAAAGTTGAGGTTTTTTCTCAAATTCCCCAGACTTTAACCTGTTAGTAAAGCTTTTGCTTGATAATTCATGAGAATCTGAAATTATTAGCAAAATTAACCGTGATTTTCATCAAGCCGATCGATTGAAGTACTGACAATTGGAAATGATTGTTTGTGTTACTTGTAAAGGATGTAGCCAAATTGCCGAAATTCATCATTACTTAATAGTATTGTGGTATATATCTTCGGAACAATAAGGTAAAGTAGAAGTCTTATATCTCTACACATTACGCAATTCTCCATGTTCCGACAAACTGCTTTTGGCATCGCTTTAAGTGCGCTTGTCCTTGCTAGTGGATTAACGACTGCTCCGATACCAAATCATACTTCTACGAATACATCCACCCGTAATAAGCTGTTGTCGCTTTTTTCTAGTCAGGTTGCAATATCGACTCCTACTTTTAAAACTACTGAGCTAGAAAAATCAGTATTTGACCAAATTAATCGATATCGGGTTTCTAAAGGACTGCCAAAGTTGACTTTAAATACAAATTTGACTCGACAAGCCAGAATTCATAGTCAAAATATGGCTAAAGGCAAAACCCCATTTAGCCATCAGGGATTTGAAGGGCGAGTCAAAGCTATCCCGATTCGCTACAACAGTGCAGCGGAAAATGTAGCTTTTAACCGGGGATATAGCAACCCTGTGGAGGAAGCTGTTACTGGCTGGATCAAAAGTCCTGGACACCTAAAGAACCTTAAAGGAAATTACAACCTGACTGGAATTGGCGTTGCTACTAATAATCAAGGCGAAGTCTACCTAACACAACTGTTTTTTCGGGCTAGGTAGATTTAATTTTTGATTTTTTTGCACAATAATAATGTAGTGTCTGACAAGACTTTTTTTTGCTGGACACTGCTATTATTTTTGAACAATTGATGACATTACCAGATTTTCAGGTGAGCGATCGCGACCTCAGTGACGCAACCCTTAGCCAGTATTTAGAATCTCCAGCGATCGCAGTTGATACAGAAACGATGGGATTATTGCCCCTGCGCGATCGCTTGTGTCTCGTCCAACTGTGCAATCTTGAAGGGAAAGTGACTGCAATCCGCATAGCCAAAGGACAAACTGACGCCCCCAACTTAAAAAAACTCTTGGAAGCAGTCAATGTTGTGAAAGTGTTTCACTTTGCTCGATTTGACTTGGCCACTTTGCGAGCCAATCTGGGGATTCAGGTAAGGCCAATTTTTTGTACCAAAATTGCCAGTAAATTAGCCCGTACTTACACAAATCGTCACGGACTAAAAGACGTTGTACAAGAGTTAGAACAAGTGGAACTAGATAAAAGCTCTCAAAGTTCTGATTGGGGTAATGCCGTTAGCTTATCTGAAGCTCAACTAAGTTATGCTGCCAATGATGTGCGCTACTTACTTAGCGTGCAGCAGAAGTTAATACAAATGCTCAAACGAGAAGAACGTTGGCAAATTGCTCAAGAATGTTTTGAGTTTCTACCAACTATAGTTTCTTTAGATTTGTTGCAATTCAAGGATCTATTTGAACACTAATCGAATAGGGAATAGTGACAAGAAATTTTTATCGCTCGTCAATCCCGACTAGTTATATGTCAAGTTGAAATTGATAGATAAGCAGGTTCGTAGTAAGGACTAAAGTCGTTATTTACCAAGCACTCACTAAAGTGCTTACTACAAACCCTCATTCTAAGTTACAGCAGATTTCAAATTAGTGAAGTAAACAACGATTTGTCTCAAAGCCAGGTATGTATAAAGCCTGTTTTACTTCTATATTCTGACCGGAGGCGGAGCGTCTCCGGCTCCGCTCCTGAATTTTGAATTCTGCTGTATTTTTTGCCTAAGAGCCAACATTGGAATCATTGGTGTCTCTAGGAGTTTTAGATTCACTAGCAGCTTCCTTGAGGTTACTTGCTCCCTCTTGAATGCCTTCTTTGAGGTTACTTGCTTGCTCTTGAATGCCTTCTTTAAGGTTACTGGCTCCTTCTTGAATGCCTTCTTTAAGGTTACTTGCTCCCTGTTTAATGGATTCTGTGGCGCTAGTACCGCCCTTTTGCAGATTTTCTTGGTGGTTTTTTAAGCGATCTACAACATTGTAGTCATCTGCACCTGCGGGAGTTTTTGATTCAACAATCCCTTCTGTTGGACCACCGATCGCTTTCCATGCGCCAAGACCACCTTTGAGTTGGGAGACATGCTCAAATCCATTAGAACGCAGTTGTTGTGCGGCTTGGGCAGTGTCTTGTTCGTTGGCACCGTAAACGTAAATATCACGGCTTTTATCTAAAGAAGGTACTGCGCGTTGTACCAATTCATCTGCTGGCATTGGCATTGCTCCCATAATGTGACCTTCATTGTAGGTCGAGCGATCGCGCACATCCAGAATTGTAAAAGCTGGTTCACCCCATTCCAAACGACTCTTCAGGACATGAGCATCAGTTTGTGCTTCTATTGGTGGTTGTGGGGGAATGATGCCGCCTACTAAATTATTAACCATAATTTTTCCTTGCTGACGATATTAATAGCAATTTAGCGAACTGAAGATATTTAATTGCTCTTTCTCTGGTATGAGTATTCTTAAACTCTCTCCTCAGATAGACTGAGTATTTTCCAGAAAATCAACCAATTAATCAATTGTAAATAATGCCATTTGATAGTATTGACAGACAATATTTTAGGTTTTACGTAATTCTTCATGAATCGAGAAAACATTAGTTTGAAATGAAAAATATTTAGTGATAAATATAGTAATTGATACCTTTTTAATATCAGCGATCGCCAATAATAATGTCTCCTCAATTTTCTGCCATACTTATAGCGTTATATACAGGACATCAGAAGTTTGTGAGGTACATACGCTAAATCTGTTACCCAAATATAAAGGGTGTTTTACTTCTGAATTCTGCTGTCAGCAGTACTATTGAAACAAGCTCCCAGCAATTTATTGACATCATAATATTGCTAGAGTAATTCTGCTTTTGTCTGTTAAAGCTGGTTTTGACGCCCTATATACCTTCTGGCGATGCTTTCATTCCTTGGCTTGTCATAGTTCAGGCTCAGACTTGTAGTATAGTATATGCTTAAGAGGGCAGCTACATGTAAATGCACCAGGGTAGATTTTCGTAGACCTTCTTCAAGAGAACATATTTATTGTTTATAGTACAGTCGAGTAAGTAGGAGTTGAGAATCTAGATTGGCTGATAAGTTAGTTTGTGAGCCTTTATAGAGACCTAATTAATCAGGGAGTGCGTTACCCTTTTAAAGTTGTATCAATTGCCGTCGCTTCTGGATGTGTCTTTTGACTATTTGCGATTACGGAGATGGTTTTTAATTACACTTACCCCAAATGTAAAAATTTAACATTATACAATACAAATTCAAAATTATGCAAAAATCATGCCATAATTATAAATTTTATCGGCATGATGATTGCTGAGGTTGCGATCGGCTTCATGGAAAATTAAATGTATACAAGTACTACAGTAGCGATGGTACTTAACAGAAACACGTAAAGTAAAGCTGGCACAACAGCAAATCGCCCAATCTACAATAGACAGCATTATGGTTATGGTTACTGCTACTACTCCCAAAATTCTGATTGTTGATGACGACTTCGGCGTGCGAAATCTCGTCTATCGTTTTTTAAGTCGGAAATATCAAATAGAGTCCGCAGCAGATGGTAAGACTGCCTTATCGTTGTTTGAGCAATTCAACCCAGCTTTAGTAATTCTGGATTGGAATTTGCCGGATGTTACTGGTTATAGCCTTTGCCAAGAAATGCAGAGTCGTACTAATGTTTTAGTGCTGATATTGACTAGTAGGACTGATGAGGCTGATAAAATTAAAATCTTAAGCGCAGGTGCTGATGATTTCATGACTAAACCATTTAGTCTTGCAGAAGTTGAAGTTAGAGTAGAGGCTCTTTTGAGGCGGATACGCTACATCAATCCCTCCCCAACACAACGTATCGTTTTCAAGCAGCTAGTAATTAATCCAGAGGGACGCGAGGTAACACTTAACGATAAAACTCTTGCCTTAACAGCGCTGGAATTTAATATCTTACATTTTTTGGCAAGTCATCCTAATCAGGCTTGGAGTCGTCCACAGCTAATCCAAAAAATCTGGGGTTGCGATTACGTAGGAGATGGCCGGGTGGTTGATGTGCATATTGGTCAGCTTCGCAAAAAGATGGAAGTCGATCCCAGCATACCGGAGTTTATTAAAACTGTGCGGGGCTATGGTTATAAGTTTGAAGCGCCCGACGAAAATACTACTTCCTGAGCTTTTCGATTTCAGAAAGAGTTTATAACAAAGAATTAGTCAGCATTGTTTTATTGCTTACTTAAATACTTTTACTGAGGCTTGACCGTATAACTTGCGTTAATTTTGGACGTTGATACAAACTGAGTTGGTAATTTCGTGTCTGCTCAAGCCTCAGATAGTAACTTTATTGCTTTTAATATATCGTCTCAAGACAAGTTTCAGAAAAATCAAAATGTCCAGAGCTTAACCGAAGTTTCGCCTATAGGTAAAATTTGGGACAAGCACAGAGCTAATACTGATAAAGTCTTGCGCTATTACGCCAAAGCAGACGAACATTATTTTCAGCAGTATGCTTGGCGGATGAGAATCTGTTCCGAGTTGCTGAAATTTCAATTAGTACTTGACGAATCGGAAGGTATTCTCAACTTAAAACTATCAGATGCCCGATTCTGTAGGGTTCGTCATTGTCCAGTCTGTCAGTGGCGGCGATCGCTAATGTGGAAAGCAAGAGCTTACAAAATTCTCCCACAGGTTGTCACTGATTACCCCAAACACCGTTGGCTGTTTATTACCTTGACTGTAAAGAATTGCCAGATTGAAGAACTCAAGGAAAACTTGGATTCTATAAATAAGGCTTTTAAGCGACTCACTGAATTGAAAGCATGACCTGCGAAAGGTTGGGTAAAGTCCATAGAAGTTACCAAAGGTAAAGATGGAGTCTCGGCACACCCGCATTTACATATTTTGGCAATAGTGCCGCCTTCGTATTTCAGTAGGGTGTACTAGTATTACCTCGTTTCCAAACCATTTGTGAGTTCGACCAAAAGCAATCTTACTAGAAGGCATTGACTTCATATTAGATTGATATTCACACCAGTCACGAAAACTTTTAAGATCGAAACCAAAATCTTCAATGTTATCAAAATTCATAATTAGCTCCTAAAAATCAAAAAATCTTCAACCCAAAATGAACAAAAAAAAGGAAGTCCTATCCACTCAATGAGTAAACAACTGGATTTCCTCACTTCTATCAAGTGTTAGCCGGTTAAATTTTCGCTATAAGAAAAAATATTTAAAGTCTATTCCACTCCACGACTATTGGAATACAACTCTTTATTTATTTCCTTCATATACTTTTAGGCATTTGCCTATTCATGATTTCTTCAGCGCGAAGCTTAAAAAATCACCTCATACTGACTTCACTGTTACTGCTAGCTGTAATCCCAATGCATCCAGTAATTTCCTCATACCAAATCTATGTGAGCCTGCAGAGAATAATTACCTTGTCTAGCATAGAGCTTCAAGTGTGTTATTCTGTGCATCTTCATAGAGAATTGGTATCATGAAATAATTCATAGTTTTGTCGCCGCCAATCTTTGACCAACCAACTCAGCCGCTAAATGTATTGCTGCTTTCATACTCGTAGCATCAGCAATTCCTTTACCTGCAATATCAAACGCTGTGCCGTGGTCGGGTGAAGTGCGAACGAAAGGAAGACCAATAGAAGTATTAACTGCCCGATCAAACGCCATCAGCTTCACAGGAATTAAGCCTTGGTCGTGGTAAAGTGCCAAGTAGCCATCAGCGGGATTTTGTACTAAAGAATTTCCATACCAAGCTTGACCAGGTTTAACCCACATCGTATCTGGTGGTATCGGCCCATCTAACTGTAATTGTGGCCTATTTTGTCGCTCTTGCTCCAACCAGGGAATTAACCAATCTTGTTCTTCATGTCCAAGTTGTCCCTGTTCGCCACTGTGGGGATTCAAACCTGCGATCGCAATTCTCCCTCTATATATACCAAAATCTTTCTCTAAACACTCCACCAGCAAATCCAATTTCTGTGTCAGCAACTGCGGTGTCAATGTATCAGCTACTTGACGCAGGGGAATATGTGTGGTAGCAAGTAAGGCGCGGAGTGTCCAATTAGTATGGGGCGATCGCGCCACAAATAACATCCCAAAACGGTCAACACCTGATTTTTGTGCCAAAAGTTCTGTTTGCCCTGGATAATTATATCCTGCGGCTTTCCAAGCAGATTTAGCGATCGGCCCTGTGACAATACCATCAAATTTACCAGCGAGTGTTTGAGCGATCGCATATTCCATATACGCAAAACTAGCCGCACCACTGGCTGCATTACCTATTCCTGAAATAATTTGATCTTTAATTTTTTCATCCAACTGCACATCGCTGACTGACAACTCATCTGGATTTGCCAAAGCTACTAAATTCTCAGTTAAATTCAGTTTGTGATAAATCTGTGCCAGCAAATCTCCGTTACCCACTACTGTAACGTCATATTTTTTACGAATTTCTGGATCGGCTAAAGCTTTCAAAATCACCTCCGGCCCAATCCCCGCCGGATCTCCGAGCGTCAGCGCCAAACGCGGACGATTCTCTTTCACAAAATTTATTAAACCACCTTGATTATTTTGATACATAAAATCTCTTCATAATTATTATCATTAAATCTTTTCGATTTACCCATCTCTGCTTTTGCCAACAGTAGGGATTGCCCCCCAAGCCAGTAGGGATTACCTGCTAAACTAGTTTAAAATTGTTTACACAGGTCTAATCCTAGCAACTGTTGAAAAGCTTCTGGTAGACCTAGTTTACACACCAATTTGCATAAGGAGAATCACACTAATGGGCGGCGAAATTTTGAATGCAGCTCTATTGTCTTTCGGTTTAATCTTCGTAGGCTGGGGCTTAGGCGCGTTGTTACTGAAAATTCAAGGCGGAGAAGAATAATTGAATTCTGAGTTCTGAGTTAGGAGTTATTACTCTCCCACTCCCCACTCCCCACTCCCTTTTTCATTGAAATGAGAAAAAAGCTTGTCCGTTAATCGGACAGCTATTTTCCCATGAGTACATCCAAATAAATTGATTTTCTGAGAAAAGATGTAAACTTTTGTTTGCATAGGTTATTCTGATAACATTCTTTTCATAAAACATTAAAATTTATTACAACCCTCATGACATTATTAATCGTCGGTGCCACTGGCACCTTAGGAAGACAAGTGGCTCGTCGTGCTATCGATGAGGGATATAAAGTACGCTGTCTTGTCCGCAGCAGTAAAAAAGCAGCTTTTCTTAAAGAATGGGGTGCAGAACTCGTCCCCGGAAATTTACGTTACCCCGATACCCTAGCGGAAGCTTTAGTTGGTGTAACCCAAGTTATTGATGCCTCAACCTCTCGTCCTACAGATTCATTGAGTATCAAACAAGTGGACTGGGAAGGCAAAGTAGCATTGATTCAAGCAGCAAAAGCAGCGGGTGTTGAGCGTTTTATTTTCTTTTCGATTTTAGATGCTGATAAATATCCAGAAGTGCCGCTCATGGAAATTAAGCGGTGTACAGAACTATTCTTGGCTGAGTCAGGCTTGAATTATACCATCTTGCGGCTAGCTGGGTTTATGCAAGGGTTAATCGGTCAGTATGGAATTCCCATTTTGGAAGGACAGCCAGTTTGGGTAACAGGTAATTCTTCTCCTATCGCTTATATGGACACTCAGGACATTGCTAAGTTTGCTATCCGAGCATTGAGTGTACCAGAAACGGAAAACCAAGCTTTTCCTGTAGTCGGTACTCGTGCATGGAGTGCAGAAGAAATTATCAACCTGTGCGAACGCTTATCTGGAAAAGATGCCAGAGTAACGCGGATGCCAATAACCTTACTGCGTGCTGTACGGGGCATAATGCGATTCTTTCAGTGGGGATGGAACGTAGCAGACAGGCTGGCGTTTACAGAAGTATTGGCTAGTGGTAAACAGTTAAATGCTTCAATGGATGATGTATACACAGTGTTTGGTTTAGATCCGCAACAAACCACAACCCTAGAAAGTTATCTCCAAGAGTACTTCAGCCGAATCATGAAGAAGCTCAAAGAAGTAGACTACCAAAAAAATAAAAATAAAAAGCAGAAACCTAAAAAAACTCCTTTTAAACAATCTTCAAAAGCTAATAGTCAATAGTCATTACAAAACAGACATTAGTCGTAAAACTCTAGACTCTGGATATTTGACTCTAGATTAATGACTACATGACCAAAAATGTGTAACGATTACATAATACAGAGCATCGCCTAAACTTGGATATTTGAGTGTGCCGAAAGCAGGCATTATCTACAATGACGTTAAACCGATAGCGGGCCGTGTCGCTATTGAGTTGAAAGACAAGCTAACCGCAGCCGGTTGGAATGTATGTATCACATCGAGTATTGGTGGTATACTGGGCTACCCTAATCCTGAGAGTCCTGTGTGCCACACCCCCATTGATGGTCTGACACCCCCTGGTTTTGACTCAGATATGGAGTTTGCAGTGGTATTGGGGGGAGACGGCACTGTTCTAGCAGCGTCTCGTCAAGTAGCCCCTTGTGGTATTCCACTGCTAACAGTGAATACCGGCCACATGGGATTTTTGACGGAAACTTTCCTGAATCAATTGCCCCAAGCACTAGAACAGGCGATGGCAGGTGAGTATGAAATTGAAGAACGAGCTATGCTCAATGTCAAAGTGTTTCGGGATGATTCAGTGCTATGGGAAGCCCTATGCCTGAATGAAATGGTGCTACACCGAGAACCTTTGACCTCTATGTGCCATTTTGAAATTGCCATAGGGCATCATGCGCCAGTAGATATTGCCGCAGATGGTGTGATTGTTTCTACGCCTACTGGTTCTACAGCTTACTCATTGAGTGCTGGTGGCCCAGTGGTAACTCCTGGCGTACCTGTTTTACAACTAGTACCCATTTGTCCCCATTCCCTAGCTTCTAGAGCATTGGTATTTCCAGATACTGAATCGGTCAATATCTACCCAGTCAATATCCCTCGACTGGTAATGGTAGTAGATGGGAATGGAGGGTGCTATATATTACCAGAAGATCGAGTATATATGGAGCGATCGCAATATAGTGCCCGATTTATTCGCCTGCAACAGCCTGAGTTTTTCCGAATTTTGCGAGAAAAATTAGGTTGGGGTTTACCACATATCGCTAAACCAACTTCTGTCGAATTACCGTAAGCATTGGGCATTGGGCATTAGTTATTTCTCCTGTGCCCCCCAATGCCCCATTTACTGATTTCCTTCCAGAATTACTGGTATGGAGATGGAATTTGGAGTTAGTTATTAAGATTGCATCCGAGAATTCGATAGCTGACACCTGAACGTGCTAAAACATCCTTAGCAGCGCGTCAAATCAGAATTGCTACATCACTAAAAGCTCGTAATTGCACTTTATAACTGATGTAAAGATTTTCTCTGGAATATCTTTACAATCCTAAATCCAATATCCCAAATTGTTATGACAGTTGCTCAAAGTCCCTGTGTTTTGGTGATTGAAACCGATGAGAGCCTTGCAAATCAGCTTTCTTGCGATTTGCAAGAAGCAGGTTATGAATCAATTTTGGCTCATGATGCGACGAGTGGTTTAGAACACTGTCGTGATCGCCAACCTGCTTTAATTGTTTTAGACCGGATGCTAGCAGGAGAATCAGGACTATCATTGTGCAAAAATATGAGAAGCACTGGTATGCGATCGCCTGTATTAATTTTAATGGCAAGGGATACAGTTGACGATCGTGTAGCTTGTCTAGAAGCTGGAGCGGATGATTACATCCTCAAACCTTACCGCTCAGAAGACTTTTTGAAGTTGATTCGCCTCTACTTAAAACCCGATGTGGATACCACAGAGCAATTACGCTTTGGGGATTTAATTTTAGACATAGCAACTCGCCGTGCCATACACAACGGACGACCAATTGACTTGACAATGAAGGAATTTGAACTATTAAAATTCTTAATGGAACATCCTCGTGAGGTGTTAACCCGCGAACAAATTCTAGAAAATGTTTGGGGTTACGACTTTCTGGGTGAGTCGAATGTAATTGAAGTGTACATCCGTTACTTGCGGTTAAAAATCGAAGATGAAGGTCAAAAGCGCCTCATTCAAACAGTGCGAGGCGTAGGGTACGTTTTAAGAGAATCCTAGTATACTGTAGCGGGAGTTTGCCTATCTCCTTGCCTCATTCCCAGTTTCGGATTGGGAATGTTTGGGTCCTACTGCCTTCCAACCAAAGGGTTTTTCTGGCTACAACACTGTAAAATTGAAGTCTAAATTACAAAATCGAAAAGCTATATGACTCGTTGGCTAAGTTTGCTCTCGATAGTGCTGAGTATTTTTCTGATGGGTTGTTCTGTGCCAACAACAGCTAAATCTCCTAGCCCCACCTCTGGTTCTAAAACTCCAGCACCAGAAAGTTTAGGTCAAAAACTACCAATTTCTGCTAAAGCCATTGTGCCTGATGGTACAACGATTCAATTAGAGGTAGCGCAGACGCCAGAACAGCAAGCGATGGGGTTGATGTATCGACCAGCTTTACCAGATGACCGGGGAATGCTGTTTGGCTTCCCTTCAGCACGACCAGTAAGTTTCTGGATGAAGAATGTACCAGTACCCCTGGATATGGTATTTCTACATAAAGGTGTAGTTAAATATATTCAGGCTGCTGCGCCTCCTTGTACAAGTGAGCCTTGTCCTACTTATGGCCCCAATACACCAATTGATAAGGTGATTGAACTTCGTTCTGGAAGAGCTGCCGAATTGAAGTTGAAAGTGGGCGATATTCTCAAAATTGAGTTTTGAAACTCTGATGCTTTGCGGGGATAGAAATTTGGGTAATTACTCGGTTGAGAGCCTATACGGTCGAAATATATGTTTTTTTTGTAAAAAATGTCACTTTGGGTGGTCAAATAGCACTTGTAACGCTACTATTTAAAAACTGTGGTAATAATGTAAAATTCTACTGTCTCAAACCTGAAATCACAGTCTTCAGGTTTAGTCTCAAAAATATTCCCTTGGGCGTAAGTGTAAATAGTCGCCAATAGGAGAGTATAGGCTATGGAATCTTTATTACTACCTGTGTAATTAAATAAAACACAAAAGTAAATAAGATGAAGCCAATTTAATTAAGTAAAAATACTGCTTAATAAGCTAGCAAATAATTTGTATGAGAATTTTCATTTCTCAGACCATCTATAGGAAGCCTCTGTTGAAGGCAGATTAACAAAAACTGTGCTGGGGTGTATAGCCGATAACGGCACAGTGACAGATGAAATACTGGCTACTGTCTACCGAGTAATGGTGAACTGATATATGACAATACATTCTGCACAAGGAGGTGAGATACAAATGTCACCATCAAAATATTCCCGACTGATTCATTTTTTGCAAGAAGATTTGGCAATTTCCACAGCATCATTAGCGGTGGCACTTCGGCATCGGGAGCAAGACCCAGGCCCTTTGGCAATGATTCTTTGGCAATATGGTTTGATTACTCTAGAGCAATTAGAACAAATTTATGATTGGCTGGAGACGGCGTAGATTATACCAATTTTGGATTGTAGATTTTAGACTTTGGATTAAAAGTTTCTATCAAATGCCTATTAGCAGAATCTCAAACAATACTATTTATGCCAATTTGGGATGATACAAAGTTGCCAAAGTTAGTCTTGTTTGGTGTCAAAGATACAGTGCGACTTTCTCCAAAGCAAATAATACTATCTAGGGCAACTTGGTGTCATTTAGGAGAATTGAGGTATATCATATCAACTCTACACTTATGCAAAGATTGATATATAGCTCTCTTGACTTTGACGGTTTCTACTCTACATACAAATTAAAGAGCGAGTTAAATTATCAACTCGCTCTTTTGATTTAGTACTCAGGACTGACTAAACACTTTAACTGCTGCTGCTATACCAGAACCAGGGGTAAAGTCTTCGTAGCCAAGTTCTGTGAGGATAACTTCTAAAGATGCTATGCAGCTAAGGATATCGCGATCGCTCACAAAACCCAAGTGACCAATACGGAAAATTTTATTGCTCAAATGGTCTTGACCACCTGCTAGGGCAATATCAAAGCGTTTTTTCATCAATGACCGAATCTTATCAGGTTCAATTCCCTGTGGTGCTACAGCCGTAATCGCTGGACTAGCGGAACTATCTGCTGCAAACAGGGGTAAATTTAACCCTTGAATGGCGGCGCGGGTAGCATTTTTCAGCCGTTCGTGTCGAGCAAATATTGACTCCAAGCCTTCCTCTTTCATCATTCGCAACGTGGTGTGTAACGCTACAATCAAGTTCACAGGCGGAGTAAATGGAGTTGTATTTTTGGCTGTGGCTTTACGATATTTGCCTAAGTCCAAATAATATTTTGGTAGCTTCGCAGTTTTGTAAGCTTCCCAAGCCTTGGCACTGACAGAAACAAAACCCAATCCGGGCGGAATCATATAACCTTTTTGGGAACCGGAGGCGACGATATCCAAGCCCCAAGCATCCACGGGTAGATTAAACGCACCCAAGCTAGTCACCGCATCAACGATAATTAAAGCTTCACCGTGTTCTTTAACGTGGCGGTTGATGGTTTCTAGGTCATTCAACACACCCGTCGAGGTTTCGCTGTGGGTAATGATTACGGCTTTGATTTGCTTTTGCGTATCTGCTTGGAGTTTTTCAGCAAATACTGCGGGGTCTAAGGGTTTTCCCCATTCCACCTTAACTTCTTCTACATTCAAACCGTAGGCTTGGCCAACTTCTACCCAGCGTTCACCAAATTTACCATTAGAACCAACTAAAATGCGATCGCCTGGAGAGAGAAAATTAATTATTCCCGCTTCTACAGCACCCGTACCACTGACATTCAGCATCAGCACATCACTTTGAGTTTGGTGCAGCCACTTCAGGTTTTCTGTCACCTCTGCCAATATGTTGCTAAATTCACTAGTACGGTGTCCAATCGGATGCTTGGCTAATGCCAGTAAGGCAGCTTCTGGTACCGGTGTAGGGCCTGGAATCATCAGCATCAGCTTATCGTTCATGTGTCTATCCTAAAAGTCAAATAAAAGTCAAAATTGTGGAAAGTTGGTTAAGTCTGATAGCAAATCCTTAGATATTCATCTACAAATTCCACTCAGATCGTCACCAGCCTTGTTGTATATTTTCCAAATTTATAGGAAAAGTATTGTGGGAGTTAATGATCGGTCAGCTTGACCTTTGCAATTTATACCAGACTCTAACTCAGATAAAACCTCTGTTCCAGGCAATCTTACCACACACCTAGACGCCAGGTTAAGGTGTCTGCTCGTAGGCGAACGGCTATTTTAGCTAAAGATGAAACATCTATCTAGATGAGGCATAGGTACGATAAATTCTTAAAATTTACCCATAATCCACCTCAGTTGTTTTTATAGAAAAACGCGAAATCGTTTTGAACATCGCGGTAATTGTCGGTGAAAAAGTTGTGTTTTGCTTCCATGAAAGAAGTAACCCCCTACACTATACAGAAGACTTGGATGTCACCGTTTGCTAAGAGATAGAAGATACCCAACTCAAACTTTTCAATCTATTTGGGTTGAAGATTTGTTCTTGGGTTTCCATTGTCTAAAAAATACCTTCATCTATGATTTATTTGAGTCAAAATCGCTTCGATGCCAATATCCAAGCATTCTCTGGCTTATTTGATAGCGACTAATTTGCCGCAGTGAGATATTTATGCTACTACTTGCTGCACTTTTTGATACTGCACTTAGTGGTAAGCGATGCCGACAGCAGACTACGCCTATGCTAATAAACTATAAGTTTTTATACTATACTTACAAAATTGCTACAATCGTGCTTAGTCTCCTTAGTTACTATTCACGGTGAGTCGTTTTTAACTAGTGTTCAGTTCATAAACTGTCACTCACTAGATCCCCGGTATTCTTGTAAAAGAGATATTCTTAGTTAGTGCAAGGAGTGATACCATTTCACCACATGTTTGTCACAAGTTATCCTCGTAATACTCCCTCCTCAGGGAATGTTGCAGATTTCAAATGTTGCATCAAACGAGTGAGTTGGTATAAGCTTTTACAGAAAAGCGCTTGAGTGAGCAAAACTCTCAAGCGCTTTTTTGTGTATAAATAAAACAGTCCTACTCTCTGGATAGTTATACATCTGTGTTTAAATACACATCTATCAGAGGAATAAACTACTGCTGTAAAAATTGTAACAACATATACTTTACGACTTTAAAATTTGTGTGTTCCGTCAAAACCTTGTTAAGTGACTGGACGTACCACACGAATTAGTTTTCCTTGCAAAGGTTCTTCTGTTGCCACAGCCTCATCTATCCGTGCTGCAAATTGTTCCCAATTACGATTATTCGTGCAAACAAAAATACCGAAGTGGTTAGAATCACGACGATGCAAACGGATAAAATCAACTCTGTTGATAGTTAATATTGAGCGTTCTTGACTTATGGCAAATGCTAGCACTTCCTCATCAGGTATACCTTGGTCTGCATTTTCTGCTTCTTGAACTGTCAAAACATCATGCCCCAAAGCGCGTAATAATTCCACAACTGGAAAGGGAAACTGCTCATCTGCGTAAAACCGTGCCATCGATTAGGCTACCTCATTACGCTCAATTGCCAATTCGATTTCATTGGGATGAGCTTCTGCATATACCCAAGCATTAGCTAAATCTGTAGCTGTAATAGTTGGATAGCTCGTCAAAAGGTCAGCATCACTATATCCAAGACCGCGAGCTTCCACAAGTACCCAAACGGGAATACGAGTTTTAGCGATGCGAGCCTCTCCACCACAGACTCTAGGAGTTTTTTCAATTCCTTGCCAATTGTTGCCGAGACTTTGAGCAAGTAACTGTATAGCCTGCAATTTTTCACCAGGACTGAGGGCAAGCAGTTGTTGTTCTAACTCTTTTAGTGTCACAGATGTAAATCCTCTGATGTTTTGTCAGGCTAAATTTACAATTTTATCAATTGCTAAGTACAACATTTAATTAATTCATAGCGAGTTCTCTGCGTACCTCTGCGCTTTCCTTTGCGCCACTTTGCGTTTAAATTTCAACCCTCAATTCGCCACGATTTTACACAAAGCCGTACTTAGCTAACTACAAAGTTCACCAACTTTCCAGGCACCACAATTACCTTTTTAATCTCTTTGCCTTCGATGTAACGCTGGGCAATTTCTGATTCACGAGCATATTTTTCCAACGCTGCTTTATCTGCTTGTGCTGGTACTTGAATCGAGCCGCGAGTTTTACCCATAACTTGAATCACTAAAGTGATTTCATCAGCTACTAAAGCAGCCGGGTCAAATGATGGCCAAGTTTGAGTATGAACTGAATCACTTTCACCCAATAAATGCCACAATTCATCAGCAATATGTGGTGCAAATGGTGCTAGTAAAACCACCAAAGTCCAAATACCTTCTGCGTAAATTCGTGAATTTTTGCCGTCAGCATCAGTTAAGGCATTACTCAACTTCATTAATTCTGAAATAGCGGTGTTGAATTGATATTCGTCTTCCACATCTTCTGTCACCGCTTGAATCGCCGTGTGAATCGCCCGCCGCAATTCCTTTTCTACCTTAGTTAAATCAGATTGGGGTTTTTTACGGGATACCCCAGCAGCAATATAATCTGTCACCAAACGCCAAACCCGATTTAAGAAGCGGAATTGTCCTTCCACGTCGGCTTCATCCCATTCCAAATCTTTTTCTGGCGGCGCTTTAAACAAAATGAACATCCGCGCTGTATCTACACCATATTTGGAAATTACATCTTCTGGCGCTACACCGTTGCCCTTTGATTTAGACATGGTGGCATAGAGACGTTGCAACGGTTCACCTGTCTGGGGGTCGCGCGGGTCGGCTGAATTAACCAGATTAGAAGCAATCCATTTATCTTTACCACCCTTATTAGGATTTAGATAAGTTAAACCCTGCACCATACCTTGTGTTAACAAGCGTTGGAAGGGTTCATCAAAATTTAACAAGCCTCTGTCCCGCAGAACCTTAGTAAAGAACCGCGAATACAACAAATGTAAAATCGCGTGTTCAATCCCACCCACATACTGGTCAACTGGCATCCAGTCGTTTATTTTACTGGAATCAAAAACCTGTTGTTCATTCTTAGCGTCAGGAAACCGCAAGAAATACCACGAGGAATCAATAAAAGTATCCATCGTGTCCGTTTCCCGCTTCGCTGGAGTGCCACAAGTTGGACAAGGTACATTTACCCAACTTTCCAACTGAGTCAAAGGTGAACCGCCACGTCCAGTAAATTCCACCTCTTCTGGCAACTGTACTGGCAAATCTTTATCAGGAACTGGTACTATCCCACAGTTAGGACAGTGAATTACAGGTATTGGTGCGCCCCAGTAACGCTGCCGCGAAATCAACCAATCCCGCAAGCGATATTGCACCCGCACTTTACCAAAACCTTGTTGTTCGGCGTATTCAATGATTGCTTGTTTAGCATCTGTGGAAGTCATACCAGTAAAAGCCCCAGAATTAATTAAAATTCCTGGTTCCGTGTATGCCTGGTTGTATTCAATTTGAATGAGTTGTGTGACTTCATCAATGTCTGATGTTGGGGTTAAGTCAAAACCTGCAACATCATCTGGGGAAACGATGACAAAATCAACTGGCAAATCGTAATTTTTGGCAAACTTAAAATCCCGGACATCGTGTGCTGGTACACCCATTACTGCTCCAGTACCATACTCGTACAGTACATAGTCAGCAATCCAAATCGGCACTTCTTCTCCTGTAAATGGGTTAATTGCCTTACCACCTGTGGGGATACCCCGTTTAGGTTTGTCGTCAGCAGTACGTTCCAACTCACTTTGACGGGAAACCTCTTTAATAAAGGCTTCTACCGCTGCTTGTTGTTCTTTTGTAGTGACGCGTTTTGTTAAAGGATGTTCTGGTGCTAACACTAGATAGCTGACACCATAAACGGTATCTGGGCGTGTGGTGTACACTCCAATTTTTTCATCTATCCCAATGATGGGAAATTCTAAGTAAGCGCCTGTAGATTTGCCAATCCAGTTTGCCTGCATTGACTTGACGCGTTCCGGCCAACCTGTCAATTTATGTAAGTCATTAAGCAATTCTTCGGCGTATTCGGTAATCTTGAAAAACCACTGGCGTAATAATTTGCGCTCAACTATTGCCCCACTCCGCCAAGAACGTCCTTCGTTATCAACTTGCTCATTTGCTAGTACAGTTTGATCGATAGGGTCCCAGTTTACTGCTGCTTCTTTTTGATAAGCTAATCCTGCTTGCAAAAACTGCAAGAAAATCCATTGTGTCCATTTGTAATAATCTGGCGAACAGGTAGCAAGTTCGCATTCCCAATCAATGGATAAACCAAGACGCTGCAATTGTTGCCGCATCTGAGCCATATTCTGATAAGTCCACTTGGCTGGTGGTACACCACGATCAATAGCGGCGTTTTCTGCTGGCAAGCCAAAGGCATCCCAACCCATTGGGTGTATTACCCGATACCCCTGCATTCGCTTGAGGCGGGCAATCACATCGGTAATCGTATAATTACGGACGTGACCCATGTGTAGGCTGCCCGATGGATAAGGGAACATGGAAAGAGCGTAGAATTTTGGCTTATTGCTAACTGTCGGTGTCTTATCTAAGCCAAGTTCTACCCATGTTTTTTGCCATTTTTCCTCAATTGCTGCTGGGTTATATCGGGAATCCACCAAAAATTCTCCTACTGGGTCTACTTACTATGTCAACCTACCTATGTCAACATAGCAGGTTAATCTAATATTGTAGGTCAACTACTCACAGATTTATATATATCAGTGCGGTTGAGGAGCAGCCTGATTATGCTCAAACTGCAACTCTTTCAGATATCGCAAGAATTATTTGATGAAGGTTTTAGGGACTTTCAGTTAAAAAAACATCCCATCCTTGCGGGACGCTCCGCGAAGGTAGGGGCACAAGGTCTTGCGCCCCTACAAATCTACAAATAATTTGGGATAATTTATTTTTTGGAAGTCCCTTAAATGGTTGAATCAAATATAAAATTGTCTGATTTGGTGCGGGTTTTTGTCTACGGCGCGCTCAAACCAGGTGAAGCTAACTATAAAAGATACTGTGCTGGCAAAGTCTTTGATGTCAAAATAGCTCTTGTACAAGGCAAATTATTTTCTCTGCCAATGGGCTACCCAGCGATGACGCTAGGGGATAGCCAAGTTTACGGATATTTACTTTCTTTTTCCCACCCAAAGATTTTAAATGAGCTAGATGTGCTGGAAGATTACCAGCCCAATAGACAAACGCCAGAAAACCTCTATAATCGACAAATTATCGAGGTTTATGAGCCACAGTCGCTCTCTTATAGTTGGGCTTGGGTTTATTTAATGACTTTACAGGAAGTCGATCAATTAGGCGGCTTCCTCCAACCTGGGGGCTGGTGGAGCGGCTGTGGTATAACCCCAAAGTCCAGTTATCAACTGTAAACTGTTAACTTTGCGATTAGTTTATGTCCTGTTTGGGGTCGTGTCCTTGCGGCTGTACCTGATAAATTGAATTTTCTGGAGAGGCTACTGCTGCTTTCGGAATTTCAATTACCGGGTTATTTAGCCCCACCATCAGCGGCGAAGGGGGAACTATAGACGCTGAGGACGTTTGTATCGGTACTCTTTGTGGTCGTTGTGCTAGTTGTTGCACCATCGAACCACCACCTACTAAGCCAGATATTGCACCGATCGCACAAGCAGCAACGGCTGCACTCCCCACCATCCAGTTTAAACGGGAGCGGCGGCGCAAACGTGACAATACTTGCTGAACTGTCTCTTCTGGCGACTGTTGGGCTGCTGGCACTGGGAGCGTCCGCAAGCCTTGGCGCAGTTTTAACAGTCGGGCATACAAACACTGAACCGAGGCATCATTTGCCAGCCATTCTTCTACTTGCCTACGTTCGGTGGCTGTGACTTCACCATCGAGGTAAGCACTCAATAACTCGAAGCGATCGCGCTTCACCATATCCATAAGACCCGTTGATTCATTGGTATGCTTGGCCATTCCATCTGACAAATCTTGAGGAAGTTGCAAAGGAGAACGGTCGTAAAACTGAGAATCAGTAGTCATCTTAACATTATTACCAATTCATACACGGGTAAACTGGGCGGGAATTTCGGGAAAATTAGCCGATTTTCCTCCTAAAGGCAGAAACAATCTACGTCTTTCTAGTAATTCTTAATCTATGCTTAAATTCTGCCATTGGGCAGAGGCAAGATACTGTAAATTAAGAAAATTAAGAGTCTAGATAATTCTGCAAGTGGGCTTGCAGCCTCGATCTAGCTCTGGCTATTCTGGACTTCACAGTTCCTAGAGAAACTCCAGTGATTTCGGCAATTTCTTCATAAGCCATGCCTTCGATTTCTCTGAGGACAATGGTAGTACGAAAAACTTCTGGTAAATCCGCGATCGCTTCCCGTAATTGCTCGTAAAATTCTCTAGTTGTCAGTTCTTCTTCAGGACCTGGGGTATCACCAGCGATTTCCCAATCCATCTCCCCGTCCTCTAAGGAACGGGGAGCATCCAGTGACAAAGGACTCATAACCCGCTTGCGTTTCCGTAACTCGTCGTAAAACAAATTGGTGGCAATGCGGCTTAACCAGCCCCGAAATTTAGCAGGCTCTTGTAATCGGTTAATATTCCGATACACTCGAATCCAAACTTCTTGAGCCAAATCGGCCCTATCAGGCCAATCTGGAGCCAGGTGGTATAGAACTCGATCGACTTGACTTTGATAGCGGCGTAATAGTTCCGCAAAAGCAACACGATCTGGTCGCAGTCCGGCTTGACAGCGCAAAATTAAATCGTGGTTAGGGAGTTTGTCAACTTGCACTGATGCTTCTGGATACTTTGCATCAACCGTTGACCAGGATACAGTAATCGATTGACTCATAGATCGTACTGGCTCTAAATCATCCCTATCTATTAGACCTGCTAATGGGACAGAAGTTCCATGCTCAGGTGACGGATTTATGACTGGAACACTGAAGCATACAATTTTGGATACATTTATAGCAATAAGCAGAGCCACTTTTCCTTATACTGCTCCCATAGTTGCCTAAGACCCATCAACGAATAAAGGCGCGATGTAATGCACATTTTAGTACTTTTAGCAACTGGGTATATACGCTTGATCGAGATAATTAAATTTAGCTATAAAAATGAAGATAAAATTTTGTAATTCTAACTTCTTGATACCTTTAAAATTCGGGTAATAATTTCTGGAAGTTAAGTTGCTGTGGTTGCTAAGATGGTGATTTAATTTTTTGATTTCGTTACCAGAATAGTTGCTGATTGTTCTGGTTGTGGCTTGAAGGCAGCACTAGAGTTATGTTGCTCTGGTACGCGAACTTGAAAAAATAAATTGAGGGAAAATGTAATTGTTACCGCTAGCAATAGTTTTTCAAACATGGTTTTTCATCCACCTACACCATTAATGATTGATTACTACATTTCAAGAGTTCCACTAAAAAGTCCGAGGAGAGGCTTACGACCCTCAGAACTTTTGAGGAATGAGGTTGCTTACTTGGATTTTTGCCGCTGGGATAATTTGTATAGTCTTAGTTTGCCCAGAGGTGTTGGCAGATTTACAGCGGAAATGATAAGTATTGATAAATTTTTGATAATCGGATGATGAACTCATTCAATTACTCGGCTGGATATGTCAGGGATAAACAATAGGCGATGGCAATGGTAAGAAACGAATCTGTAGGGCGTATGGTAATGCTGCTTTGTTTTGGCACAGCATTTTTATCCTTAGCTGTCCATTGGCGCATTAGTACGGCGGAACGGCAGTATGAGAAGTCTGCATCTACTTCGATGCGGCGAGATTCTACCCGAACCAATCTTAAGGGAAGCCGACCAGAGGGAGTCTACAAGAATCTTTCCCAAGTGAGTTTGGGGGAAATTGCGCTGGGTGGATCTGTGCCACCTGATGAAGTTACCCAAGGCTCGACTGCCCAGAGGACGTTTACACCAAAGTCCTCTGCTATTAAACCTAAAACTAAATCAAAAATAATTAAAGTTAAAACAACTACTCGTAGGGCTTCTACACTCAAGCCTTCTACCATTAAGAAGTCGCAAATAATTAAGAAGAATCTAGTTAAAACAACTACTCGTAGGGCTTCTAAACTCAAGCCTTCTACCATTAAGCCTCAAACTAAGCCCCAAATTATTAAGAATAATGTAGCTAAAGCAAGCGACCTCCCAACTCAGACGCGGCTGGTGGCGCAAGTAGAAAGACAAAATCCAGTTGCAGATAGTTGGCCAAAAGGTTTGTGGTCTCAGGCTTCAGCCCAACAAGTACCATCTAGTAGGCTGGCAAATGTCAAGACGCAGGTGGTGGTTGATTTAAGCGATCGGCGGACTTATGTATACGCAGGAGATGAGGTGATAGCCAGCTACCCGATTGCTATCGGCAAGAAGGGTTGGGAAACGCCCACAGGTTCTTTCCAGGTGATCCACATGCGACACTATCCAATTTGGCGTCACCCGATTACTGGTAAAGTATTTGAGGCTGGTACGGATAGTCCCTTGGGAGATAGATGGATTGGTTTTTGGTCAGATGGACGGAATGAAATTGGCTTTCATGGCACGCCGGATGTTGACCTGGTAGGAACAGCTGTATCCCACGGCTGCTTAAGAATGCGTAATTCTGATGTCCGATTGTTATATGAGCAAGTAAGTTTAGGGACAACAGTTTTAGTCCGTGATTAATTAGTTAAGAGTCATTAGTCCTTTGTTCTTTGTCTAAAACTAATGACTAATGACTCTGAAAATTATAATTTTTGCTCAAAGTTAGGTGCGTATGTTTGGAGTAAAGCACTGACTTGGCGCACAACCTCGTTACCAGTATTTTTACCCAAGGCTTGACGTTCTGGGAAGAAATTGGGTCGATCGAGATAACGGTTAATCGCCTCACTTATTTGTTGAGAAATTAAGTCTTGCAGCTGTGCCTGAGCCGTTTGGCGCTGGAAGTTAGCACCTTCTTCTGTGGTAGCATATAAAGGCGGTAGCCGATTGAGAGCGTAAGCGGCAATATCTCCGACATCTAAAGAACTTTCGCTGGTGGCTTCAATTTCTGCGACTCGTGCGATCGCTTCTGTCAGCACCAATTCTTCCATAACGTTAATGAATTGTTTGCGAGGTACCGCCACTACCTCACCAGTCAATAGCGCACCCATCAGCCGATCCAACGCCATATACTCTTCAATTGAGAGTTCCGAGGCGTTATCACAGATTCTACCGACTTCTGCTTCCATTGCTGGTGTCAAATAACCATCTTGGAGAGCTTGTTCTACAATTTTTTCGATACTCATAACGCTTATCATCATTTATGTTGGCAAAGCTTGGTAGGGACGGTATCAATCCAATTTATTTTGCCTAATTCTCAGCAAAAAATACACAAATTATGCAAAGACACGATCAATTCTGCCTCTACTAGTTAACGACCTTAGTTCGCCAAGGTGTTGGATCAACAGATTGTCCGTTGACATACAGACCCCAGTGCAAGTGCGGTCCCGTAGAAGCGCCTGTTGAACCTACTGCACCAATTAGTTGACCAGCTTTCACAAAATCACCTTCTTTAACGTTAATACGACTCAGGTGCATGAAAATACTGGTTACTCCTTGACCGTGGTCAATGCCAACTACGTTACCGTGTACCCGAAACCCTTGGGATACCCTACCTACCAAAGCAACTCGCCCAGCGGCTGGGGAAATTACCGATGAACCGGCAGCACCAGCGTAGTCAAGACCACGATGATAGTAGTCTTTTGCAAATGTACCATTATAGTAGCGACGCACACCATAGGTTGTACTCATCCGCCCTGCATTTGGCCTTAGGAATACTCCATTCCAAAACTTTTCTGGTGTTTGTAGTGCCTTAAAAGCTGCCACCCGCTTAAGTTCATACTCTGTGGCATCCACTCCAGCTTTGCCAGGTGGCAAAGTAATGCGTTGTACGGGGAATTTGCGATTAAGCACATTCACTGCCAAGTTTTGCACTTGACCATCCCCTGCAACCCGAAGTGTTCTAGTTCCAGCTTTTTCTAATGGAGTTGTGGGAACAAAAGCCCGATACCGATTAGGCGCAATTTCAAAGGCTGGGTATGTATTCTTACCACTAGCTACTGTTGGATTTGTACCATTCTCTGGATTATCTAGATTAATCTCCACCGAGAGTGTATCCCCTAATTTCGGATTAGTTGGAATCACCTTTACTTGCAAAGCATCTACAGGCAATGCCAAAGCGATGGGGAGAACAGCAAATATTCCCTTTAACACATTTATTCCACGGCAGTTGGCTGTCAAAGTTTTGACATCAAAACCGAGCAACTTTTTGTTTGAACTACTAGTGCTATTCTCAAGAATCATAGAATTACAAAAAAACCCTTGCTTGTATTGGAAAATAGATTAGCTTATTATCGCTAGTGTTTCCTGTTTGAAGCCGATAACCATAAATTTTCGGAAATTCTCCAGGTACTTATGGATTGCAAGGGCAAATCATTTTATCTGTAATCTTAGGAAATTGGTCTTAACTTTAATAACCAAGGTGTATGACATTGGCAATGAGCATAAAATTTAACTTTCATTACATAAATAGTACTTGAAGGAAATCTTGGAATCAACTGGACACTTTTTCAACTGGACACTAATATCACATTGTTAGGTTGAAATCGGTATGGGGAAATTACTTAAACTAGGTAAGTAAGTCAGTGAGGATAAATTAAACTATAGGACTAGTCGTAAATATTTTAAAATTTGGTGAGAGTAGGTCTTGATTCGCCAAAAACTATGATATTAAGGGAAAAATGTGATTCTGACACTCCAAATTTAAGATTTACTTTATAAATCAACTCTGAATGAGAGAATACACTAATTAACTTTAGGCTGATAGTATTACTTTTGACTTGAATTTGCCATCTTCCATCTGAACGATGCGATCGGCAATGTCTAGGATGCGGTTGTCATGAGTAACCATCAAGATGGTACAACCTTGTTCTTTTGCGAGTTTTTGCATGAGGTTGACTACATCTCGTCCCGATTGACTGTCAAGGGCGGCGGTGGGTTCATCCGCAAGGATTATTTGAGGATGACTGACTAAAGCACGAGCGATCGCTATTCTTTGTTTTTGCCCTCCAGACAGTTTATCAGGGTAATAATGCAAATGATTTCCTAATCCTACTTGCTCTAACATTTGGGCTGACCTAGCTCGCATCTTTTTTAACCCAAGATGCTTGTGCAATTCTAAAGCCATTTTGACGTTTTGGAGTGCCGTCAAACTACCATGCAAGTTATGTGCTTGGAAAATATAACCATTACGGCGTCGTGCTTGCACTAATTGTTCAGCGTTCGCACCATAAAGTTCTCGTCCCAACACTCGCAAGCTACCAGATTGGGCAGAACGCAACCCACCCACTAAGGTCAGCAAGGTAGTCTTTCCAGAACCAGAGGGCCCAGTCATGATAATAATTTCACCAGCGTTAATCTCTAAGTTGATGTTACATAAAACTTGCTTGCGGAGTGAGCCGTGACCAAAGTGGTGGTCGAGATTTTTAATAGAGATGACGGGTTTGCTAGTCATAAATAGCTCAATTACTCGTGACGATCATCATTGGTCATTTGTCCTTTGTCCTTTGCAAATGACCAATGACCAATGACGAATGACAAATTTAAAACATATCAGCAGGATCGGTGGCTTGGAGTTTGCGGGTAGCGATCGCACCAGAAATGGTACACATAATGATGGTCAGTACTAATACCTGCAATGCCCGAATCGCAGTCATGTACATAGGCAAATTTGTGGCACTGCGAGTCAGTTGGTAAAGCACTAAGGACACTCCTAATCCGGGGAAAAAGCCCAGTGCTGCTAATATCAACGATTCTTCAAACACCACACCTAGCAAGTAGTAATTGCGATATCCCATTGCTTTGAAGGTGGCGTATTCTCGAACGTGGGCATTAACATCGGTGGAGAGGACTTGATAAACGATTATCACGCCCACCACAAACCCCATCGATACACCCAGGCTGAAGATAAACCCAATTGGGGAATTTGTTCTCCAGAAATTGTTCTCAAATTCAATAAATTCAGCGTGGGTGAATACTCTGACATCATCTTTGAGGTAGGCTTTGAGCATTGCGGCTACTTTTTTCGGTTCATAGCCTGGTTTCAGAACAATCAAACCTAGACTGACACTACTGGACTGTCGCCCAGAAAATAGCCGCAAAAAATTTTGATCGCTGGTAATCAGGTTGCCATCAAAGCCAAAGGAAGCCCCAACTTGGAATAAGCCACTAATGGTAATTGTGCGCCTTTCAATTTCGGCAGTCAGGGTTTTACCTTGGTCAATTTGAGCGATCGCTTTTTGATAATCTCCTCTTGCACCACGATCGAACAAGACGGTATCGGGTAGTTTGATCGCTTGCAATTGCTGATTAACATCTGGTAAATCAAAGGCTGGCTTATCTGGGTTAAAACCAATAACTAACACCCCCGTCTCCCGATGCGTTTGGGGATTCTTCCAGATTGTGTTGTTGAAATACATTGCTTGGGCCGACTTCACCCCTGGTATATCCATTGCTTGGTAAAGTCGCCGACGAGAAAATGTAGACAAGCTTGGTAAATTACGGGCTTGGGGACTGGTTAAAACAATGTCTGCTTGCAAACTGCGATGTAGTCTGGTGTTACTGTCATATAGCGCAGTCTGAAAACCTAGCTGCATGAACATCAGAAGATCCGCAAAGGCAATGCCTGATAATGCCACTAAAAGACGGCTTTTTTCATGATTTAGTTGCAGCCATCCTAGAGGGGTTCGCCGTTGCAGTTGTTTGAACAATCCCATAATTAGGTAGTGGGGGCAAGGTGGGCAGGGGGGCAGGGGGGCAGGGAAGCAGGGAGGAGAAAATTCTTCTCCTCTGCACGCTTCTCCATGCCCAATCCCGGATTTTTCACAATTCAATTACTGCCTTAACTTGCATATTGGTTAAGGTGGCGGTTTTTTGGCTGGAAGTTTCATCTAGTCGGATGTGGACTTCTACTACTCTGTTGTCGATATTGCTGACGGGATCTGTGTTAATGACATTCTGTCGTCGCACTTGTAAACCTTTGCGATCTACGATTCCCTGCAATTCAATCGGGAGGTTATCACCAAAGATTCGCACTTGCTGCCCTGAATGTACTTTGCCGATATCGCTTTCGTAGACTTCGGCGATGACATACATCTGGCTGGTTTGCCCAATATCTGCAATGCCATCATTTGAGACTAATTCCCCAGGATGAGTATGGATCTCAAATACCTGTCCATTTTGGGGCGATCGCACCTCTGCCTGTTCAAGATTGACTTTTGCCAAATTCATAGCTGCTACAGCACGATTGACTTCTGCTTTAGCTGCTTCTACATCCACTCCGCGCACTTCAGCGATTTCATCGAGTGTTGCTGTGGCTTGTTTAACTTGTTGCTGACTAGTTGATTGGGTACGATTTAATTGTGCTTGGGCTTCTTGCAAGCTTTTTTGGGCGGTTTCCAAGTTTAAACGCTTACTATCCCGTTGAGAAGCGGAAATTGCGCCCTGTTGATATAGTTGCTGATAACGTTCGTCTTCTGCTTGGGCGTTACGCACTTCGGCTTGAAATCGCTCAATTGTCGCGGCTTGGGCATTAATATCACCTTGGCGTTCGGCTTCTAGACGAGCGATCGCAGCTTTTTGGGCGGCAATTTCACCGCGTTTAGCACCTGCTTGGATGCGGTTTAGGTTTGCCTGGGCTACTTTTACTTGTTCTTGTGCCTCTTTAAATGCTGCTTGGAGGCGATCGCGGCTGTTTAAAATTGCGATCGCTTGTCCTGTTTTTACCCTATCCCCCTCCTTTACTAACAACTTTTCTACCCGACTTCCTTCCGCAGACACCGCAGCTGAGAGTTTAATTATCTTGCCCTGTGGTTCGAGTCGTCCTAAAGCCGTTACCGTTGTTAACTGTGGTAATTGTGTTGCTGGTACTTGTGCCTCTGGATTTGCATAATTTTGCCAGCGTTTTACTATATAAAAACTTATTCCGCCAATCAATAAAGATGCAATTATACCTATAGCAACGGATGGACGCAGAATAGACTTAGGGAACCTTCTGTACCCTAGCTTTGAGTTTCGCACCATAGATTACCTCTTAACTAGTGGCGCAGAAAAAAGAACAGATTAGGCTTTTCTCCGTACTTGTTTGCTAATTCCTACTTCTTGAGTCAGTTATTCTTGATTTATCACTTCCAAGTCCACAAAATAATTTGGAAATTGTTGAGATTTTACTTAGATAAAGTGATTTAGCTGGCTAGGATAACAACGAATATCTTTACCAAATTATAGGTTTATGTTTTTAGCAAACTACTTTTGTTTTATGAAAGTACTCAGGTATAGTAAACGGTTTTAAAATTCCGGGTTGTAACAGCGCCAACAATCATAATCAAATTAAGTAAATAACAAAAAATATTTGCTGTGATTGCGATCGGTGGAAATTTATATCAAATTTTGATGATAATAGCGTTTACCAATCGTATTAGGTACATCATATTCCCCTCCTCGCTTGCCTACGGTGTATACACAAGTCTGAAATAGTTTACTAATTTGGTTTTTCGTGTCAGTTTTACCCCACCCTAACCCTCCCCTTGTAAAGGGGAGGGAACTAGATTTCTTTTTCCCCAATACATCGGGGGGATTAAGGGGGGTAATTTGACTTGTGTATACACACACTTGCGGGGTGGGGTTTTTGTACCTCGTAAGGGACAAGAACCGCTATAATCCCATTCAAAGGTTAAAACGAAACATTAACCAAACCGCATTGTGACACCTGTAGCTTGCAATTCTCACAAATCAAATAGGATTACTGTATTTAAGTCTGTTTGCTATTGGGAATTATAAAGATAGGAATACAAAACTTTCACAATAGTTTTGTATTCCTTTTATAGTATAAATGTACTATTAACTTTAGTTGTACAGCCATGCAACCTCTTCAGCCAGTTAGCGGGTGATTTAGAATTACCAGTCCGGTTGGCGGTGAAGTTTAATCCCAGTTGTCCACCACCATTAATTGAACTCGTGGAAGGACAGTATGCCGTTGCATCTGACTGGAATACTGATAGCGAACAATTGGCGATGCTGGGGCAGAGTCGTTGGGCGTGGGTGCGGTTGGCTGTGGCGCAAAATCCCTCAGCGCCAGCAGAGACGCTGATGCAGTTGGCTGGGGATGCGGTGTACAAAATTCAGTTAGCGGTAGCGAAGAATCCAGAAACACCCGCAGATGTGTTGGCTGTGCTAGCAGAACATCAAGATAAAGCGATACAAGCAGCTGTAGCGGAACATGGGAATGCAACGGAAGAAATATTGCATCAATTATTTCCAACTCAACAGCATCTTTTAAAAAGAAGGAAAAATTTACCAGCTAGTATTTTAGAGCGGATTTTCAATGAATTAGTAACAAACCAGCCAATTTGGAAAAATAAGGAACTTCGTTATTTTTTATTAAAACAACCAAACACACCAACAAGGTTTTTAGCTGAGTTAGCAAATATTGATTTAGAAGCACTAAGAGCGGAAAAACTAGAACAAGAAAGAAAAGCCGGATCAACGCCAGGAATATCTGAAAAATGGGTTCAGGATGAGATTAGATTTCTCACTGATGTTGCCGAACATCCGCAAGTTTCGGTGGAGATTTTAGAACGATTGGCACAGTATCCCAATTCTCATGTCAAACTTGCTGTTGCCCAAAATTCCCAAACTCCTGAACAACTAAAACTACGGATTTTATCAGAGTTGATACTTTATGCGGAGGACAATATTAAAGTCGAAATTGCCAAAAATCCCGAAACACCAGTGTATGTTTTAGAGGCGATAGGGCAAAATGAGTCTTATCGCACCAAGCTTTTACGGGAAATTCGACGAGTTTTAGCCTCTGAGTATGCTGTTAATGCTAACTCATTTAATTCCACTGCTGACAAATTCATGTCTGATCTCAAGCATCAGACTTTATATCCTAATAATATTGTTGTTAATGTTGACTACTTGATGAGACTGTTTGAAAGTCCTGATTTTCTGGAGGTAATGACAAGAAATTTAACTTATGAGGATACAAAAAATGAGCTATCTCTATTGATGAATAGATTTTTATCTGAATTGACAGAAATGTTTTCTGGGCTATCGAATAAACTACAAGAACAAGTAGTTACAACTATCGTAAGTATTTTGGCATTAATTAACAGTGGTGTTAAAAATAACTCAAGAAAACGCTCTATAGCTGTAGCGTTAGTTGGCAATCAAAATACTCCAGTTTCTTTACGGAATGAATTAATTAATCAGCTTAGAAGACCATCAATACCACTTACTTCTCATGAGAGTGACTGCGACTTGTTTTTAGCACTTGTTTATAATCCACAGATTTCAGAAGCGCAAAGGATGGAATGTTTTCAGCAGCTTCTCTCTACAAATTGGAACAATATTCAAGAAGGAATTGCCAGAAATCCAAATACTCCACCGGAAATTATAGCTCAGTTAATGACTCGCCCTGGTGTAGGTCGTCAAGCAGTTTCTAGAAACCCCAATGCACCCACCGAGGCACTGGCAGAACTAGCCCAGGACAGCAATAGTACAACCCGGAATTGGGTAGCTGAAAATCCTGGTACTCCAACTAATATTTTGGTGCAACTTACCAGACAACCTGTAGAGAAAACAATTAATAATATTTCAAGTGTACGTGAGACTGTACTGAAAAATCCCAATTTTCCTCCCCTTGAACGTTATCGGTTATTGCTAGCTATAGAGGAGGAGCAAGAAACTGCAAACGCTCATCAATTAATGGCTCGTCGCACTAATAGTTCTTATGCTTTGGCGCAAGTTGTGGAAAAGGGAGATCAAAAAACCAAACTAACCGCAGCACGTAGCAATTAAACTCCGATTCAAATATTGGAACAACTGGCAAAAGATCCAGATGAAACTGTGCGTCAAGCTGTCTCGCAAAACTCCAATTTACCCCTCAATCGATTGCTCGAACTTGCACGAGATTCCAGTGTAAAAATTCGACAGGCACTTGCGTATAAATCATCTCATAATAAAATACCAACGCCTATTCAACTATTAGAAATACTAGCGCAAGATGAATCTGAGCAAGTCAGAGCCAAAGTTGCAGAACATCCTGATTCATCTGTTGAAATTTTGACACGGTTAGCCAACGATACTAGCCGTGAAGTCAAATCAAGACTGACTGCTAACCCCAATACTCCAGTCACAATTCTCACTCGCTTGGGATTAGAAGAAAATCTGGTAAATCAACGCAATCCCAATACACCAGGAATTGTGCTTGCTCAGGCGGTTAAAAGCATGAATAGCAAAAATCTCGCTGATTTTATTAAACATCCTGTCAAAGGTTCACAAATGCCTGCTGAAACTTTGTCACAGTTAGCAAGTCACACCGATAGTTCAGTGCGTTATCGAGTCGCATCTCACCATAATACACCAGCCACCGTTTTAAGACAGTTAGCTAGAGACTCTTATGTAGCTACAGTTCGTGCTGTCGCCAGTAATGCTAATACATTTCCTGAAACTTTGGAAGTGCTAGCTAGTCACCCAGATTTTACAACTCGTTTGGAAGTTGTTCGCAATCCCAACACACTGCCTCGCGCACTTGCTCAAATTGTTCTGAGTACCCAAAATTCAGGAAATACGCCAAATCAAACAGTAGATATGCTCAAAAGTGCATTTCCGGGCGATCATAATGATGTGCTGCGTTCAATAGCTGGTAATCCTCGCACACCTATTGAGGCATTGGAGATTTTAGCAAGAAGAGAGTTTATCGGTGCAACACCCGATCGTCACTCGATTCTTCCACCCACAACTGATGATAATATAGTGCGATCGCTTGCATACAACCCCAGCTTAACACCACAACTACTGAGCATTCTTGTGCAAGATCCTTATGTAGAAGTGCGTGTTTGTTTAGTTCGGCATCCCAATTTGACAGAGGCGTTGTGGTTACAGTTAGCAGAAGATACAGAAATCTCCGTGCGTGAAGCTGTTGCGGCTACAATCAACGCACCTGTAAGCGTTTTGGAATTACTAGCGCAGGATGAACAAGTAGAGGTGCGAATCAAGGTAGCGACTAACCCCAATACACCAATTACTGTCTTACAAGTTCTCGCAGGTGATGAAAACTCCAGTGTCCGCACTGCTGCGGCTAGCAATTCTAACCTACCTGAAACAATACTGACACAACTGGCAACCGATAAAAAAGTCGAAGTCCGCCGCGCAGTTGCTCAAAATCCCAACACCCCTGCACCCATCCGCGAAAGCCTCCGCGATTTGATTATACAACCCACCACCCGCCAAACTAGTCCCACCTTGCGCGGACTCAACCGCCTCTACAACCCCAGCACCGATGATTTAGTCAGCATACTTGCAGAATACGCGAGTTCAGAAAATGCCTTTGTGCGGTTTGTGACACTCCTCCACCCGCTAACTCCACATGAAGTGCTGACTCAAGCAACGCAGTCTGCATCCTGGCTGGAACGCTACGCCGTTGCTGATAATTCTGGGACTCCAAGCGTTTTACGCCAGCAACTTGCCCAAGATAGCAACCGAATTGTCCGCGCAGCCGCTAGAGTTAATACTAATTCGTAATGGGCTAGGGCGTGTTTTCAAAGTCTTAGATCCCCCCAACCCCCCTTAAAAAGGGGGGCGAAGAGTCTCTTAAAGTCCCCCTTTTTAAGGGGGATTTAGGGGGATCTAAAAAGTTAGGAGGCTAAATAAATAGTTTGAAAACACGCCCTACGCCCCGCTACGCTAATGTAATTCGTAATTAAGAGATGTCAGATTTCGTGGGGTTTCAGGATTTGAATTTGTTGCTGGATTTTAGAGAATTGGTATAACTTGTAAATAATGGAGGATGTTGCAGATGGCATACAGTGATTTCACACTTGCCAAAGTTCGAGAAACGTTTCAACTTGTAATTGATGAAAAGCGCAATCTATTCAAAGATGTGTCGCCTATTCAACCTTCCGCTAGCTTAACAACGCTCTTAGAAGAATATACTCAACTAGCAACTGCCATCAATACTGAAAAAGCCCGTTCCGAATTACTAATTATGCCAGTTCTTACGGAAGTTAGACGACAGTTAAATTATCAAATCTCACTGTTTTCTGGAACAGATTTTGATGTAGATAGTAGTAAAGGATTGAATGGATTTTGTGATTTCATTCTCTGTGGTTCTGAAGAACAGTTTTATATTAAAGCGCCTGTGCTTACAATTGTTGAGGCGAAAAATGAAAATATCAAAGGTGGTTTAGGACAATGTATTGCCACTATGATATCTGCCCAATTATTCAATCAAAATACTCAACAAGAAGTTAAGACAATCTATGGAGTTGTCACTAGTGGAACCAACTGGCGATTTTTAATTTTGGAAGGAATAACAGCATACATTGACATAGTTGAATACTATATCAATGATGTTGATAAAATTCTCAGTATTCTGTTACAACCATTTCAATCTGCTTTGTTATAAGCATCGTTATGAAACAGTTATTGTCTAAATTTATCGGGAGATACAAATGGATTTAATTACAAATGAGTTAAAACTAGAAACTAAACAGCTTTTAGCAACTCTTGAGGTTGTTTCAGAAGGATTATGGTATTCTAGTGAATCTGATTACCCTTACACGCCTTTCGTTTGGGATAGCCAAAGTCAGGGAGAATTTAGTATAGTTCGTGTTTTAGAACATCTTGGAAATATCCAAGATGTTGAGCCTGAATGGTTAAATAAATACTGGCAAAGTCAAATTCAAGAAGCAAAATATAGGAGGCAATCTGATTTTGGTTTTGCTCCTAAATATCCCAAAATTGATGAAATTCAACAGATGTCCGAGCGAAGCTCACATTTTTTTCAAATTTTCCAAGAAAATACTTTGCTCATTCAAGTAATAAAAATTTCAGCTTCACAAATCTTAATTATTGGACAAACTCAAGAAGAAGATTGGGTTGGAATTTCTCCAATAGTTGATTATCGTGTCTGGTATCCTCATACAACCGTTTATCCAGAAATGGATACACCAACAGCAGCCGCTATTAGCTTGAAAATTAAATTAGAACCTTTATTATCTGAACTTAAAATTTTAAATGCTTATCATTGGCATGATTTGGTTTGGGAAAATGCACCCACGAAGGAAAAATTATTATTGAAGTTACTTGTATCATCAAAGTATATAGAAATTAGAGATTTTGTAGGATTAGGAGAAAACAATCTTGGCAGTTTCCTCTTAACCAAGCTACAAAATGTTTTAACTTATACTTTCAGCGATCGCACTGGTGGATTCTCAATCTATATAATTGGAAAAACACTAGAAAATGATTTTCTTGGTGTTTATACAACCTCTATTCAGACGTAAATTGATTAAACCGTAAAATTAATTAGAGCTAAATTTATGCATTTAGAAACAGAACAAATCCTTGCTACATTAGAACTACTCTGCTCAGATTTGTTTGTTTGGGAAACTGCAACCCAAGGTGAATTTAACCTCTGGAATTTAATGATTTCCGAAGGTTTTGTTCATCTAACCGACATAGAACTTGCTTTTAAACATTGGCAAAAAATTGAAGAATGGGGAACTCCTACTAATCAGGAAGCTTCTGATTATGAATACGCCCCGCCGCGTTCTAAACGCAAGGATAATACTTGGAACGAAAGTATTGCTAATGAACGCCAAGGTTACTATCAACAACTCCAGCAGTTAGTTGAAAATCATCTGCAAAATATTCAAGTATATAATTTATCCTTTGCCAAAGCAGCACATCAAAGCTTTGATTGGGAACATCCAGATTTTTCCGTGTCGATTGTGGTTGGTGAAACTAGCGATCGCCACTGGTTTTGCCTTGCCCCTACTATCCCCGACCAAGTAAGCTACGATGATCGCAGCCGCCATCAACCCACAATGCAAATTGTCTCCGAAGAATCACCAAGCGAAGCAACTCAAACTCTCATAACTGAAGTTAAAATTCTGCTTAATAATCTCACCCCGATTACCAACTACGGCTACTACTACGGCGGATACAAATGCACCTATCAACATCAAATTGTCGGTGCATTAGCTAAAACCAAAACGACTGCCATTGAACTTGCACTGCAAGCAGCAACGATGGTTTTCTTCGAGAAGCGAACAATTGAATTTGCTGATGGTCGCAACAATAGCCGTAAACTTAGCCAGTTTATGAACCAGTGTTTAGCTAATTGTACTTACTACAGTATCAGTTTTTGGGATGTTGGCTACACCTACGAAATCGGACAAACCCCAGCAGGAGATTGGCTAGGGGTGCGTTCAACGAGCGAATTTGACTACAATCCTTAGAAAGAGTAGCAAAAACCTAATGTCTAAAAAGTCTGATTCGCAGTTCCAAAATCTCTTTACTTCACAAATTTGATTTGTGAGAATTGCTCAAAAAGAATCTGCTTAAGATGCTGCAACAACAGCACGGTCATTTACTAACTTGCCATCTTCCATATAGACAATGCGATCGGCAATATCTAAAATGCGGTTGTCATGAGTAACCAAGAGAATGGTACAATCTTGTTCCTTAGCTAGTTTTTGCATGAGGTTGACCACATCTCGTCCCGATTTACTGTCAAGGGCGGCGGTGGGTTCATCTGCTAAGACTATTTTAGGACGACCAACCAATGCACGAGCGATCGCAACTCTTTGTTTTTGTCCCCCAGATAAATCATCAGGATAATAATTCAAGCGTTCTCCTAATCCTACCTCCTCTAATATTTGGGCTGACCGGGTTTTCATTTCTGCTGGTGAAATATTATTATGTACTTCCAAACCCATTCTGACGTTTTGGAGTGCTGTCAAACTACCGTGCAAGTTGTGCGCTTGGAAAATATAACCGTTATTGCGTCGCACCTGGGTAAGTTGTGCTTTGCTAGCGCCACACAGTTCTTGTTCCAATATCTGCAAACTGCCGGATTGGGCAGAACGCAAGCCGCCTGCTAAGGTGAGAAGTGTAGTCTTACCAGAACCAGAAGGCCCTGTCATAATAATAATTTCGCCGGCGTTAATATCCAGGTTGATATCAAAGAGAACTTGTTTGCGGAGTTGACCATGACCAAAAAAATGGTCGAGATTTTTAACAGATATAACAGGAGACATACCAATTTTAGATTTTAAATTTTAGATTGGGAATTGAGTAAGTGTCTTTATGCCCAATGCCCATTTTTTAAAACATATCTGCGGGGTCGGCTGATTGTAATTTCCGGGTGGCGATCGCACCAGAAATTACACACATAATCATTGTCAGCGTTAATACCGTCAAGGCTCTTGCTACGGTCATATAAAGTGGTAAATTGGTGGCATTACGAGTTAAAGCATAAAGTCCTAAAGGTGCGATCGCTCCGGGAATAAACCCTAAAACTGCCAAAATTATCGCCTCTTCAAACACCACACCTAATAAGTAGAGATTGTTATACCCCATTGCTTTGAAAGTGGCGTATTCTTTTATATGAGAATTCACATCTGTAGAAAGAACTTGATAGACGATAATCACGCCCACTATAAATCCCATTGCTACACCCAGGCTGAAGATAAACCCGATGGCTGTATTTGTTTTCCAGTAATTTATTTCAAATTCGATAAATTCTGCTCTGGTTAAAACTTTGACATCATCATCTAAATGAGCTTCTAAAGCTGCTTTCATCTGCTTTGGGTCGTAGCCTGGTTGTAGTTGCACCAAACCAAGACTGACACCGCTAGCTTCTCGTCTGGGAAATAGTCGCAGAAAGTTCTGGTCGTTGGTGATTAAAGTGCCATCGGCGATGAAGGAAGCGCCGACTGAAAATAAGCCGCTAATAGTAATTGTCCGGCGTTCTATTTCGGTTGTGACAGTTTTACCTTGGTCAATTTTGGCGATCGCATCATTATAATCTCCTCTAGAGGCGCGATCGAACAAAACGGTATCTGGTAGCTTAACAGCATCTATCTGGCGGTTCACATCTGCTAAGTTAAACACTTGCCGATCGGGATTGAACCCCATAACTAATATTGTCGTCTTCTGTTGTGTTTGGGGATTTTTCCAATCAACAATGTTGACATACATTCCTTCTGCTGACTTTACACCTGGTATATCCATTGCTTGATACAGCCGTCGCCGCGTAAAGCTAGACATATTTGCTAGGTTGCGTGCTTGGGGACTGATGACAAACATATCAGCCTCCATACTCCGATGCAGGATTGTGTTACTTTCAAACAGGGCAGTCTGAAACCCTAGCTGCATGAACATCAAAACATCGGCAAAGGCAATGCCTGACAATGCTACCAAAAGACGTCCTTTTTCATGACTCAGTTGCAGCCATCCTAAAGGTGTTCGCCGCCGCAGTTGCTGGATAAATCCAATCACAGTTCAATTACCGCCTTGACTTGCAAATTAGTTAAGCTAGAAGCATTTTGGCTAGATAGTTTATTCAGTTGCACATGGACTTCCACTACTCTGGCATCAATATTGCTAGAAGGATCGGTGTTAATCAGATTTTGCCGCTTTACCTGCATACCAATCCAATCCACTCTTCCCTCTAATTCATTGCGGAGGGAATCACTGCTTACCAGCACCTCTTGTCCCGGACGCACTTTCTTGATATCACTTTGGTAGACTTCTACTACTGCATACATCTGGTCGGTTTGCCCTAGAGCCACAATTCCTTCATTGCCAACAGTTTCTCCGGCTCGTGTATTAATCTCCAAAATTCGACCAGCTTTAGGAGCCACAACGTATGCCTGTGCCAGTTCTGCTCTAATTTTCTCCACGGTGGCTTGAGCGCTGTCTACCTCTGCTTGTGCATTTGCTATATCTGTAGGACGGACTTCAGCAGTTTGATTCAGGTTAGCTTTTGCTTCGTTAATCTGCTGTTGCAAGCTGGCGAGGGTTTGATCCTGATTAGCTTTTGCTTCGTTAATCTGCTGTTGTAGGGTTGCGACAGTTCTTGTCTGAGTGGCTTGGCTTTCAATTAACGCTTGAGTGGAAGTTTCGGCACTTAAACGTCTGCTATCAACTTCCTGACTAGAAATTGCTCCTGCTCTGTATAAAGTCTCGTAGCGCTGCACGTCAGCTTGAGCATTACGTCTCTCGGCTGCCACGCGAGCAACTGTTGCTTGCAAGCTGCGTTGTTGCCCAAGGAGTTCTGCTTCTAGACGATTAATTGTGGCTTGCTGAGTTTTAATGTTTCCTTGTAGTTCTACTTGCACACGATTCACAGTTGCTTGACGCGCTCCAATTTCTCCCTGTTTGGCTCCAGCTTTTACCTGGTTAAGGCGGGATTTGGCAACTTGAACTTGTTTTTGGGCTTCACTCAAAGTAGCTTGTAGGCGATCGCGGTTGTCCATAATGGCAATTACCTGCCCGGCTTTGACGCGATCGCCTTCTTTCACCAATAGTTGCTCTACCCGATTCCCTTCATTAGAAGAAGGCGCTGACAGTTTGATTATTTCTCCCTTTGGTTCCAACCGCCCTAATGCTGTTACTGTTTTTACCACAGGCTGAATTGCTACTGGTGCTGTTTGCTTTTCATTAGCTGTAGCCTGAAGCTTCATCACCGCATAAACACTGATTCCACCTATTGCTAGAGATGTAAGTATTGCAAGTAGAAGTGGCGATCGCAAAAGATTCTGAGAAGACCTCCAACCCTCTGAATTCCTGTTTTCCCTCATCCTATTCCCCCTTACCACCAGTAGCAACCTGTACTAAACTGTCCAGTTCAATTTATGCTAAACTAAACGGACTAGTTTAGTCAAGAGAACACAACTAAACTTGTCAATCAATTTGCTTGGCATTAGGGAATTGCAAAAAATAAATTATCCCTAATCATTTCTAGATTTGTATGGGCACAGGTATTGCGTCCCTAGACGGGATATTTTTTTAACTGGAAATCCCTTATGCTGCGGAATCCTATTCCCTATTGGGATTGATTGTCTACTACAAAAAAGTAGAGGAGAGGAAAGCTGATAATAGAGGCTTTGGGGCTTTATCAAAGGGTATATTTATTTTCGCAATTTTGTACTAAAGCATTTTGCAGCATCTATTAATATTGTTGAGAAGAAAGGATAATTAATAAATGGTACGCATCAAAACTGACGAAGTCGATCGAGATAATTCTGTTGATAAAGTAGAGCAAATTCTGCAAGGTGCAATGCAAGAGTTTCTCCAAAATGGCTATGCTGGTACGAGCATGGATCGGGTAGCAGTAGCAGCAGGTGTTTCTAAAGCGACAGTCTACAGCCACTTTCAAGATAAAGAAGGACTTTTCAAAGTACTGTTAGAGCAACTAACAAGTAAAAAGAATAGCTCCATTTTTGGCACAGAACCGATTGAGGGAGAACCAGCCACTATAGTGCGCCAGGTAGTAACCAAAGCATTAGATCAAATGCTTAACGACAAAGAACATAGTGCATTTATGAGAGTACTAATCGGGGAATCTGGGCGTTTTCCTGAGTTAGCTCAAATTTGTGTTCGGGTGATGATTAAGCCAGTAGCGGAAACTCTCACTCACTACTTGGCGGCTCCAGAATTAAAGATACCTGACCCAGAGGCGACAGCGAGAATTATCTTAGGAGCATTAGTGCATTTTCATATTACTCAAAATGTGATGCATGGACAGGATATTATACCAATGGAAAGCGATCGCTTGATTGATGCCTTGACACACCTAATCACTAAATGCGCCGATTGATTGGTTATATCCCGGCGCGTGGCGCTTGTTTGGTCGGAAAGTCAAATTCACCTTGAATAACAGTTGACTGTTTTTTCCATAGAAGCTACAGTACTGTCTCCGGCTTTTTTCGTTCCTTACAAGCTGCCACCAATACATCCTCTAGCGATCGCCAGATAACTAAGCAGGAATAACTTGAACAACTAGTGCGCGTTTATCCAGTGACTGGATTTTACCTACTTGACTGAGATCGTTTGCAATTCGGTCTAGCAGTTCTCCCGCTTTGTCACGATATTGATGTTCTCGGCCTCGTAAACGAATGGCAAACTTAACAGAATCGCCTTTACTCAACCACTGACCTGCTTGTTCGATGCGTAAATTATAATCGGCTAAACCCACGTTTAGACCGAATCGAACTTCTTTTACCGTCGGTCTAGCACTCTGGCTCTGACGTTTTTTCTTTTGATACTGAAGCTTGCCATAGTTGAGAATCTTGGCGATTGGAGCGTCTTTACCTTGAGATACTACAACTAAGTCAAGCTCTAAGCTTTCAGCTAGCTGTAACGCCTCATTGGTGTCGATCAGACCACGATTGTTATTCTCATGGTCAATCAAAAAGACGCTAGGTGATTTGATTTGTGAATTAATCAGTTGCTTTTGGATTGCGATAATGAATTTCTCCCATTTGTTCAATACTTTGCTTTACAAGCAGGTAATGCCAATTTAACACAACACTGAATCAGAGCAACTTTAACAACACAATAGACGGCAATCTGATAGAATGAGGGACTGCGGCACTCGCTCTCAGTCTTTGCGCTACTGCCCATCCAGCTTTTCAATGATTTTTATCCGTCCGCCTAAGACTGACGCCATCATTGGCGACAGGCCGATGTTATTTTTGGAGTCTTATGTCTTTTTCCGATCTCGGCTTGTCCAATGAAATTATCCGTGCTGTTACCGAACGAGGGTACACGGAACCCACGCCAATCCAGATGCAGTCCATTCCTGCTGTCTTGTCGGGTAAAGATTTATTAGCTGGGGCACAAACTGGTACTGGCAAGACCGCTAGTTTTACACTGCCGCTCTTGCATCGGTTGTCGTCTAACAAGAGCAAAGGTACGCCTAATGGATACCCACCAATCCGGGCGTTGATTCTCACGCCGACTCGCGAATTAGCTGCCCAAGTGGAAGAAAGCGTGCGCGAGTACGGCAAGTACTTAAATCTTAACTCAATGGTGATGTTTGGCGGAGTCAGTATCAATCTGCAAAAACAGCGTTTGAGGAGTCGAGTGGATATTTTGGTCGCGACTCCAGGGCGACTGCTAGACCACGTACAGCAGGGTACGCTGAATTTATCGCAGATTGAGGTTTTAGTGCTGGATGAAGCCGATCGGATGCTAGACATGGGTTTTATTAATGATATCCGCCGCATCCTCTCACTCCTGCCCAAACAGCGACAGAATTTGCTATTCTTCGCTACTTTTTCAGACAAAATTAAGGCACTAGCCGCCGGGCTACTCAATAACCCAACGATGATTGAGGTAGCACGCCGCAACGTTACCGCTGACACGATCGCCCAGAAAGTTTACCAAGTAGACCGTGACAAGAAACGCCAGTTGCTTGCTCATTTGATTCGGCGAGATAATTGGTATCAAGTATTAGTGTTCACCCGCACTAAGTATGGCGCTGACCGTTTGGTGAAGCAGTTGGGCGAAGACCGCATTCAAGCCTTGGCAATCCACGGTAATAAGAGCCAGCCTGTGCGTACTAACGCTCTGGCAAAGTTCAAAAATGGCACCTTACAAGTATTGGTGGCGACAGACATTGCTGCTAGGGGTCTTGACATCAGCGAACTACCCCATGTAGTTAACTTTGATTTGCCCAATGTACCAGAAGATTATGTTCATCGTATTGGTCGCACTGGTCGCGCTGGCGCATCAGGTGAAGCTGTATCGCTGGTGTGCATCGATGAACAGCATCTATTGACAGATATCGAAAAACTGATTGAGCAACGCTTGCCGAAAGAAGTGGTTGCTGGTTTTGCGCCCAACCCCGATACCAACCCAGAACCAATTGCAAATGTACGGCAACATAGAGCCAAGCCCGGAAGTGAGAAGCGTCCGGCTCGTACTCCTAAACCGTTACCACAGACATCGGCTAAACGTAAAGCAGCGCCACCTGCCACTAATAACGAGAAACCTGGCGCTCGTTCATCTGGATCGCGCCGTTCTACTAAACGCGATCGCTAATATTCGTTAGCTGTTCAATAGATTGATTTTGCACGGGTTCTGGAAAATCTCACTTCCATTCCTCTCGCGTACAAATTTTCGTTGTACACACAAGTCTTTTGGAGTTGTGCCAGAGACTTTTAATCCAATACTTTGTAATATCTGTCACCAAAACAGTGCTGAGTGCTGAGTAACGTTAGCGGGGCGTTTAGCCCGTGCTGAGTAAAAAGTAAAATTAATTGCACTCAGCATATAGGGTAGTCACGCCCCTAAGAGCAAAGTTCTGTTCACCCTTGGCGTTGGCGTTCGTGTAGTTTTAACTATAAGGTTATACTCATTACTCAGTAATCAGTACTCAGTACTCAGTACTCAGCACTACTGAAATACAGTTGTCGGAATGCAGTTAACAGTGTCATAAAGAAAAGGTGAAGGTTAACCTGTAGGGTATAACTTACCTTAGACTTGCTTGACCTCTAGCTTCGATGGATCTATCACACTCATGACTGAACTGACGCTACGCCTACAAGAGGGAGATACCGAGACCACGATCGCAGTTGACCAAGATGTATTTACAATTGGTCGTTTGCCGGAATGTAATTTGTACTTACCTTTTGGTGGAGTATCCCGCAACCATGCTCGCCTGGTAAAAACGGCTGACGGTGTGTGGACTATTGAGGATCTGGGCAGCAAAAACGGGACGCAAGTCAATAAATATCTGGTTAACTATCCTCAAGAGTTACATCACGGCGATATCGTTTGGCTGGGCAATGTTAGCCTGGTAGTGCTGCTCACAACCGCTGTTTCTCAACCGACACCAGAGTATGCCGGAATTTCGGACATTAATGAGCAAAGAACCATCCTTCACAATGTCGAACAATTACAACAGCAATGGATTGCAGCTGATAGTAAGGATGGCAACATCAGCAATAAGGACAAAACCATTGCCCGTCTTAAAGACTTAGTGGACATAGCGAAAAATCTTTGTGCAGCCGCATCTATAGAAGAGATTTTTTCGCAGGTACAGCAAGTAGTTTTTCGTTACCTTGATAGTATCGATCGCTTGGCATTATTAATTGATGTCAATGGTTGTGGCCAGTTAGAATTAATGAATGCTGCCACTAGAAATATTTCTCAACAGAAACATCTCCCTTCTGATGGTAGTTGGATTAGTCGTAGTATCTGTCAAAAGGTATTTGAAGAAAAAGTCGTCATTCAAACTGGTGATACTCATCAGGATGAACGGTTTGCTAGCGAACAGAGTATTTTGGTCAAAGGCATTCGTAGCGCGATGGCAGTGCCTTTATGGGATGAAAATAAAGTTGTGGGCGTACTGTATGCCGATGCCAATTTTTCTTCTTACCATTGGGCGAATGAAGGTGAAGAAGAATTGAGTTTTTTCTCAGCTTTAGCAAATCTTGTAGCTTCTAGCGTGCAGCGTTGGTTATTAGTAGAAAAACTCAAAACTGAAGAGATGATTCGTCACCGACTAGAACGCTATCATTCTCCAGCAGTTGTACAGCAGTTGATATCTGTAGGCGGATTACCGGGTGGTCGTTTAGCTCCCGCCGAGAGCGAAATCAGTATTTTGTTTGCTGATTTAGTTGGCTTTACGGCGATTTCTGAAAGGTTAACACCAACTGCGATCGCTCAACTATTAAATAATTTATTTGAAGAAATGCTAAAAGAAGTGTTTAGTTGCGGCGGCACTTTAGATAAATATATTGGCGATTGTATTATGGCATTTTTTGGCGCTCCAGAACCGCAAGCAGATCATGCCGATCGCGCTGTTACTGCTGCTAAGGGAATGCTCACTCGTCTCGAACATCTGAATGCCAATGGTTTTTGGCTCGAACCCCTGCAATTACGGATTGCGATTAATAGCGGTAAGGCTGTGGTGGGAGATGTCGGTAGTTCCCAAAGGGTAGATTATACAGCATTAGGCGCGACGATTAATCTTGCTGCTCGGATGGAAGCAGTTTGTCCCCCTAGTGAATGCGTCATTAGTGAAGCCACCCATAAAATGCTTTCAGAACCCTCAGACTTCCAAGAAATGGGAGATTATCGTTTCAAAGGTATTGAGCGATTAGTTAAGGTTTATCAGACAAAATTGCAACCAGTGCCAACAATCATTGCTCCAATTATTAATCTTTAGGGATTGGCATGGGCTTTGAGGTCTAGATTATGTAACCCATCTAGTGACATACTCCTATAAAGATAAATTACGAATTACGAATTACCTGACTGTGCCAGCACTAAAAATTTGCTCTGCTGTCAAATCTAACTCTGGAAAAGTTGGCGACTGGATACGGTCATTTCCTTGAAACTTACTAACGCGATACTCACCTTCTTCTAAACAGCAAACCAAAATAGTTGGTTGTTTAGGCTTGCCAATAAATTCTCTACCGCCCAATGCAGCATAATCTACAATCCAGTATTCAGGAATTCCCATTTCTTCATAATCAGCATATTTTTTCAGATAATCATCACGCCAGTTTGTACTTACCACCTCAATTATTAAAGGAATTGATACTGCTTGAGTAACAGTTGATTCTTTTTTCCACCGAGGTTCATTAACTAAATTAGGGAGATTTAGGAGTAATACATCTGGCGAGTAAGCTGATTCATTTTCAAGTGGTTTAACTAATACTGTTTTTGGTATACCATAGCTTAGACTGAGGCGACTATATTCTAAAGTGATTTTTGTTGATAAAAATACAACAATCTCTTCATGGTCGCCTGTTGGTTGAGGCATTTCTACTACTACTCCGTCATATAGTTCGTAACGTTGTGCCCTGTTATCTGGATATTTAGCAACGAACTCATCGAATGTAACTACTTTGCCTAAGACTTGAGTCATAGCTTGATTCCTCAATTGTGCAAATTATAGCAACTTTATTTGTATTTAATTCATCAATATTAATACTTATTGATTGGTATAGTTTGATTCAATTAAAATTGCGAAATTGTAATATTTAGCAGCTAATTTTTGGCTAAAAGACTAAAATTTGGGTGGTAGCTTCCTTAGTTTATATGTATAACATTAGGAAGCCAACTTCAAGCTATTTTTTAACGGGAGGTCAGGTAATGGCGATCGCCACCATTAATCCCGCCACTGGGGAGACGCTCAAAACCTTTGAGGCGCTCAATGATGCAGAAATTAACGCTAAACTCGATTTAGCTAATCAGACTTTTGAACAGTATCGTCAGACTAGTTTCTCTCAACGATCGCAATGGCTGCAAAAAGCTGCTGATATTTTAGAGCAAGACAAAGCAGAATTTGCTAAGTTAATGACTCTAGAAATGGGTAAACCATTTAAAGCTGCGATCGCGGAAGTCGAAAAATGCGCCGCCGTCTGTCGCTACTATGCTGAACATGCCCCTACTTTCTTGGCTGATGTCAGTGTAAAAACTGATGCCAGCCAGAGTTTTGTACGTTATCAACCAATGGGTGCGATTCTCGCGGTGATGCCGTGGAATTTCCCCTTCTGGCAAGTCTTCCGCTTTGCCGCACCAGCATTAATGGCGGGAAATGTCGGCTTACTCAAACACGCTTCCAACGTGCCGCAGTGCGCCTTGGCAATTGAAGATATTATCCGACGGGCAGGTTTTCCTGAAGGTGCGTTTCAAACTCTATTAATAGGTGCTGCCAAAGTTGCCGATTTAATGGCTGATGACCGCGTAAAAGCTGCTACTTTGACCGGAAGCGAACCAGCAGGCGCATCCCTCGCCGTCGCCGCCGGCAAACAAATTAAAAAAACAGTTTTGGAATTAGGAGGAAGTGACCCGTTTATTGTGTTAGAAAGTGCTGACTTAGAGACAGCAGTTGTCACAGCTACTACAGCACGAATGTTAAATAACGGGCAATCATGTATTGCAGCGAAACGTTTTATTGTCGCAGATGCGATCGCAGATAAATTTGAAAAATTGCTTTTAGAAAAATTCGAGGCGCTGAAAGTAGGCGATCCTATGCAACCGGATACCGATTTAGGCCCCCTGGCAACTCCTGGTATTCTCCAGGATTTAGATCAACAAGTGCAAGGTGCTATTAGCAGTGGTGGTAAAGTCATCATCGGCGGACATCCTTTATCAGATCGTCCTGGAAACTTTTATCCGCCAACGATTATCATAGATATCCCCACCGACACACCAATCGCAAAAGAAGAATTCTTTGGCCCGGTAGCCTTGTTATTCCGGGTTCCAGATATTGATGCTGCCATCAAACTCGCTAATGACAGTCCCTTTGGGTTAGGTGCAAGTGCTTGGACAACCAACGACCAAGAGAGCGATCGCTTGGTTGAGGAAATTGAAGCAGGTGCCGTGTTTATCAACAGTATGGTCAAATCCGATCCTCGGTTGCCCTTTGGTGGCATCAAGCGTTCTGGATATGGCAGAGAATTGAGTATCCAAGGTATACATGAGTTTGTAAATGTGAAAACCGTGTGGGTTAAATGATTAGTCATTAGTCATTAGTCATTGGTCAAAGGACAAATGACTAATGACAAAGAACAAAAGTCTTATTCGTTAATAGAGTTGTCGGGAAATAAAATGAATACAGCAGAATTATTGGTGCAGTGCCTAGAAAACGAAGGAGTGCAATACATTTTTGGACTTCCTGGTGAAGAAAACCTGCACGTTTTGGAAGCGTTAAAACATTCTTCGATTAAATTTATTACGACTCGTCATGAACAGGGTGCAGCATTCATGGCCGATGTCTACGGACGCTTAACCGGAAAAGCTGGAGTTTGTCTTTCTACTCTTGGCCCTGGAGCAACCAACTTGATGACTGGGGTAGCAGATGCTAACCTCGATGGTGCGCCTTTAGTGGCGATTACCGGTCAGGTGGGAACAGATAGAATGCATATTGAATCCCATCAATATTTAGATTTGGTGGCAATGTTTGCACCTGTTACCAAGTGGAATAAGCAGATTGTGCGACCGAGTATTACACCTGAAGTAGTGCGGAAAGCATTTAAGCGATCGCAATCAGAAAAACCTGGTGCAGTTCACATTGATTTGCCAGAAAATATTGCTGCCATGCCCGTCGAAGGCAAGCCTTTGCGTAAGGATAATAGCGAAAAAACCTATGCATCTTTTGCTAGCATTCGGGCAGCCGCCGCCGCAATTTGCCAAGCAGTTAACCCATTAATCTTAGTAGGAAATGGAGCAATTCGCGCTCATGCGAGTGATGCCGTAACGCAATTTGCCACCTTGTTAAATATACCTGTTGCCAATACCTTCATGGGTAAAGGCGTGATTCCCTACACACATCAATTAGCTTTGTGGTCAGTGGGATTACAGCAAAGAGACTTCATTACCTGTGCTTTTGATAACACAGATTTAGTAATTGCGATCGGCTACGATTTGATTGAGTTTTCCCCCAAGAAATGGAATCGAAATGGTGAAATTCCGATTGTGCATATTGGGGTAAGTCCGGCAGAAATTGATAGTAGTTATATTCCCAACGCCGAAGTTGTGGGAGATATTTCAGATTCCCTCTATGAAATTTTAAAATTAGCAGACAGACAAGGCAAACCCGATCCCTTTGCTATTAGCTTAAGGACAGAGATTCGCGCTGATTACGAACAGTATGCCCATGATGACGGATTTCCCATTAAGCCGCAAAAGTTAATTTATGACTTACGCCAAGTGATGGGCCCAGATGATATCGTCATCTCAGATGTTGGCGCACATAAGATGTGGATGGCCCGTCATTATCATTGCCATAGTCCCAATACTTGCATAATTTCCAACGGCTTTGCGGCTATGGGTATTGCCATTCCTGGAGCTTTAGCAGCAAAACTGGTTCATCCTAAGCGCAAAGTCGTTGCTGTCACAGGCGATGGTGGCTTTATGATGAATTCCCAGGAATTAGAAACAGCCTTACGTGTCGGTACGCCCTTTGTCACCATAATTTTCAATGATGGTGGGTATGGGTTAATTGAGTGGAAGCAAGAAAATCAATTTGGCAAAGGAAACTCATCCTTTGTGCATTTTAGCAATCCTGATTTTGTGAAATTAGCCGAAAGCATGGGTTTAAAAGGCTACCGAGTTGAATCGGCTTTAGATTTGATTCCCACTTTGAAAGAAGCCCTCGCTCAAGATGTACCCGCAGTGATAGATTGTCCCGTAGATTATCGGGAGAATCACCGCTTTAGTCAAAAAGCCGGCGAGTTGACTTGTGCGTTGTAAAAAGTAGAGACGCGATTATTTAGCGTCTGTACAAGAGTTAGGAGTTAGGAGTTATTTATTCCTAACTCTTTATTAATTTCTACTCCTTTAGTGTTTTGGTAGTGGCGTGACACCAAAGGTTAACGCACGGCTTTACTTCACTTCATTTATAGATATATTTCTTCTCCTTCTTTGCGTCCTTTACGATTCGTAAAAAAAACCATTAAGCTCAGAAGTTCATTCACAATGAGTGAGAATCAATAACTTCTAACTCATCTCAATCATGACAATATTTAAGTTTTAATAAGCATCGTATTTCCCTAAAGACTTAATTGGTAAACTTTTAATTGACAGAAAATCTGACTTTTCACGTGATGTGGAAAAGCCTACGAAAAATCTAACACCCTAACCCCTTCCCGAAGCGGTAAGCGGGAAAATTCCAAATCTCTCTACTTTTAGGAGATAGATTTTCCAGATACCGTGAAAAGTCAGGAAAGAGGATACATCTGTTAAAAAGTATTTGGTACTAGGTATTATAGTTATAAAAAAATTGATTTTTTTACATAAATTCAGTATTCTGTTATGCCCTTTGGAAACGCTGGCAATACAAATAACACCCCAATTTGTCACAAACCGTGTAACTTGGAATGAATGTTCAAGGGATACATGATTTCATGACCTAAACAATCAATTAAGAATTAAGGTTCAATTAACGTTTAAGGAGAAGAAAGTTGTGAAAGCTAATCTTAAAAAGTGTGCAGCTATCGTAGTTTATTTTGGGTCGTTGTTATGGGGAGGTGCAGCCTACGCTAATAGCTTACCAGCTAATCTTGCGAGTACTTTGTTTGCAGCAGAAAATTTAAGCCTTAACACTCTTAATTCACAAAAAGTCAAGAAGGAAGTTTTATTAGCGGAATCCCCTACTGCTGTATATGCACCTCAACGAAGTCATTCAGAAGTATTCTTCCGGGGTACAGATGGATATCTCTACTATTATTATGTTGAAAATGGTGCGTGGAAATACGATAATACAAGCTTTAGAGCGTCGCAAGTTTCTGGTGATATAACTGCTGTATATGCACCTCAACGAAGTCATTCAGAAGTATTCTTCCGGGGTACAGATGGATATCTCTACTATTATTATGTTGAAAATGGTGCGTGGAAATACGATAATACAAGCTTTAGAGCGTCGCAAGTTTCTGGTGATATAACTGCTGTATCAGAAATGTTGAATCCTAATACAAAACTTTACATATCTAGTTACACTAACTCT
>NZ_JAVRCS010000013.1:0-36439 GCF_034530635.1 Nostoc sp. EspVER01
GTGGGCGTGACAGTTTCACTGTAGAGGATTTTTCGACTTGTGTGTACACCGTAGGGTATAGCAGGAGGCAGGAGGTAAGTAGTTAAACAAAATTAATTACACAAAACTAAGGCATGAAACCCTTATCCAGACTGGAAACTCATGTGTAAATAATTCTGTGCGATTACTTAAAAGTATTACTATTCCTAGCCTTGGGGTTTTCAAAATGTCCTAACCTATGTGGCTACGGCTATATCATGTCCGCCAAATTACTTATAATAAAATAACCCCACCCTCAACCCCCTCCCCGCCTGCGGGGAGGGGAGACAAAGCACAGCTTTGGCGGGGTGGGGTTCTTCGGGTTTAATAAGCAATCAAGCGGACATGATATTAGAACCAAACAAAAACAGATAGAAAAAGGTAAATCATCAGTGTTTATCTGTTTCTATCTGTTTTTTCATTTTCATTAAAGAGGAGTTAAGAGTTTTAATTCCTAACTCCTAACTTCAGTTTAGTAAGCATCCATTGGCAGACAAGAACAAACAAAATTCCTGTCGCCAAAGGCTGCATCAATGCGACCGACAGCAGGCCAGAATTTATACTCACGAGTCCAAGGCGCAGGATAGGCAGCTTGTTCGCGAGAATAGGGATGCTGCCATTCTCCGGTGATGAGACTTTCGGCAGTGTGGGGTGCGTTCTTCAAAACATTATCTTGGGTATCCACCTTGCCAACTTCTATTTGGGCAATTTCTTGGCGAATAGAAATCAACGCATCACAGAAACGATCCAACTCTTGCTTAGATTCACTTTCTGTAGGTTCCACCATGATTGTACCCCCTACAGGCCAGGAGACAGTTGGCGCATGGAAACCATAATCCATGAGACGCTTGGCGACATCATCGATTTCGATCGCAGCGGATTTTTTTAGCGATCGCAAATCTAAAATACATTCATGGGCAACTAGACCATTTTTCCCTTGATACAAAACCGGATAGTACGATTCCAGTTTCTTGGCCATGTAGTTAGCATTGAGAATCGCCACCTTAGTAGCTTGGGTTAAACCATCTGCACCCATCATGGCGATGTACATCCAAGAAATCACCAAGATACTCGCACTACCCCAAGGTGCAGCCGCCACAGCACCAATATTTGAGTGCTGAGTTGAGTTGTCGATAGTGACAACAGGATGTCCGGGTAGAAAAGGCACAAGATGAGATGCAACACCAATGGGCCCCATACCAGGGCCACCGCCACCATGAGGAATGCAGAAGGTTTTATGCAAGTTTAAATGGCAGACATCCGCGCCAATATCTCCAGGACGGCAAATTCCCACTTGGGCGTTCATATTTGCCCCATCCATATAAACTTGTCCACCGTGACTGTGGACAACAGCGCAGATTTCCTGAATTGGCTCCTCAAAAACACCGTGGGTTGAGGGATATGTCACCATCAAAGCGGCTAATTCATTGCTGTGTTTTTCTGCCTTAGCCTTCAAGTCATCAACGTCAATATTACCTTGTGAGTCACAGGCAACAGCCACCACCTTCATCCCACACATCACCGCACTTGCTGGGTTTGTCCCGTGCGCAGAAGTGGGAATTAAACAAACGTTGCGGTGTGCTTCGCCCCGATTTTCGTGATATTGGCGAATTACTAAAAGTCCAGCATATTCACCCTGAGAACCAGCATTTGGTTGTAGAGAGATTCCTGCAAAACCAGTAATTTCAGCTAACCATACTTCAAGTTGCTCAAATAGGATTTGATAACCTTGCGTTTGCGATGCAGGGGCAAATGGATGAATCTTGCCAAATTCCTCCCAACTTACCGGAATCATCTCAGCAGTTGCATTCAACTTCATTGTGCAAGAACCCAAGGGAATCATCGATGTTGTTAGCGATAAGTCCTTGCTTTCTAGCTTGTGTAGATAACGCAACAACTCGGTTTCTGAGTGATAGCGGTTAAATACTGAGTGAGTGAGATATGTACTTGTACGGGAGAGAGGAAGATGGGAGGATGAGGAAGAAGTTAATTCTTCTAAAGTGAAGGGTAAATCATCTGTACCAGCGAAAATCTGCCAAAGGTCGATTAAGTCTTCTGGTGCAGTTGTTTCATCCAGCGAAATACCAACAGTAGTTGCATCAAAAACCCGCAGGTTAATTTGAAGTTGTTCGCTAGCTGTCAAAATATCTTTTAAATTGTGTCTTCCCAGTTCTACTCGCAGCGTATCAAAGAAATCTTTGGAAGCGATGCTGTAACCCAAACGCTTCAGTCCTTCTGCCAGCAACACTGTCAAAGAGTGGATATTTTCGGCAATTTGCTTAAGTCCAGCAGGACCATGATAGACCGCATACATACTCGCCATCACCGCCAGTAGCACCTGTGCAGTACAGATATTACTAGTAGCTTTTTCGCGGCGGATGTGCTGTTCGCGGGTTTGCAAGGCGAGACGTAATGCAAGCTTACCTTGGGCATCTTTTGATACTCCCACAATTCGCCCTGGAACCAGCCGCTTATACTCTTCCTTCGTAGCAAAGTATGCTGCATGGGGGCCACCAAACCCCAAAGGAATACCGAACCGCTGAGTGCTTCCGACAGCAATATCAGCGCCAAATTCTCCAGGAGGGGTCAGTAAAGTTAAACTTAGAGGGTCTGCTGCTACCGTCACCAATGCACCCTTAGCATGGGCTTTTTCGATAAAAGCGCGGTAGTCGTAAATGGTGCCATCACTAGCAGGGTATTGCAGAACAGCCCCAAAAATAGGTTGATCAAAATCAAATGTTTGATGATCGCCAACAATAATCTTAATCCCCAATGGTTTAGCGCGTGTTTGCAACACATCAATGGTTTGGGGATGGCAGTCACGAGAGACAAAATAGGCATTGGCCTGATTTTTGGAGACACCATAGCTTAGGCTCATCGCTTCAGCGGCGGCTGTGGCTTCATCCAGTAATGAAGCATTGGCAATTTCCAAACCTGTTAAATCAATAATCAGGGTTTGAAAATTCAGCAGCGCTTCTAATCGCCCTTGAGCAATTTCTGGCTGATAAGGAGTGTAGGCAGTATACCAACCGGGGTTTTCTAAGATATTACGCCCAATCACAGGAGGGGTAATACTGTCGTAATATCCCATACCAATGTATGAACGGAAAACCTGATTTTTGGCAGCAACTTTTTTTAAAGATGCCAGTGCTGCATACTCACTTTCTGCTGCTGGTAACTTTAGCGGTTGCTTCAGCCGAATTGTCTGTGGAACTGTTTGGTCGATTAGGGCATCTAGGCTGGGAAATCCCAAAACCTTAAGCATTTGCTGGATATCATCGGAGTTAGGACCAATGTGTCTTGGCACAAAACTACTTAACTTTTGACTTTTTTCGTCCAGCACTTGCTGCTCATTAGACTTGAGAATAGGGGCGTTCGATACCACAAATTACTCTCCAGATGGTACTATTTCATATTTTGCAATAAATACTGATGAGAAGTAGGTGTAACTTTTCAATTTATCTAAATTTCATCACTTATTTTCGAGTGGAGTGAGAGATGGGGGAGACAAGGAAGATGGGGGAGACAAAGAAGAAAATTTTTACCATGTCCCCTCTCTCATCCCCCACTCCCTACTCCCCTTCTACTTGGGCGCGATACTCATCAGCTGTCAAGGCATCTTCAACTTCGCCAGGGTCATTGACGCGCACTTTCAAAAACCACCCTTCCCCATAAGGGTCTTCTGACACTTCTTCGGGAGAACTAATTAAGGCTTCATTCCGTTCTATAACGGTGCCTGTCACTGGTGAATTCAGTTCCTCAACGGCTTTCACTGATTCAATTGTGCCAAAGTTTTCTCCCCTGGTAAGAGCGTCGCCAATTTCTGGTAGTTCCAAAAAGACGATATCACCCAATTCATGTACGGCAAACTCAGTAATGCCAATGGTGGCAATTTCACCATCGATTCGCACGTATTCATGAGAATCCAGGTATCTGAAATCTTGAGGATATTCAAAAGACATATCACTTCCTCTCCCTTATTAAAAAAATTATTGCCCCAATAGTCATCCAAGCCATATTTGGTAATGAACCTGACTGTAGATTGAATAACTCACAACACATTATTCCTCAAAAACCTCAGCGCTTATCAGTTGGCAACACGATTTTTTGACCGATAAAAGGGACGTTTGACTACAACTGCTGGATAAGCTTTGCCGCGAATTTCGACTTCTAGCTGCTGACCAACAGTTGCTAACTGGGTGGGAACGTAGCCTAATGCAACAGGATAACCAAGTGTAGGTGACAGGGTGCCACTAGTAACTTCTCCCACAACTTTACCTGTGGATAACACTTGATAGCCATGACGGGCAATGTTGCGTCCTTGGGTTTGTAAACCTACCAATCGACGCTTCACTCCTTTGGATTTTTGCTCTGCTAAAACTTCCCGACCAATAAAATCGCCTTTAGTATCTAAGTGAACTAGCCACCCTAAACCTGCTTCTAAGGGTGTGGTGGTGTCATCTATATCTTGTCCGTAAAGTGCCATCGCTGCTTCTAGGCGCAGAGTATCTCTCGCACCGAGTCCACAGGGGATAACACCACTTTTATGGAGACTTCGCCACAATTCTACTCCCACATCTGGGTCTACCATTACCTCAAAGCCATCTTCTCCGGTGTAACCTGTGCGGGCCAAAAAGGCAGGTTTACCTAGTAAGGTTGCTTCTAAATGTCCAAAGGCTTTAATTGGTTGTAAGTTTTCTTGCACTAATGGCTGGAGATATTTAATCGCTTTTGGCCCTTGTACGGCAATTAAGACTTTATCTGGTGAAAGGTCTTGGAATTGCAATTTATCTAGGTCAAGGTGTTGTAATAGCCATGCTTTATCTTTATTGGAGGTTGCCGCATTGACTATGATGAATGCCTTTTGTGTACCACTGGTGTCTTCACCTTGATAATAAACAATGATGTCGTCAATAATTCCCGCTTGGGGATTTAACAATACGGTGTATTGTGCTTGACCAGCTTGCAAACGACTCAAGTCGGAAGGTACTAGCGGCTGGAGTTGGGAAATCAGGTTTTTACCTTGGAGGGTAAATTTGCCCATGTGGGAAATATCGAACATTCCGGCTGTATTTCTTACAGCCTCATGTTCGCGGCTAATTCCACTAAATTGCACAGGCATTTCCCAGCCGCCAAAGCTGGTAAGGCGTGCTTTGAGTTCTACACCCAGTTGATATAAAGGGGTTCGCGCCAGAGATTGGGCGTTGTCTTCTTGATTAGCCACAGGTAATTATTGCGTAGATGCGGAGCAACTTGCCGTTAGGCATCGCACCTCAACATCTATCATCCTACGAGAGATTAGGGAAGAGGTGACAGGGGACGGGTGATAGGGAATAATCTCTACCCTGTAACCTGTACCCTATTCCCTTCTCCCTTTTTCTCCTTGTCCCCTTCTGTAAGGTTTAATAGTTAATGGTGGAAGTGTTGAGATTTATTAAGAAGAGATTATGAAATATTGGCAACTGTTAGCTAGCTTTGTCTTAGCTATGGTTCTTTTTTTGTTTCCCCTATCGGCGCAAGCTGCAAGTTCTTCTAGTATTACCCGTTCTGTGGGTAATGATGAACTCAAGGGCAAGGATTACTCTGGTCAAAGTTTAATTGGTACTGAGTTTACCAATCTCAAATTAGAGAATGCTAATTTTAGCAATGCTGACTTACGTGGTGGCGTATTTAACGGTAGCTTATTGGAGGGAGTAAATCTGCATGGTGCTGATTTTAGTGAGGGCATAGCCTATCTAACAAGGTTTAAGGATGCTGATTTAAGTGATGCTGTGTTGACTGATGCGATGATGCTACGTTCTACTTTTGATGGTGTGGATGTCACAGGTACTGATTTTACGAATGCAATTTTAGATGGAATACAAGTGAAAAAGCTTTGTGTTAAAGCAAGTGGTGTAAATTCTAAAACTGGTGTGGATACTCGGAAATCTTTAGGATGTAAGTAAATCCTAACCCCTCTTCGCTAGTGGAGAGGGGTATATTTTTTTAACGAATTACGAATTACGCGCAGCGATCGCTAGTGATATGCTTCTCTTAAAAAGCTGGCATAATTTGCCCGAACCGTCATAGTTGTCGGATGACTTATACCTAAAGTCCGTTCGCAAATTTTCAAAGCTTTCTCAAATAAAGGTTTGGCTTTCCTATAGCGTCTTGTGTGACGGTAGAGTGCTGCTAGATTGTTTAGACTAATAGCGACATCGGGATGGTTATTTCCCAGCAGACGTTTACTCAGTTCTAAAGCTTGCTCATACAAAGGTTCCGCTTGCTTGTAACTTCCTGTAGATTCGTAAAGTTGTGCTAAATTATTCAGGCTGGTGGCAACATCGGGATGGTTATCTCCTAGTAGGCGTTTTCTCAGTTTTAATGCTTGCTTGAGCAAGGGTTCGGCTTCGCTGTAGCGTTTTGTATAACAGTACAATGCTCCTAAATTGTTCAGACTCGTGGCAACATGGGGATGTTGTTCTCCCACTAGGCGTTTCCACAGTTCTAAAGCTTGCTGATACAAAGGTTCGGCTTCGCTATAGCGTCCCGTATATTCGTAGATTAATGCTAAATAGCTCAGGCTAGTGGCGACATCGTTATGTTCTTCTCCTAGCAGGCGTTTTCTCAGTGCTAAAGCTTTCTCAAGCAAGGGTTCGGCTTCCCTGTAGCGTCCTGTAGTTTCGTAGAGTGCTGCTAAATTGTTCAGACTCGTGGCGACATCGCTATGTTCTAAACCAAGACGATTTTGAGTCAGTTCTACACACCGTTGCAACCAAGGCTCTGCTTGCTGATAAAGTCCTTGACTTTGATAAAACCAGGCTAATTTGGTAAACAGAGTGATTAGATTTTCATCGCCCAGATATTCGGATAGGTGAGTTGCAACTTCTGTAATGTGCGGGATATGTGGAGTGAAGTTGAGAATATCTTTAGAGTTAAGCTGTTGCGGAATTAGCTTTGCTACCTCTAACATCATGGCTGCAAATTTAGTTTTTGCTTCATCCGCCTCACTTGACTTATGCAACTTCACTTGGAAAAGTTGTCGAATCTGTGGATTTAGAAGATAAATTCCTTTACTTTTCTGGTGTAGCAAATGCAATTCCAGTAAATCGGCTATGGCTTTCTCGTTAAGTTTTTGTTTTTTGTCATCTTCTATTGTCTCAACAGATAGGGGAATGTCAGCTAAAGCACACAAACTTAGCAAACAACCAAAGCTTTGGGCATTTTCATCCAACTGTTCCCAACTCAATTCAAAAGCTTCAAATATACCGTATTCATCAGGCATCAATGAGTTAGCATTGACTACTGGTTCATGTTCCACTCGTTTCTTCTCTAGCCGCTTCAGCAGTGTTTCCAGAGACAAATCTGGCATTTTATCCAAATATCGTCCCACTAACTCTAACGCTAAAGGTAAATATCCCAAAAATTTACAAATTCTTCTCGCAACCCAAGCTTCTTGTTGCAGTCGTTCTCGAACCACTAGCGATTTTAATAGTTTCATCGCCGCCAATGGTTTGAGGGCATCTAATTCGCTATTATATTTTACGCTCAGATAAGCTTGTAACTTTTCTAGTTTGTCTCGATTGTTGAAAGTCGCTAACTCAGGAGAATTCTGGGCAAACTTGTCATATACCTCACCCACCCACTTTGTGAAAGCAGTAATATCAACGTTTAATTCGCTGGCAAGTTTAACTTTAGTTTTACCTAAGTTTTCTGTCTGAAAATATTTTGCAAAAGCTACCGTTTGCTCTAGAGATAAGCCATTCGTAGCAGCTTCTTTGGCTAGAAAATTAGCCCATTGCATAAACAGCTTTGTGAAGTTTATTTTTATTCTAGCTTTGTCTTTATTAGTAAATATTCTCCCTTTGGAGTAAAAATACCATTTGGATAAAAATATTTAAAAACAGTGGCTTGACTTTAGGTATCGTCACTTGAGCCTCTGAAGTTCAAGTTTCGAGTTTTGTACTCAAAATGGCTATGCGATGTCTACGGTGTCACTGAGCATTGGTCATTGAGCGTAGCCGAAATGGGTCATTGAGCGTAGCCGAAATGAGCCGAAGTGCGGGCTACGTCTACGCTCTTTAAGGTACATTTCTACTGAGTATAATTAACGCTTATTCCCGTGTCACCTTGAGTCAAAATTTAGCCCAATAATCGCTGCCAAGTTAGTTCTTTTGCCGCTTCATCCCAATGCCAGCGTAATAAATTAGCAGGTTGACTCTTGGTAATTCCAGGCAAACCAATTGCTTGTCTAGGTGCATCTGTAGCTAGTAAAATGGCAGTCTCTACATCACAAATTCCCCACTTCACCAAATTCTGCACTCCCACTAATAAGGGTAAAGTCGTCCCCGATAAAGTGCCATCGGCTAGTCGTGCTGTACCGTTTTTAACTTCAATTTGCCGACTGTCCCAAGGATACATGCCATCGGGTAGCCCCAGAGGTGAAAGGGCATCACTCACAAGAAACAGCCCTTTTTCATAATCACTAGCGCGGATTAATATTTGCAGCATCGTAGGCGAAACGTGTTCACCATCAGCAATAAAACCACACATCACATTATGATGAGTAATTGCTGCGCCTAATAATCCTGGTTCGCGGTGATGCAATGGTGGCATGGCATTGAAAGCATGAGTTACCATCGTTGCACCGAGTTCAAAAGCAAGTTGCCCTTGGGCTGATGTTGCTTGAGAATGTCCTAAACTAACGGTAATTCCCAAAGAACGTAAATATGGAATTACTTCGCCAGTGGGATCTAACTCCGGCGCTAAAGTTATGACTTTCACAATGTGGGCATAATCACCCAAAACCCGCTTTACCTCGTCAATTGTTAAGGATAACAAGTACTCTGCTGGGTGTGCGCCGCGCTTTTGGTAATTCAAAAATGGCCCTTCTAAATGGACTCCGAGAATCTTGGCAGATGACCTCACCCCCAACCCCTCTCCGTTGACGGAGAGGGGAGTAAAATTAGCAATGACTGCAAGCGATCGCTGAATCTTTTCTACTGAAGTTGTCACAAGTGTTGGTAAAAATCCATCTACCCCGACATCCCACAAAAATTGCGTTATTTTCTGGAGTATATGAGCATTTTCAGCCGTTAAATCAGGAAATGCCAAACCCAAAGCACCGTTAATTTGCAAATCAACGCCACCCAATGAAATCCAGTCGCCAGCTACATCGATTACGGATGCACAGCTTGCCCCTACTGTACCCATTGGCAAAATTTGCTCAATTATGCCCTCTTGATTAACCAAGAGCATCTGCAAATCTTTGTAACCAGGCACTCTAGCATTGATAATATCTACAGGTTTTTGTATTGCTTGGGTCATCACACTGGCGAGAAGATACCTAAATCTGATTTTAGATGCAACCAACCTCAATGAATCAATTAAAACAACGCCAATAGATGAGATGATAATCGGCATCACCTAGCTTCCATAAGCTAAGTAGGTCGGTGTGAATATTTATTGTTGGGATGAGGCAGGAGGCAGAAAGCAGGAAGCAGGAGGGAAGAGGGTTTAAGTCTATTTAATTTTTCTTAACATAGTTTGGTTTTTCCACATCGTTCTACTTAGCTCAAATAATTTTGAATTTTGAATTTTAAATTTTGAATTATTATGACTCCCCTAGTTGGTATTATCATGGGCAGCGATTCTGATTTGCCCACTATGAAAGATGCGATCGCAGTTTGTGAAGAATTTGGTGTAGAGAGCGAAGTGGCGATCGTTTCGGCTCACCGTACCCCAGAACGTATGGTGCAATATGCTCAACTTGCACACCAACGCGGTATTAAGGTAATTATTGCCGGTGCCGGTGGTGCTGCCCATCTCCCTGGAATGGTAGCATCTTTAACTCCACTTCCTGTGATTGGTGTTCCTGTACCCACTCGGAACTTACAAGGTGTAGATTCTTTGTATTCTATTTTACAGATGCCTGGTGGTATTCCTGTGGCAACAGTAGCGATCGGTAATGCCAAAAATGCCGGTCTTTTAGCAATACAAATCCTCGCAACTCATCAACCAGAATTGTTAGAAAAAGTGCAACAATATCGTCAAACCCTATGTGAATCAGTAATTGCCAAGCAAGCAAAACTAGAACAATTAGGCTATGAGCAATATTTACAGCAAATGCTTTAAGATAATTAGTAATTCGTAATTACTTAAGAAATCTTAACAGCAGAGCAGGGGAGGCAGGGGAGACAAGGGGACAAGAGGTGAGAACTTGAAACAAGTCTTTCCCCTTGTCCCCAAGTCCTCATGCCCAATGCCCGATTAAATTCTCAGATTGAAGCGATCGCTCCAGAATCAATGCAGCATTCTGAAGTATCTTGATCTTGAGACCTTAGTCAAAAATTGAGAGCTAATGTGCCAATTGCTCGGAATGAATTGCAATGTTCCAACGGATATTTGCTTTTCTTTTGAAGGGTTTTCTGCACGGGGAGGAAAAACGGATGACCATCGCGATGGTTGGGGCATTGCTTTCTTTGAGGGAAAGGGATGTCGAATGTTTTTAGATGCTCAACCTTCTGTTGCTTCTCCGGTAGCTGAGTTTGTGCGGAGTTATCCCATCCACTCAACCCACGTCATAGCCCATATCCGCAAAGCTACTCAGGGTGAAATTGCCCTACACAATTGCCATCCTTTCCGCAGAGAACTGTGGGGTCAGTATTGGGTGTTTGCCCACAACGGTAATTTGCCAGATTTTAATCCAGAAAATTTGGGCTTTTATCAAGCCGTAGGTGATACCGATAGTGAAAAAGCATTCTGTATGATCCTAGAAACACTGCGATCGCGCTTTCCTAAAGGTAAGCCTGACATAAAGGAACTATACTCTGTGCTGCAAGAAATTACTGGTGCAATTGCAAAACTGGGTATATTTAATTACTTATTGTCAGATGGAGAACACTTTTTTGCTTATTGCTCAACTAATCTCAGCTACATTGTTCGCCAAGCGCCCTTTGCTGCTGCCCATTTAATTGACCAAGACATGACCGTAGATTTTCGGGAAGTGACTACTGAACGCGATCGCGTTGCTGTCATTGCTACCACACCCCTGACTGACAACGAAGTATGGACGAAAATCCAACCGGGTGAATTACTAGTTTTTCAGGACGGTTTGCCCATAAAAGATGCATTCACTTAATCCCACATTCCGCACTTCATTTTGTAGTACAAATGCTAGTACTAAGAAACACAAGTTCAATTAAATCAGGACTTACGCAAAATCATGAAAAAACGAACCGCATTCGCGTTAGCGTCTCCCCTTGGGAGAAGGACGCATTCGCGCAGCGTCTAGTTAGAGAAGGACGCAAAGGAACAAGAGTTTCAGAGAGTTTTTGCGTAAGTCCTATAAAATAAATACATATAGAGGATCGGGAGCGATCGCATACCAAGAAGATCCATTTCCCGACATCTCCCCTAACAAGCGACAGTATCAACAACACTGTCGCCCTTATCCTTATTGAATTAATGAAATCAAACTATTTAGCAGTGACAAGCTGACCTGTAAAGACGAATGAACCTCCATTTTGTCCATTACCCTGTAGTGGATTACTTTTTAGATCAAACAGGCGAAGCTCAATTGTCCCTTCTACTGTTTGAGTTATCGGATTAAAAGTAGCTCTATAATCATTTCTTGCAATACCGCTACCACCCTTGTTTGAGAGGCTAAAGTTGAGTGCCCTACCTGTAATCGCCCTATTTCCATTACACGCCCAAGTACCCTGAGAAGTGGTAAAAGGATCAAACTGACCTGAAACACCACCTTGGTTTGAGTCACTACTAATCAAGTTGCCTTCTTCAGTAAGAGTGATCAGCGCACGTGAAGCAAATTTTCCTGCTTCATCTTTAATTGTCGTCAGGTATGTACCAGCGACAAACTTTCTGCAAACAGCCTGTTTAGAATTAGTATCAATTACAGATTCAGCCTTTGCTTTATGAATGTTGCAGATATCCAAAATGCTCACTGTGGAAAGTACACCAATTGTCAATCCAACCAAAGTTTTACGAATTTTCATGATAAACAATAGTAAAGAGATTTATGAAACGTAAAAATTATACATTAAACAAAAAATAATCTTGATAAATTTTGGTTAATTTTTGATTAAAAAAGACGTAACCACTGCCCAACACTCTAACGAGAACTATTAACATCAATTCCTACCTTTTCATCAATTGCTATTATTTAGATAGAGCAATCGGCGCTCGTATTAAAGCATTAACATCAATTTCTACCTTTTCATCAATTGCTATGTCTACACCACTTCTAGCCACGATAACATAGCCAAACTCGCTGCCGCTCCCAACACCTGCTCGGTAACTTTCAGATATCTCTACAACTGTTCTAAATTCCGAAGTTATTTCAACTGTCTTACCGCGTTGACTAATCAATTAAGGCTTCTGGTTAACAGAAATAGTTTGATCAGCAACAATTCAAAATTCAAAATTGAAGAGAGTTATATAAGGGGATTTAAACCCCGGCTGAAACTGAACTACGTGTGACGTTGCGGGTCTTAAACCCTTTAATTTACGATAAAATATTAACTAGCAAGTTGCTTGATGTCTTGGTATCGAATTGCGATGCCTAGGTTGGGCTGCGCCTACCGGGACTTGATAGTTGAAAGTAAAAGTATTTGTAATTGCTCACATAACTGGTAAAATCACCATATTCTTGATAAAGAATGTGAGGTTTTTGGTGTTTGCAACTAGATACACGGAATCATCGAGTATGATAAACACTATATAACTGTATTCCCATCAATTATTTGTAGATTTAGTGGAGGAAATAGAATGAGTTTGTGGCAACGCCCATTGAAAAGGTTACAAGCGATGTCTTACGACAAGCTGCAACTCTTAGAGACGCTACGCGAACGCATCTACGCGTTCAATAGAACGTATCGGTTCAGACTAAGTTCGCTCAAAGGCTTTGTATCACTCTTTTTGGTAGGGACTGTATTAAGTGTGGCGCTTGCCGCCTGCTCTGGTGGTGGAACCGGGAGTACTTCTTCCTCTGAAACCCCTGCTGCTAATGCTACCCCTGTGGCTGCCAGTAAAGATAATGTTGAATTAACTCTAGTTTCCTTTGCTGTCACCAAAGCAGCTCATGAAGCCATTATTCCTAAGTTTGTAGAACAGTGGAAGAAAGATCATAATCAAACTGTCGTCTTCAAGCAAAGCTATGGCGGTTCTGGTTCCCAAACTCGCGCCGTGATTGATGGTTTGGAAGCAGATGTTGTTCACTTGGCACTAGCTGGAGACACTTCAAAGATTGAGAAGGCTGGATTGATTCAGCCAGGATGGGAAAAAGAAGTTCCCAACAATGGTATTGTCTCCAAATCAGTGGCAGCATTAGTTACACGTTCAGGCAATCCTAAAGGCATCAAGAACTGGGCAGATTTAGCCAAAGATGGTGTCAAATTAATTACAGCTAATCCCAAAACATCAGGCGTTGCTAAGTGGAATTTCTTGGCACTATGGGATTCTGTGATTAAAACAGGTGGCGATGAGGCGAAAGCTACTGAATTTGTGACTAAAGTTTACAAAAATGTGCCCATCTTACCTAAAGATGCACGGGAAGCTACTGATACATTCGCCAAGCAAGGACAGGGTGATGTCTTAATCAACTACGAAAACGAAGTTATTTTGGCACAGCAAAAGGGCGAAAAGGTTGAGTATGTTGTTCCCGACGTGAATATATCCATTGACAATCCAATTGCCGTGGTAGATAAAAACGTCGATAAGCACGGAACCCGCGAAGTTGCTGAAGGTTTTGTGAAATTCCTCTATACCCCCGAAGCACAACAAGAGTTTGTCAAATTGGGATTCCGTCCTGTGGATGAAACTATAGCTCAAACCAAAGAAGTTACAGACAAATTTCCCAAGGTGAAAACTTTGGGTACAGTTGCAGACTTGGGCGGTTGGGAAGCAATTGATAAGAAGTTCTTCGCAGATGGGGGCGTGTTTGACAAGATTCAATCCCAAAAATAATTCGTAATACTTCTCTACGAGAGGCTGCACTTCGACTACGCTCTGTTACCACGCCAACGGCTACGCGGTAGTTGAGCGCAGTCGAAACTCAGTACAAATTCGTAATTCGTAATTTATGATCCCACAACTTTCTTTTCTCCAGAATTAAAAGTAGTTGGTCTGTGCTTGAATTACGTTAGCGTAGCGGTAGCGAGTCCGCGTACTCTTTCAGAGAAGCAAGCTACGCTTTTAGCGTCTCGTAGAGAGCGTCATTAGCAATTACGAACACTGCCAAAAAGCTGCTTGTGAATTTTAAATTTTGAATTTTTCACTATGACATCTGTATCTCCTTCTGTGGAAGTTGAACGCAAAACGCCATTCTGGAAGAGATTGGGGCAAGTTCCTTGGACTTGGCGAATTACCATTGCATACCTGACGGTGATGTTGTTTGTCCCTATAGCTGCTATGTTCCTGAAAGCAGCTACAGAACCTCCATCTAGGTTTTGGGCGATCGCAACCAGTGATATCGCACTAGCAACATACAACGTAACTTTTGTTACAGCAATATTTGCTGCCTTACTAAATGGCGTATTTGGAACTCTGATTGCTTGGGTTCTAGTTCGCTACGACTTTCCCTTCAAACGCGTGATCGATGCCACAGTGGATTTACCCTTTGCACTACCAACTTCGGTAGCAGGGCTAACCTTGGCAACAGTTTACAGCGATAATGGCTGGCTAGGTTCGCTACTAGCACCACTGGGAATTAAGGTATCTTTTACCCGCACGGGAGTAGCAGTGGCAATGATATTTATCTCACTACCTTTTATTGTGAGAACTGTGCAACCCGTGCTTCAGGAAATGGAACATGAAATCGAAGAAGCCGCTTGGTGTCTGGGTGCTTCTCAATGGCAGACATTTTGGAAGGTGATTTTGCCGCCTTTATTTCCGACGATTTTGACTGGTGTTGCCTTGGGTTTCTCTCGTGCAGTTGGAGAGTATGGTTCGACTGTGATTATCTCTTCCAATACGCCCTATCAAGATTTGATCGCACCTGTACTGATTTTCCAACGGTTAGAGCAGTATGACTATTCTGGTGCAACAATAATTGGCATAGTTTTACTATCAATTTCCTTGGTACTGCTATTGACAATTAATTTCTTACAAGCATGGGCAAGGCGATATGACACTAGATAAGCCAAGTTTTCACTCATTTGTATCTGAGACACATACAGCCAAGCCGAAAGAGCAGAAGAGTTGGGTGCCAATAGTTTTGATTGGGATAGCGATCGCCTATTTAGCCCTAGTTCAATATATCCCGGCAATTAACGTTTTTGTCCAAGCCTTCAGCAAAGGAGTTGGGCCATTTCTGTCCAACCTGACGCGACCAGATTTTCTCAGTGCAGTTTGGTTGACATTTTTGCTGGCTTTGATTTCTCTGCCTGTGAATACTGTATTTGGTCTATGTGCAGCTTGGGCGATCGCTCGTAACAAATTTCCAGGACGCGCCATAGTTTTGAGCATTATTGACCTGCCTTTTTCGATTTCGCCCGTAGTTGCAGGATTAATGATTGTGCTACTTTACGGCCGGAATGGCTGGTTTGGCCCTTGGCTCCAAGCCCATGATATCAAGATAATCTTTGCCTTTCCAGGTATGGTATTGGCTACAGCCTTCGTGAGTATGCCCTTTGTGGCGCGGGAAGTGATTCCTGTTTTAGAAGAATTTGGTAAGGATCAAGAAGAAGCTGCTAGAACACTAGGTGCAAAAGATTGGCAGATATTTCTGCGCGTCACTCTACCTAGTATCCGTTGGGGCTTACTCTATGGTTTAATTTTGACCAATGCCAGAGCAATGGGTGAATTCGGAGCGGTTTCCGTCGTCTCTGGTAACATTGCTGACCAAACCCAGAGCCTACCACTGTTTGTAGAAGACGCTTACAAACAATACGAAACTGAAGCGGCTTTCTCTGCGGCTGTACTGTTAGCGTTGCTAGCAGTAGTAACCTTGGTGCTGAAGGAGATTCTAGAACGAAAAACCCGCATTAAAGATGTTGAATAGAAAAATCAAGCAATTGTAGTTATCTTTTGAAATAGGATACAAGCAAATCATGGGACATGGTACGATCTACTTAGTACCTATCAGGAAATTACCGTTAGGGTTAAGAGTAGTTCTGTACCAATCCCGATCAGGAATTGAAATAATTAAGATATGGCTACTGATAATACACTTACCAATAAACGGATTCGACTCAGAATTCCTAAAGATTATCACCAGGAACCTGTTATTTCTCGCCTGGTGTCTGACTACGGACTGATTGTGAATATCACGGCAGCGATTTTGGGAGCCAATGCTGTCGGAGATGGTTGGTTTGATCTTGAACTACAAGGAACAGATGCACAAATCCAAAGCGGGTTAACTTATCTCCGCGATTTGGAATTGGAAGTTTGGGATGATACTAAAGCAAGCGATTGGTAAGGGTTATATAGAATTCCGATTTGATTTCTGAAAGCATACTGAGACTGAAAAGCCCATTTTCTCAGGGTTTTATCTGAAATCTTGTTCATAAATCAGATATAGCAATCCTAAATCATTCGTGAAAAATTAGATCCCCGACTTCTTCGAGAAGTCGGGGATCTGGACATCGCACATTTTCACAACTCATTTAGGATTGCTATATGAGTCCTATAGCAACACAAACAGTTTATTTATCTGGTTTTAAGAGAATTGCAACCCACATATCCCCGACTTCGTAAAAGTTGTCGGGGATCTTGTTTATCATGAATGATTCAGAATTGCTGTAGTGTTTTTTTTTACAAAAGGGTATACCAAGTACCGTTATTATTTTGACGTAAAATACGGTATTTTCCTTCAAGAAATTCCAGCATTTTTGGAAAATTTTTGTTGATAGTAGGCTGCTGAATATAATCAATAAAGATATAAGGAGGCTTAGATGAATCTAACTCTTCTAGAAGTTTTGTCCATTGCTCAGGTAGAAAATATTCCAGTGCCCAACCACGTAGTGATGTTGCCTGAGTCCGATTAGAAAAGTAGTAAATAGATGGATCGCCAGCTACATAAATCTTACCAGGAAGACTTTCTGCTTGGGAGATAAATTCAGCCTCTGAACGCAGAGACGGATATTTTTCTCTAAAAACAGCCTGATATTTAAATCGTGTATCTTCAGTTAAAGCAAAGTTATTATTAACTAGAACAACACTCTTTTTTAGCAGAGTGTGCGATAAAGGGAAGAAAAACAAAAATATCAGCAGAATTGTAGTAAATGGGGAACTCAATTCTTTTAAAGACTCCCATAAAACATCTAATCCTTTAGTAGCTAAAATACCTAAAGGTACAAAGAATAGTAAATAATGGTATTCCCAAAATGCCCCACGTTGTAGAGCAATCACACCCCAAGCAAAAATACACCAAATCACGAGTAGCAAAGTCAATATATTCTTAGACTTACGCAATGATACATCTACTGCAACAGTAGCGGCTAAAATTAGAGGGTAAAAATTATTTAAGAACCATTTGATTCCTGCAAAAAGCCCACTTGGGTTAAATTGGGAATTAGCAACAATCCGAGGTGGATATAAAAAAAACGTCTCATACAAAATTGGTAAACTATTAAACCAGGCAAAATAACTAACAATAAATAAAATAGGAAATATAATCCCCATAAAAATGGGAATAAAGATTTCTACAAATACTTTTTGAATTGGCTCCCGCTTGATTAGCACAGAATAGATTAAAAGAGTTATCCAAAAAGAAAGTAATATTAACAAAAGTATTAATTTAAATGTGATGACAATTCCACCAATAAAGCCTGATAGTAAAAGTATAAAAAATCTTTTTCTACCTTCATATTGAAAAGATTGAGAAGTCAACCAAACACAAGTAAATAAAGGCAAACTAACTAGTGCCTCTACTTGAGTCAGATGCCAAGGCTGTGAAACAGTATAATAAACGCCAACCGTTAGCAAAGGTACTAGACTTGCGATTATCGGATGCTGAAAATAGCTTTTGAGACTCAGCAACAATATTATAGACAGAAACACCATATAAATAAGTTCAAAGAGATGGATGCCAATCTCATTAAAACCAAATAAACTTCCCGCTAAAAAGTAAAAGCAAAAAATCCCCGGTTGCTTCACATCCCAAAAATCACGATAGAGTAACTTTCCTTGTTGCATTTCTAAAGCACCAAGCCTAAAAAATGCTTGATCTCCGTCAAATGGAAAAGGTAAATGTATAAGACCAATAATCACAATCCCAATCAAAACGAGAAAGTCAATTTTATTGAATTTAGTAATATTAATCATCAAACTTTATACTTTATAATCAAAAATTAACCGACTATCTTATGCTGATTAATATCCTAACAGTGAAAAGAAGAAGGTAATTTTAGGATATGAACTTAAAGTTTAAAGTTTTCGCGATCGCGCCAGCAATGATCTGTTAATTTATTAATAATTAGCTCTAGCACCAACCAAGTCCCACATCGTTGCGCGTGGATTGCTCATATCGTCCGAGAGGTTTGCTTTCGTCCTTGTTGATGTCTTTAATTTAACTAAGTATTAAAAGGTTTTAATTTTTGTGGCGGTAGTGGTATCCGTCCGTAAAGCTGCGGTTATTGGCAATGAAAAGCTATTTCTCTCCTTGCGCCCTTGTAACGCAATATGCATTTCTTTTGTTCCTCCCGCTCTTTGCTACCGTGTATACACAAGTCGGATGTAAAGAGGTGCATAGGATTTCCAAGAGGCAAAAACTTTGGATAATCCCATCTTAATTCACGCTAAAACATACCAGGAAAGCCGCAGACTTTCGGTTGATAAAAAAAGGGCGGTATTATTATGAGGCGATTCCCCAACATCAATCGGTAAATATCTGGCAAATCAGTGGAGTAAATTGCTTAATGAAGGTGGTCTGATTAAATGGGAGCTAAAAATTAAAGTAATGCAGTTTATTAAATTTAGCAACGTGACAGCTTACCAGAAAATATTACTATTTTGGAGATGTCTATAGAACTTCCTAGTGATGATTGTGCAATTATATTAATACCTAATAGTCCTTCTCCACCACATGAAGTAGATAGAACAGTAATACCATCTTGCTCCGCAAATCCATTAGAACCGTTAGATGTAAACTTGGTAGTTTTAATCGGAGATATGGTTTGACCAAGAGCACCACCACTAAAGCTATAGGTTCTGCTTAAGCTAGCACCTTTACTCATTGAATTAACTGTAGTACTTCCTTGGTACAGTATCTGTATATCTTCAACGAAGAAACCACTAGGAATAAAAGTCTGGGCACGTAAAATACACCTTTGACGCTGACCCTCGCTTGCACTGATTTGATCCAAGGCGATGGGTAAGGTACTAGTGACAGATCCAGGAAGCGTATTTGTAACACTACATCCAGACGTTATTATTGCTCCAAAAGAAATACTAGGTAAATCGTGAGCCAAAGTCTTGGTCATAATAACGTTCATTCCAAGAATTGTAGATATAGACAGTAATACACCAAATTTTTTAAAGTTCATATAGATTGTACTCATATTGTTAAAGTTGTTTAAAGTGGTGAATTCTCAAGATAATTAATGCAATACTTGAGCGCCTCAATCTTGATGCTTAATATTAGAAAAAGAATGTAAGGAACTAGTGAATAAATACAATACTTATTAAAACTTAAATTTTGTAAACGACATTCCACAGTTGGAGGGTCAGGTGATATTTAGGTTTATTCGTGTAAGTCCCTAAAAGCTATGTGTAACTTATTCTCTCACAGGATCATGGAACGGGAGCAACGCGCTTTGGTGAGGTTGGGTAAAAAGGATGCGTTCAGTTTTGATTCCAAGATAATGACGATATCACCGAAGAGACAGATAGAATAAAGTCTCACTTCGTTTAACGTCAAGTACTCTACATAACTTGCTCCTGATTTACGTTAATTTGCTGATTGCTTTTTTATTAACTTTGTGATATTTTCCTTTACATAACAATTTAGTTCATTAAATCGATACAGTTACCGTAGTTTAATAAACCGTAGGCATCGCTATTGGGAATTAATCTGATGTCTGAGAGTAAATCTGTAGAACCTGCTTCAGTCCACAGTCGAATTCTTGTGCCTCAACGGTATAATAGGCAACCTATAATTTCTCGGCTGGTGTCTCGTTATGGTTTAACTGTCAATATCAAAGCTGCATCCCTGACATCTGACCATGACAGCGATGGCTGGTTTGATTTGGAACTTTCAGGAAATCCCCAAAAACTGATAAATAGTCTATCTTATTTGCAAGGATTGGGAGTGAATTTGCTGCAACTAGCGATCGCTAACCAAATTCAACCCAACCACCACACTCTACCTTTCCCAAATCCAGCTACCAAACTGAGTCCCAAAGACTCTGCATGGCTGACAAATAAATGGCAAGAACAATTCCAGCAATGGATTTCTCTGGGTCAAACCAATAGATTGCGCTTACAACTGTGTGTCTTAAAATCTTATTACCAAGAACCAGTGATTTCCGAATTAGTTTCTCGTTATGGACTAACGGTCAATATTACCAGTGCTATACTTCAACCCGATACGCAAGATGACGGCTGGTTTGACTTGGATTTGTGGGGGAGAACAAAGCAACTTTACTCTAGCTTGAGTTATTTAGAAAAACTGGGACTACCGATTTGGCTGGATTTGTCTAGCGTTTATAGCGATGTCTACGACGGTCACTGAGCGTTGGTCATTGAGCGTAGCCGAAATGAGCCGAAGTGCGGGCTACGCCTACGCTAATTAATAAAATCATCATTATCCAATGTCAGTACTAAATAACCAAAAAACCAATTCCCAAAACAGATTATCACTGGTTTCTTCAGTTTCTGAAAAAAGCCAAGTCACTCAGATTCGTCTGCGAATACATATTCCCAAATGCTATCTGCAAGCGCCCGTGATTTCGCAGTTAATTTCTACTTGTGGCTTGGTGGTTAATATTACCAGGGCTATGCTACAACCAAATACAGATCAAGAAGGATGCTTTGACATCGAACTGCGGGGAACAGTGCCACAAATTTCTCGCGGTTTAGCTTACCTAGAATCCCTGAATCTTAGAATTGTGGGTAAGCCGAATGCTGACGGCGATAGCTGGTTTTACTGAAATACAGCAGAATTCAGAATACAGAATGGGCTACGCCCCGCTGCGCTAACAGGAGTAAAACACGCTTTATACCTGGGTAACAGACTTAGCTTGTATACCTCACTTTCCTTGAAATCTGCTGTAATTTAAATTTCGTAGTACCAAATTTCTTCTTCTTTTAAGACAATTCGATGTAAGGAGAGACGATCGATCAAGCCCTCTTGTTCAAACTGCCCAAGAACACGAGTGATAGTCACACGAGTTGAACCGAGCATTTCCGCCAGGTCTTCATGAGTCAGACGCATATCTATTAAACGTCCCTTCTCAACTTCCGAACCAAACTTTTTGGATAACCATGCCAACAGCTTGATGAGCATAGTATCCACTTTTTTATGGCTACGAATAATCATCAATTCTTGAGCCTGTTGGATATGGGCCAGTAGAGTCTCTGTTAGTTCAGTCCACTCCTCTACAGGTAAAACTGTTGCCTCCACTTTGGTTAGGCATTCCATCTGATAAGGTTCTAATTTTGACAATCTCTTACCAACGACATCTCCAGGGCCCCACAATCCTAAAGCAACGGTTGTACCATCTTCTAGATAGCTAAAAGTTCTCACAAAACCCGTTTCAATCTTCCAAAGGTCATTATGATGCTCTGGCAGAAATGACCTACGGGCAAAAAGTTGCTTAGTATTGTTACTGCTTGAACTAGATAAGTTTGTGTACAAAGACAGCATATTATATAAAACTATTCTCCGATAAATTAACCGTAGTATTACATTTATATCAGGTTATAAGAACCTATGGATATTTTAAAGAGGAGAGTGGGGAGTGAAGAAGGGAATAGGGTACAGGGTAAAGGTTACAGGGTACAGATAATTCCCTATCACCACATATTTGGGTGTGAAGCCCCGTGCTTCACGCAATGCTTTAAAGTAATGAGTAAGGAGTAATGAGTTTCATAGTGGATGAAAAATGGGTATTTACTCATTACTTATTACTTGTTACTCATTACTCCAGAATCACCGCGCCTTTAGGTCGGTGAGGATGTCAACTGTCACCTGTCACCTCTCCCCCTCCATTCCCTAAATTCCCGCACCATCAAGAAAATCTTCAATCATCCCATCAGAATTTTTGCTTTTAGGGTTATTGGTTTGTTCGTCTCCAAGTTCAGTTGGAGACAAACTAGATTGTTCCAACTGCTCGAACTGTTTCTCTAGAGCCTTGACACGTTCAAATAAAGCGCGGATTACCTCAGCTTCTACGTCGCGGACTTTATCATGATCCAGAACGCTGCTAGACGAGTTATTCTGACGAGTTACGCGCCCTGGAATCCCAACTACAGTAGTGTTACTGGGGACATCTCGTAGCACTACAGAACCGGCTCCTATACGGACGCGATCGCCAATTTGAATATTTCCCAATACTTTCGCACCCGCTCCCACAACCACATGAGAGCCTAAAGTTGGATGGCGTTTACCGCTTTCTTTCCCAGTCCCGCCAAGGGTGACACCTTGATAAATCAGAGCATAGTCGCCCACGATCGCAGTCTCGCCAATCACTACTCCCATACCGTGGTCAATAAACACTCCCTGGCCAATTAATGCCCCAGGATGAATTTCAATTCCGGTTAAAAACCTACTAATATGAGAGATGAATCTTGGTATGAACGGAATTCCAATTTTATAGAGCCAGTGCGCCAATCGATGAAACACTAGAGCTTGGAGTCCAGGGTAACAGAACAATACTTCTAGCCAGTTACGGGCTGCTGGATCACGCTCAAAAATGGTTCGCAAATCAGTTATTAGCATACTCTGTTGAGATTTTTGTTGGTAGGTGAGGCTCTGAAAACAGAAACTCAGGATAATTCCCAGAAAAAGATCGAGTTCTTTATGGGAATTGTGTAATATCAAAATCTACGGTAATTCGATAGAGTATAGTGTTTTTGTGGATAATAAGTGGGATGCTATCACATTCCACAGTTGAAAAAAATTAATTTCGCATAAACTGCGATATGTCTCTCAATTCACCGTAGTATGTTGAGTACAGTGTTGAATAGCCAAAACTACGCTCTCTTGGATCTGTCTTCCAAAGTGGAATACGCATTGCTGGCACTATTAGAACTGGCAAGCCACCACGGAAAAAAACTTCCTTTAACCATGAGCGAGATTACTGCCAAGCAACCCATACCTGAGCGCTATCTGGAACAAATTTTGACCAACCTCCGGCGTGCTGGTGTGGTGCAGAGTCAACGCGGATCTAAAGGAGGTTTCGTTTTAGTTCGGGAACCTTGGCAGATTACAATACTTGAAATTGTCACTTTGGTTGAAGGCGAGCGGAAAGAGAAAGATACCTCTAACTCTCCGACTCTGGAAAAGACTCTGGTTTATGAAGTTTGGGAGCAAGCTAACGCTGCCTCGATAGAAGTTTTGGGTCGTTATACACTCCAAGACTTGTGCGAGGAAAGAGAAACTCGCGCCCAGCAGAGTCCAATGTATTATATTTAGTCACGACGGAGTACCCACATGCGGATAGCGAAAGATATCACAGAGTTAATCGGCCGAACTCCTTTAGTTCAATTAAACAAAATTCCCCAAGCTTCAGGAGCGGTTGCTCGGATTGTGGTGAAGCTAGAAAGCATGAATCCAGCATCTTCTGTGAAAGACCGGATTGGCGCGAGTATGGTGGAAGCGGCAGAAGAAGCAGGCTTGATTCACCCCGGAAAAACTGTTTTAGTAGAGCCGACTTCTGGAAATACAGGAATTGCGCTAGCGATGGTGGCAGCCGCTAAGGGGTACCATCTCATTCTAACGATGCCTGACACAATGAGCCACGAAAGACGATCCATGCTCAAAGCTTATGGCGCTCAACTAGAGTTAACACCAGGGGTAGAAGGGATGCGAGGAGCGATCGCTCATGCAGAGGAGCTTGTAGCTAAAACGCCCAATGCCTATATGTTGCAGCAGTTCCGCAACCCCGCCAACCCGAAAGTTCACGCCGAAACCACAGCCGAAGAAATTTGGAATGATACCGATGGAGAGGTAGATATTCTCGTGGCGGGAGTGGGTACTGGTGGGACGATTACGGGAGTTTCAGAAGTTATTAAAAAACGGAAGCCGAGTTTTAAAGCGATCGCAGTTGAACCAAGCAACAGTCCGGTATTAGCAGGTGGTAAATCAGGACCTCACAAAATTCAAGGTATCGGCGCGGGATTTGTCCCAGCAATTTACCGTCCAGATGTGGTAGATGAAGTGATCCAGGTAGCGGATGAGCAAGCGATCGCTTACAGCCGTCGCCTAGCAAAAGAAGAAGGATTGCTATCGGGGATTTCGACTGGCGCTGCTTTATATGCAGCTATTCAAGTGGCACAACGGCCAGAAAATGCAGGTCGCCTCATCGTCATGGTGCAGCCTAGCTTTGGCGAACGCTACCTCAGTACCTCACTATTCAAAGACCCAGAGGAGAATGAGTGGTTGAGTAAAGTTTGATTTCTTATAGTTAAGTAAGCATTCTCAGGATAAAACTCTTAATGAGGCAACTTAGAATCTTGAATTAAATAAGTTCCAGGATTAGATAGGGGCGGGTTTCCTCGATATAGTTGCGCAACTGTTAATTAGATCGTCAAATCTGCCCTTCCTTACAGTTTGGGGAGTTATTTAATCCTGATTCCTTCCTTTCGCAAATTTCCGCCACGCCCGTCTTACTGGTTACATTCATTTACTAGAATTTTCGCCAATTTAATCGGTAATTTCATTATTTTTCACCAAAATTATCAAACAGATGCTACTAGCAGCTAGCTTTATTGGACTTAAAGCTTCGCTTTTTAATACAATAAAAATGCCTAATCCGATCAGAACGAAAGGCACAAGATTATTAACGTAGTGAGTAAATAGTTCAGCTATAAATCTGTTGTTAATTAATTTATATGCAGCGTAGCACCAAACTCCTAACAAGAGAAAAAATAATCCGATAATTACCAAAAAACTCTCTAAGTTGCAGCTAGCAAATAAAGGCACGTAGACACTAATATTATCGCTACCATTGGCAATTGTAACGGCTGCCACACTATAAGCTTGGGGAGAAAAAAAGCTAGAAATTGTTGATGCTTCAGCTTCTTCTGTGGTAGCTATAATTTCTTGTGATGAATCTTCTTCCCGATTCACTAAGCTACTGATACCTATGGACATTGGTAGTAAACCAAGTAATCCAATCCAGTTTTTTGATAAAACTAACCCACCAAATAAACCCGGAAGACTAAGGATTAACAGAACTGTAAAACCGAGAAACTGACCAGCAACTATATGTCGGGGGCGAAACTTAGCACTTATTTGAGAAAAAAATAATAATAAAATGACAATATCATCAATGTTAGTGGCAATGAACGCAATTAACCCTGTAGTAATTGCAGTAACTAACTCGTTCATATTTTAAGATAAAGAAGAATTGAGGAGTCAGTAATAATTACTGTGTCATTTTAAATCTAAGTTGTACCAGAAGGTTAAAATAATTCGTGATTGATAATGACGCGCGAGTATTTCGTCAATAATTACGAATTACGTTAGCGTAGCGGTAGCAAGAAACGAGCGTCATTACGAATTACGAATTACGAACTTGTACTGAGCGTAGTCGAAGTATTACGAATTACGAATTACGAATGAGTGAATTTGGTATGGTGGTAAATCGTAGATTCTAAAAATCCAGCATGAGTCAGCTAGGGACAGCTTTCAGTGAAGGGATAATTGCCTTCATCGCCACTAACATAGATGACATCATTATCTTGTTAATTTTTTTTTCACAGGTAGATGTTAACTTTCGGCGGCGGCATATCTTACTCGGTCAATATCTGGGTTTTACAGCCATTATCATCGCCAGCTTACCAGGATTTTTTGGTGGATTGGTTGTACAACGGGAATGGATAGGATTGCTAGGACTACTACCAATAGCAATTGGTATTCAGCAATTAATATCTAGAAAAGAAGAAACAATCACACTTCAGACAGTCAGTAGTGATTTTAGAGAGCCTACACCTACGAACCCAGTATTATCTTTTATTTTGAGTATTTTGCACCCCCAAACCTATAAAGTGGCAGCAGTAACGATCGCAAATGGTGGTGACAATATTAGTATATATATCCCTTTGTTCGCTGGTCATGACCTTACTAGTTTGGGAGTAATTTTAAGTATATTTTTTATCATGGTAGGGGTTTGGTGTGCGATCGCTTATTTTTTAAGCCGTCAACCTACCATTGCTAATATTTTAAGTCGCTACGGTAAAGCTGTTGTACCTTTTGTGTTAATTGGCTTGGGTCTGTTCATTATGTATGAACGAGGTACATTCACTCTACTACCTTGGGTGAGAAGTTAATCAACGTTGGATATTGAATGCTGGATTTGAGATTCAACGATGAAAGTTCCAATCTTAAATCTAAAATTTGTTATAGAAATACGCACAAAATCCTTAGTGTTCGATGTTCAGAGAAAAACTTTTTGTTTACCAATTCTTAACCAAAACGTATTTTTAACATCAATATAATAAACAATGATTTTTTCAATCATTGGAAGCTGTATCATGCAATACTCCATGATCTCTGCGATTGGGCGCAGTTATATCCGTTTTTGCCCAAGCATTCAACCTGTTTTTTGTCTGATTTCAATGATTGCCCCGTTTTTGTACTTTAACTCAGCACAAGCGCAGATAATCGGAGAAGATATCACTTCAATTACTACTGACACTGCTTCGTTTCCTACTATATCTATTACCAAAGTTGCAGGTGACAGCGAATTTGCAGGCAATACTTTTACTCTCAACTTCGGGGGGCAAATTGAATCAATTACAGGATTGACAACCACAGAAGGTAGCACAACATTTAGATCCATCCCTGCTTTTGTGCAGATTCGTCGTAACCCCGCCACAGATGACAGAAAGCTAGCTTACTACAGAGGCAGTTTCGACTCCTCGTCTAAGACCTTTAACTTTCTCAGTTTGGGTCCACTTCCAGAAAAAACGCTGTTTAGTATTAACAATATCTTGGCAGGCCCAGATAACGTTTTTACTAACATAGGTGCAAATTTAGGCGGCACACCTTACAACGGTAACGCTAGTATCGAGCGGCTTGACTTTGTACTGGTTAGACCTGTGAAGGCGAGTAATAAAATTCGCTTTACCGTCTTCGAGCGTGGATTACCTACTGGACATGATGGTTTCGGTATTGCGGCGATTACAAGTGTGGATAAACATGGAAATCCTACTTCCTATGGGCCGATTTACGTGATAGCAGCTTCCACCTGGGGTAAAACACCGTTACAAGACCCCATTCCACAATATTATTTCCTGAACAATGCTGCCAAAAATAATCGGGAAATTCCCATAAACCCTGCACTCACTATTCCACCGAATCAAGTTTTAGGAGGTCTTCTGATTCGCACCGACGAACTCGTGTCGCAAGGAAAAAAAGTCTACGGCTACTCGCTGTTTGCCCCTGATGTTACTTGCACTCCCAAAACACTGCTGAATGTCGCTAATTCTTGTTTTCCTACGAATACTGGAACGAACGGAGGGATAGATTTAGCCGCACCTAATCTCGGTGCTGTCTTTTTGGAGAGTCAGTAAGGAGCAAAAAACTTTTACAACCACACTCTATTATTGAGTCCTGTTAAACCTGATGAACCAATTTCCAACTTACCATCATCAAAATGGCATAAATAATAAACCGTAGTGGGCGTTGCGGAGCTACCTGGCAGATTTTAGCGCCTAGTAACACCCCAGGCACAGAGCCTAGCCATATAGGCAGTACCAAACTCCAATCAACTGTTCCCAGGCTAAGATGACCAAGGGCTGTAAACAGCAGTAAAATCGCTGCGTGTGAAATATCTGTACCCACTAACTTTCGTGCATCAAGGCGGAAAAACCCAATCAGCACTAGGGCAAACATTGAACCTGATGAGACGCTAGTTAGACCGACAAAACAGCCTAAAATTGCTCCCAATGTGATTGTTAAGAAGCGACCAAAGTTAGTTTCTAAGTCTAACTTTGGCAGTTCGGGTAAATTAAATTTGGGGAAAAAAGTCAATAACAACAATTGCACTAGTGCTAACACAGTGACTAGCAAAATCATCCCGCCAAGCAAACGGAGCAAGATATTATCCAGGCTATATTCACCTGTATGTTTAATGAAGTGCAAAATCCCCACTCCGAACAATGAACCTGGAACACTTCCAAAGGCCAGCCATTTGACAACTTCTATGTCGAGGGTTTTCTGTTCCCAATGCTTGACGCTACCAACAATTTTCATCAAAGTGGCGGCCACAACATCAGAACTCACAGCGATAGAAGGCGGAACCTGAAAAATAAAAATCAACATTGGGGTGATGAGAGACGCTCCACCAATTCCCGTCAAACCAACGATGATTCCAACAAAAAAGCTTAAGAACGGTAGTAATAGATAGTGCATACTCTTCGGGGGTTTCAACAATTAGTTATCAGTTATCAAAGTCCTGTTGAGTCTCCCACTTCTATAAGTGAGCAGCGTCGGTAAGGGTTGATTAATTTCCCAAACGAAGCCTTGATAACTGTTCACTGACTTAACTACGAGCAGTTAGAGAGCAAAAACTCAGCCAAATCTATAGCCCAGTGGTAGACAGGGCTAGTTATGACAAGTTATTGCGTTTCTCAAGGATTCCTGGACAACTCAAAACCTGTGTGGAAGTTTTTGTAAGCATGACGACTGGCGTTTAGCTCAAGCAGACTTTGATAACTGCTTATTAGTCAGTCGTTCTGCCAAACTCAACTTCTAACTAGGTTTTTCTGCGGTTTTACATATAAAATCTCGTAAGACTATGTACTTACCGTATTTTACTCGTAAGTATGATTAAACGTCCAGCGTATTCGCGTTGTATATCGCTCAATTATCTGGATAATACACCGCAGTCAGTCAAACTCCCTACGGACTGGTTGCTCAAAAATTTACCTACAAGTTAGTAAGCATAAGGATAATTCCAAACTTTGTAGAGACGCGATATATCGCATTATGCTGCAATTAGGCAACATCCTGAAAGTGATTACAATACTCAAGGTCAATTTCGATTCCCTAGTTTAATGACTCATGGAAAACTTTGTTTTTTGCAATCAAGTCAAAATTCTGTTTGGCAAAGGTCAAATCGCCAACATTGCTGCTGAAATTCCTGATAATGCCAAAATCCTGATTAATTATGGTGGGGTAGCATCAAAACTAACGGCGTCTATAACCAGGTGAAGTCTGCATTGGCAAACTTTGGCTATAGCCAATGCCTAGTTCTTTACTCAGTGTTGAAAAAATATTGACTTACAAGCAACTATCATGATATTTTAAATCAGACCATTCGGTCGGTAATATTTAATTTACAGCAATTTTCAATTCAATCAACTCCCTACTATCAAAATCGCTGTAATGTCCAAAGGCGAAGAAACAAAAACCAGAATTCTTGAGCAAGCAGCCGAACTGTTTAATCAACAGGGGTATGCAGGTTCATCGATGTCAGACATTATGCGTGTAACTGGATTGCAGAAAGGAGGAATTTACAATCACTTCCAAAGCAAAGATGATCTCGCACTACAGGCTTTTGATTTTGCGATCGCTCGCATTAAGCAGCATACTAGATTTGTATTACGAAGCAAACACCACGCAGTAGAACGTCTGCAAGCAATCATTGCGGTGTTTAGTAGCTTCGCAGAAAATCCACCGATTAAAGGAGGGTGTCCACTGCTGAATACTGCTGTGGAAAGTGATGATGCTCATCCGGCGTTGCGAGAACGTGCTCAACGAGCAATGAACTCTTGGCTACATCTAATTTGTCGAATTATTGAAAAAGGAATTGAAAAGGGTGAAATTCGCTCTGAAGTGAGTGCTGATGAAATTGCTACCATCATAATTGCAACACTGGAAGGAGGCATAATGATGAGCAAGCTATATGGAGATTCAATTCATATTCATAGGGTAATTAATCACCTAAATCAATACTTGAAAACTTCTCTTTAATTGAACAGTCCGAGCAGTATTAAAAAATCTCAAGAGAAATAATGCTAGTAAATAACAACTTACATAGACCATTAGAAGTAGTATTAGCAATTCCTGTCAAAACATACGACATTGATTTTATGGGAATTGTGAGTAATATCGTGTATATCAGATGGTTAGAGGATTTACGTCTAAAGTTTTTAGATGAACATTGGCAACTCAATCAACAAATTGAACAAGGATATACACCAATTCTAGCTGGAACAGAGATTGAATATAAACGTCCAATAAAGATTATTGATAAAGTGATTGGACGTTTATGGCTGAGTGGTTTAGGACGCTTAAAGTGGACTGTGAAAGCTGAAATTTTATCTAACAATGAGTTAGCAGCAGTGGCTAGCCAGAAGGGTGGTTTTGTCAGTCTGGAAAATAATCGTCTTATTCCCATTCCAGAGGAATTACAGAAAAAATATTTACAGTATCAACAAGGGATTCAGAAAATTTAATAATTAGGAATACTTCGATATTTTTTTAATTTTTTACAGACTATTCGGTTTGTTTTTGTATAAACATAATCTGGACTATAGCAGTCCTAAATCATTGATGTTTCCCTTTAATACCCTCTTTGCAAGCGGAGCTAGCGTGTATATAAGTCGAAAAAAGCCCGATTTCCTATTGTCTTCTCATTCCATACTCTGCATGGGAATGAGGATGACCTCATCAGGCTTAGATTTTTAGGACTTGTGTCTGCACTGTAGATAAGCGGTCAGTGAGACGAAGTGTAGCTTAAGCTCTTTGGGGTTATTCGGGTTTAATAAGTAATCAGGCGGACATGATATGAGAGGTCAAATATTCACAAATATTGTGTTGAGTGGGTAAACAGCCAACTTTTTTATTGTCAATCTCGTAAATATACGGGAACTTCTTGTTCTGAGTTTTGGTCACTTTATGTCACTTTGAACAGCAAGACCGTTCTGACTCCAATCAATTAGGTATAGTCGAACTCAGGCATTGCAGCCTTATATGTCGTCCAATTTAACTCACCCTAACTCTTCGGTAAACCACTGTACCCATCCAAAGGTATGTACAAATGCTATTATCCGTTGTCAGCTTTTCCTGAATTGTCTTTATATATACAATAATTACACTTTGTTAGTCAGATTAACGCAGACTTAAAGCACTTTCAAATCGCTAAAATGGATGTTTGCTTATGGAAAAATTTCGTAATATCCAACCAAATATTACCATAATTCTTTATATGTATACTAAAAGTTTATGAAAGCTATATCAAACGACACTTCAAACACTTTTGCACCCAAAAACCTCTATACTAGACTAAACTTTGATAAATTTGAGAGTTTTGTTAATTGCAATACCAAAAACTATCAATTTTTAGATGAAATACTAGCGTATCTTATAGTCTATAGTTTTTAAGGTTTAGTCAAAACTATATCCAGTATCATCAAAAAACTGCAAACTTCATGTGGTGCAAAAATCAAGTGGGGAGTGAAAACATGAATTTACGTAGAGATGCATTGCAAATCCTCAAAGAAACTAGCCGAACTTTTTATATCCCAATTAGTGTTTTACCGCCAGGATTGCAAGAAGCAGTAGCATCAGCATATTTGTGTATGCGTGCCATTGATGAAATTGAAGATCATCCCGAACTAGATAATGCTACTAAAGCCAAGCTGTTAAGAACCATTAGCCTGACATTGCAAGCAGGAGTTGATGGTTTTGCGGTAGATGCTTTCTTTGCAGGATTTAGTGGGTATGAGAATTCATTAGCAGAAGTCACTTTGAGGATTAGAGAATGGTCACTGCTAGCACCAGACACCATTGCACCTCGAATTTGGGATGCCACTGCTGCAATGGCAGACCGGATGGCTTATTGGGCAGAAAAAAACTGGAAAATTTATACAGAATCTGATTTAGATCGTTATACCTTTGGAGTTGCAGGTGCAGTGGGACTGTTACTTTCTGATTTATGGACTTGGTATGATGGAACACAAACGAACCGTATCCAGGCGATTGGTTTTGGTCGGGGTTTACAAGCAGTCAATATCCTGCGTAACCACACTGAAGATTTGGGGCGTGGAGTAGAATTCTTCCCAGAAGGTTGGAGTGCAGAAAATATGCAAGAGTATGCCCGACGCAATATCGGGCTGGCCGAAGCTTATATCAAAGACCTTCCTACCGGGCCAGCCTTAGATTTTTGTCAAATCCCCTTCACCTTGGCAAATGGCACTCTTGACGCCCTTGCTAATGGTAAAGAGAAACTCAGCCGCAGTGATGTTTTTGCACTTATCGAACAGCTGACTAGTGTGAACATGAAAGCTAGCTAATAATCTCTTAACGACTGATGGAGATGATTCTAAATTGCCTCCAAATTTGGGCATCCAAAATCCTATAGCGACTTTCTGTAGGGTAGCCAGTGCGGTCTTCTCTACGAGACGCTACGCGATGGGGTTTCCCCAAATATAGTAACTGGCGTTGGGCACTGCCCTCCAATACCTTTTAATACCAAATTATCCCATGCAAAAACCAGATTAAAGCTGATTTTCTGAATGGGATAATAGCGTGATGAACGCCACAAGCCTTGAGAGAGCGTGACTAGGAATTAGGAATTGGTAGAAAGCAGCATAAACAGTATTTGCCAATGTAAGTATAATAAATAATCTTGTTTAGCGATCGCTTTAGGTAATCTCAGTTAAACTTTAGGAACTCTTCAAAGGATTTCCAGCAGAAATTACCTGGCAAGAGTTGATTAATGTCTAAATAATTGAAAGGGAGTATAACACTCCCCGTGATTATTCGTGCAGCGAGTTGAGAGTGCATGAGCTACTGCTTAAATCCTACCTGTTCCAATCCAGAAAATTTGGTATATAGCCAAAGGTGTCAGTCTTGTGGCTCGCAACTACTGTTGCGCGATCGCTATCAGGTGATCCAACCATTAGGTCAGGGTGGCTTTGGAGCGACCTTCCTAGCCAACGATCAAGGCTTACCAGGAGAACCGAGTTGCGTAATCAAACAATTACGCCCATCAGGAAGCGCCCCACACGTTTTACAGATGGCCAGAGAACTCTTTGAGCGAGAAGCTAAAACTCTCGGTAAGATTGGCAATCATCCCCAAGTACCAAGATTGTTAGACTATTTTGAAGATCACGAGCAATTCTACTTAATTCAAGAATATATCAGTGGTGACACCTTGCAAGAGGAGGTCAAACTTAACGGCATCTTGAGTGAAACTGGAGTCAAGCAATTTTTGAGCGAGATTTTGCCACTATTGCAATACATCCACGATCAAAAGGTGATTCACCGTGATATTAAGCCAGCCAACTTAATCCGCCGCACTCAAGATGCCAGAATGGTACTGATCGACTTTGGTGCCGTCAAAAACCAAATCAGCCAAGGTGCAACAGGCCCATCAGGACAGACAGCATTAACTGCGTATGCAATTGGTACTCCTGGTTTTGCACCTCCAGAGCAAATGGCTATGCGTCCAGTCTACGCCAGTGATATTTATGCATTGGGGGTAACATGCATTTATTTACTGACTAGCAAAACTCCTAAAGATTTAGATTACAATCCCAACACTGGCGAGATGATGTGGGAGCAGCTTGTGCAAGTGAGCGATCACTTGGGCAATGTGTTACGAAAAATGTTAGAGGTGTCTGTACGTAATCGCTATCAGTCAGCGGCAGAAGTTCTCAGAGCATTGGAAATAGAACCATACTTAGATAGTTTAGCAAAGGGTTTGCTGATTAAATCTGATAACGGATCTAAAGAGCGAACACATAACCACCTGGAAAATTCTGCTGTTTTATGTAACAACCCAGCTGCTACCAGCACTGGAGTGGCACAGGTAGCGGCAGCGATTCGTGCTAGACGAGCCAAGGCAGCGGAAGCTGCGGGATTACACCAGGGTTCTGGGATGGCTAAATCAACGACTTTCAGTAGCAACAGCAATAGTTCACAAGGTCAAAATTCTAAAGTTGGGCGGAAGTTAGATACCCAAGGTTTATTAACAGCTTATCTGAAGGGAAGACGAGATTTTGCCTTACACAATTTAAATTTGCTAAATCTGCAAGGTGCTGATTTATCTCAAACAAATTTTCATTCTGCTCAATTGCAAAAAACTAATCTTCAGGGAGCTAATCTTCACAATAGTGACTTTGGCAGAGCCAGTCTGACTCGAGCAAATCTTAAAGATGCTAATTTGAGCAAAGCATACTTTAACCATGCTGATTTAGAAGGAGCAGACTTGAGAGGCGCAGACCTTAGCAATGCTTATCTCAGCAACGCTAACCTCCGAGGAGCTAATTTGTGTGGTGCTAATCTCACCAGTGCTAAAATTTCTGATGAGCAGCTAGCACTAGCAAAAACAAATTGGATGACTGTGCGCCCCAATGGAAAACGAGGCTTGTTATGATTTGAAAGCGTGAACTACCGCAATCTTATAGACGGATGGAATTTCCTAATTCATCGGAAATAGCCTCTTTTGTCGCCATAGTTCTATGCGAATATTTTCCTATATTAGGTTCTAGATTATCCTGATGGATGAATCCTTTTTCTTGAAGTCAATTATTTGAGATTAGCAGAATAGCCTCAACCTCCCTGCTTTTAAGTTCTCCATTTTTATTAATAATTTTAAAACACTCATTTTATCAGAATCACAAGGTTGAACTTTTCTTATATCTGGGAAAATTAGCCCTGATTATTCTCGATAAAAACTTAGATTTATTCAGAATTGACCAAATATGTATAATGTTTAGGTTGAGCCATAGCTATCACTCTCATCAATATTAAGAAATATCCAAATATCTAGCAGAAATACGTAGATATTTGTGAATTCTTCATGAAATCTTTATGATTTTCATCTGTTACAAATAACAAATGATTATTTACAATAAACAATAAAGCATCATAATAATTTTATAAAGATATTTATATGCTTTTTATGGCTATAAATAACAGGGAATCTCACACCTAAAATTTGTAAAATAGAATGATCCTAAACCACTAAATTTTTCAGATGGCAGCAAAAAGCAAAAAATCAATTATTCCTGGTTGTCGGCTGGAGATGTATATTACAACCGAAATCAGGTAGTATAAGGTTTACGTATAATGACTGACTTTGCACAAACGGAAATAGAACGGCGATTAACTTTATATCAAGTATTTCTCAAGTTGTATGAACACCACAGCAGCCTTCTAGATGAAATACTTCAGCTAGAAAACCTATCTCAACCGTCGTTGAGGAGAGTCAAGACGACGGGTTACGTACATGGTGTAGTGGATAGTGCTGCTGTTTATTTGATGACTAACTTGGGCGACAATCAGACTCAGAGTTTACGACAGCCACAACAAATCTGGACGATAGGTCGTAATCGCACCAGTGGTATTTGCATTGCTGACAATCATCTGTCTCGTCGCCACGCTGCTATTCAGCATATTGACGAGCAAGGCTTTTACTTAATTGATTTCAACAGTACCAATGGCTCCTTTGTGAATGGTAATCGTGCTGTTAGGCCGATTAAGCTCAAAGATGGCGATCGCATCCGTCTAGGAAATATGGCTTTTGATTTTTTCGTGACTTCTACCTACCGCGTTCTGCCAACTGTTGCAATGGATTTATTGATGCAGCTTGTGTATCGAAAGAATAATCATACAGTAGACATACTTACTTATTCCCAGAATAGACAAAAATCTCTAATTGAAAAACCAGATTCTAATTTAGAGGCTTTCAAAAATTTCGGCATAGTTGAGAAATTTGACAATTTTTATGACAACTTCAGTTCAGAACAGAAATCAGAAATTTTAGACCGCCTGTCTACCACACAAATACCGTCTAATCCCAGCCAGCTAAAAAATTGTAACTTTTAGCAGTTTTCAATTGTTTGAGGAGTGCTGTTAGCGGTAGCGTGGAATTTAGTTTGTTACTCTGTGCTGAGTAAGAAGGTAAGTTTTGCTGAGGCAGACAAATAGTGAAAGTTAAAAGGGAACTCGTCAAAATATATAAAAAAAATTAAGAATGTGATTAAATATCATAGCAATCATTTTGAAGTAGCATCTCTAGTTCACAATAAAAAGAAAGCGATTCAGAGATTGAGTGAGTAAGTTACGCTCTATCCTGTCAACAGGAGGATACTCAAGGTCTACCAGAGTGATGTACTCCCGGTTATGTGGCTCACCACTACGCGTCTACGGCAAAAAAAACCCCCAGTGGGTGTTAGCCTACTAGGGGAGTTAGTTATCAGGGTGCATCTACCAATTAAGTGTTCTCAGGTTGAAGACCATACTCCGGATAAATTTGTACAAAGGTCAATTATTTTTTAAATAAAAAAACCCCCAGTGGGTGTT
>NZ_JAVRCS010000013.1:36539-182062 GCF_034530635.1 Nostoc sp. EspVER01
AGCCTACTAGGGGAGTGAGTTATCAGGGTGCATCTACCAATAATCTTTTCTAGGGCAGCCAGCATCTTCCGGGAAAAATGAACTAAATCAGAGGTGATGTCTACGATTGGCTGTAAAGCTCATACCTCTATGGAGAAGTAAAGCATCCCTGAGAGAAAAAGACTCGCAAATATCTCTCTACGAGACGCATTTGCGATCGCTATTGGTAACGCAAGTAGTAGAAAAAATTCCCAGTGGGTGTTAACCTATCAGGGGAGTGAGTTATCAGGGTCAGTTATTTTTTAAATAAAAAAACCCCCAGTGGGTGTTAGCCTACTAGGGGAGTGAGTTATCAGGGTGCATCTACCAATAATCTTTTCTAGGGGCAGCTAGCATCTTCCGGGAAAAATGGACTAAATTAGAGGCGATGTCTACGATGGGCTGTAAAGCTCGTACCTCTATGAAAAAGCAAGCTACGCGTAGCATCTCTGGGAGCAAAAGACTCGCTAACATTTTTCTACGAGACGCATTCGCGATCGCTATCAGTAACGTAACTAGAAAAAACCCCCAGTGGGTATTAACCAACCAGGGGAGTGAGTTATCAGGGTGCATCTACCAATAATCTTTTCTAAAATAAATGGGTGGCTACCGGATAAATTAGCAGAGGTTGAAGCTTTTACTATTTGTTGCTCAAAGAACAACCTCAAAGGGGTTAGTTATCAAGACAGACCTACCAATTAAACGCTCGGCGCGCTGCCTGACAAAATAGGTGTGTCAGGTTAATCAATAGGACTCAATTTTCATAAAAAAACCCCCAGTGGGCGTTAGCCAACCAGGGGAGCTAGTTATCAGGGTGCATCTACCACTTAAATGTTCTAGGTTTAACCACCATGCTCCGGATAAATTTATGAGAAAATTGATTGTTATCGTGTGTCAAAAAAACCAAAGTGGATATTAACTCAATTAGGGGAGTTAAAGATCAAGGGACATCCATCTATTAATCAAGTATTCTAGGATTAAGCACTATTTTCTGATAGAGAATATCTGCGTCAGAAGTTGCTGTTGTTTGCCAAAAATAAAAAAACCCCCAGTGGGTGTTAGCCAACTAGGGGAGTTGAAGATCAAGGTGCATCTACCAATTAAGTGTTCTAGACCCAAGTAATCCGATCCGGATAAAGTTGTAAAGGCAAAAAAACCAAAACGACACCGAATCAGAAACATTCAGGGGCAGGATGCATCTAAATTATCAGAGAAAGCGAAAAATCGACTTGAAACTTTCGCGTTTCAAACCAGATTTAGGAGGCGGACAGGAGAAGTTGTGACCCAGGAATTCCATATTTCCGTAACCCCAGTAGGGCAAAATGACTACTTGGTGCGGACGGAACAAGTCGCGCCTGGGGTACCATTGGCAGAAGAATTGGTGACTTGGCCTATAGCTGATTGGTTGATGGCTGCTGGGCATTTGATGAATGACCCGTTGAATTCGGTGTTGCAGGGAGATCCATTCACCTCTGGTGGCCATGAAAGCGATATCGCCAGAAACTCTGTGAATTTGGTGGCGTTGGGTCAACAATTTTATAACGCCCTATTTCAAGGCACTCTCAGAGATAGTTGGATTACTGCCCAAGGTATTGCCCAGAACCATCAGCAAGTACTACGCTTACGCTTGGGGCTAAAAGATACTAGATTAGCTCGTTTGCCTTGGGAAGTAATGCACGCAGGCGATCGCCCTCTGGCTACTGGGCCTTATGTGGCTTTTTCTCGCTTCCAAAGTGGAATTTCGGGGGCTTCTCCTTTGCGGTCGCAAAATATGCCCACACCACCAGAACAAGGTGGTGTCAGAGTCTTGATGGTAATTGCTTCCCCCTCAGATCAAGTCCGTCTTGACTTACAGAAACAAGAAGCGATTAAACTACAAACGGAACTTCACCGTCAAACGTCACGACCTGGTGAAAGTCGGAATCGTTTCCCCGAAATTGAACTCACTGTATTAGACCAACCAGGGCGGGAAGAACTGACGCAAGCCCTAGAACAAGGCAGATACCACGTTCTCCACTACTCTGGTCATAGTAATTTAGGCGCAAATGGCGGAGAAATTTATCTTGTTAGTCGCAGAACTGGCTTAACGGAAATCTTGACTGGAGACGATTTGGCAGGTTTGCTCGTCAATAATAATATCCAAATGGCAGTGTTTAATTCCTGCTTGGGCGCGTACACAGCAGCGTCTAATCCCTCTGGAGATACTGGCGAACGAAACTTAGCGGAAAGTCTCGTGAAACGAGGAATTAGAAGCGTTTTGGCGATGTCAGAAAGGATTCCTGATGAAGTGGCATTGACGCTCACACAATTGTTTTACCGCAACTTGAGTCAGGGATATCCAGTAGATTTGTGTGTAAGTAGGGTGCGCCAAGGATTAATTTCTGCTTATGGTTCTCTCCAGATGTACTGGGCATTACCGATTTTATATCTTCAGCCAGAATTTGACGGTTTTCTGAGTCAGGAAACTGAGGTATCCGCAAGTACGGAGTCGCTGAATCAGTATAGTTCGCCTTTAGGGGCAACTTCCACGATGTACCCTGGTATACCTGATGATAGCGAGATGCCTTTAGGAATGGAAGACATGATTCCTTCTGGTTTGACGCGGGACTCTTCTGGGTTGGACTGGCTGGGTGAAGATACTTGGGGCGATCTGGTTGATGAAATTGAGTATGATGACCCAAGCTATGAAGAAGATTCTGCAATCGTTTCGGATTTGTTTCGTCAGCTAGATAACCAAAAACCTCCAACTGAACCGGATCAACAAATTCGCGAAAATAGTCTTCACCAAAGCCAGATTTCTGAGGAAGTCATTTCCTCTGAAGAGTCAGCAGATTTGTGGGGAGAAGTTCCACCACCGCCACCTGCAACTCCAGGAAACCTTGAAGAAAATTGGCAAAATTCTAATTTTTCGCAATCGCAACCACCCCCGCCAAGAAATCGTACCCGTCGCCGCAAACTGTGGCCGATTGTGGGTGTTGTGGGGATCAGTGCGATCGCCGCTGCGATCGGTTTAAATTGGTGGTGGCAAAATCGCCCCCAAGCACTGCCTAAAATACCAGAAATTCCTGCCCAGTCTCTACCTGATTCTCGACCGATTCAAAAGCAGCCGAATATCGATTTAGGAATAGCACCCACTGGAATTGTCACTGCTACTGCTACGGAAAAATTGAGCCAGGGTGACTTGCAAGGTGGGCTATTGGCTGTAGAAGAACTACTGAATCGGGGCGCACTGGCTGCGGCTGAAACTTCCTTAAAACTAATTCCTAGTAAACAAGCTGACGATCCCTCTGTGAATTTTTACAAGGGACGATTGGCGTGGCAGTCGATCCAAACTGGAGACAATAACTATAGTGTCGATGATGCCCGCCGTTATTGGGAAACTGCTGCCAAAGCTAAACCCGAATCGCTTTTGTATAATAACGCTTTGGGATTTGCCTACTACACAGAAGGCAATCTGAATCGCGCCAATGATGCTTGGTTCAAGGCTTTGAATTTAGCTCTCAAAGAACAGAACACAAACTCAACATCCAGAAATACAGCAGTTCCTCAAGATGCTTTAACTTCTTATGCTGGTTTAGCTCTTGGATTGTATAAATCTGCACTTAGTCAATCTAATGGAAAGCAGACGCAATATCTGAATGAAGCGATCAAATTGCGACAAACAGTTCTTAAGTCCGACCGAGAAAATTTCCAGGTAGATAAATTAGCTAAAAATTGGCTGTGGACGGAGAAGGCGATTGAAGATTGGCGATCGCTCCTTCAGCAAAAAGGCGAAGAGCAGTAATATATTGTGATGAGTAAGGAGTAAGGAGTAAGGAGTAATGAGTAATGAGTAATGAGTAATGAGTAATGAGTAATGAGTAATGAGTGAAATCTTTAATTCAGCGGGAAGGGCGAAAGAAACAAGTCAAATCCTCTTTTCTTCTGCCTCCTGCCTTATTTCTTAGGAGTTCGACTTTATTCCTAAATTTTTCGTGATTTAGGATATAGCCAAAAGCTAAACAAGCGGCTAACTCTAGGCATGACAACATAAGTTAATAGCAAAACCATAGTAATCGTTATAATCAACGAAATAATCAAGGGTGGTAAAGCCCGAATTACGGGTACTAAGAACGTATTCAATAAATTAATCAACACATATACAGCTCCCCAAGTTAGCAAGGCTGTTTTATAGCGCGGCGGAGTTTTTAAGGGTTGACCGGGAAGAGAAAACCAAGCTTCTAATCCACTAATTTTTTGAACATAAGGATCGGATTCAACCAAATGCTTACCTTGATTGAGCAAATGTTCGCGATCGCGCGATGTCATCCACACATCTAAATTTTCATAACTGTCAAATCGGAAGATAATCACATATTCATTTCGCACCCCAAGTTGAGGACAAATCACATTTGTTCCCATGTGACCTACATAGGTTCTAGAAACCCTGGTAATCTCTTTCAACCAAGCTTCGTAAGCAGTTTCGCATCCTGGTTTGACAAGTTGTGTAATGACCACGGTTACAAATTGATCGTTCTGTTCTATCTCCATTAGTTATGCCAATCAATTGTGGATTTTAGATTTTTTCACGTAGTTTAAACTGTTCCACATTTAATTTGCATATATTGGGCGGGCGAGACGCCCACCCCACAAGAAATTTACAATTTCAGATTATGCAAACTAAATGCGGTTGAGCTTACCAATTGCAGAGCGAGTAGCAATTTGGGATTTTCAATTGAAAATCCCAAATTTAAAATATAAAATTCGGTCACGCTCAAGCCAGGGGATATCCAGGTTTTCCAACTTCAAGCCGAACAACATTAGCAGGAACGACACCAGTGGGTGGAGGTAAAAACATTCCACCATTAGTCACAACATAAATTGCGGTGCGTAGGCGTAGCCCGTCGTAGACATCGCCTTCAGTTTGACCAAAAGCCACGGCTGTGCTGCCAATTACACCTTGCTCGGCTTGAGCAATAATAGTAGTACTGCGATCGCTTGCAATTCGCACAACACTGTTGTAAATATGCGTCGCTCCATAAAGATTGCCTTCCACGTCAAAGGCGAAGTCATCAATATTAGTTTGCTCAACAAAAATTTCCGGCTCACCTGGTCGATTTGCGGTATCGACGGGAATTCGCAACAGCAACATTTTTTCCGTATTTGAAACGTAGAGAAAATCACCAAAACGCTTCAAACCATTAGCCGCAGGAATGACATTTTCCGAATTGCTACGAGCAAGCATTGGATGTTCTAGCCAAATTGAGGCGCGAGGTTGAGCGATATCAATCAGCCAAATTGCACCCCGATAAGAATCTGCTGCTAAATACTGAGTGTCAGAAAGAGGAGTGATGCCATTGAGAAATATTGCATCTGGCAGTTTCAGCAAGGTTTCCACTGTCCCATCACTGGCAACTAAAGAAATCACTGGTATAGAATCAGCATTCCAGCCTGTTGCCACTAAACCCCCGTTTGCAGTGAAAGCAAGACCACTCACTTTACCCTCAAGAGTGGCATGAATCTGCTGATTGCCATCTGGACTAATACGAACAATCTCGCCAACTTCGTGATTAGTTACAAATATTGTGCCATCTGGTGCGATTGCTAGATTTTCTAAAAAAGTATTAATGGGGAATGAGGTAACAACTTTAGCTGGTGCTAATTCAATAGTTGTATCTGCGTAAATCGGCGGTAAAACTGCGGAATTTCCCATATTAACCTACCACTGTAATTGAATGGGGCCACCAAACTTTCGCATCTCTGCAAAAAATAGTCCTTGCGCTCCTCCATCGGGAAGTGTTGCCAAATAAACAGCTGTTTGCGCTCCTTCTTCTGCTGTGAAAGGAGCATCATCTCCTCCCATATCGGTCTTCATCCAACCTGGAGAATAGGCATTTACGAGAATGTTAGTACCTTGAAGTTCTTTCCCCAGAATTGCTGTTAGTCCATTTACTCCTACTTTTGAGAGTCGGTAGGAAGGTGCTAAAGGGTAGTAGTCACTTGAAACTGACGCTAGAGACGCCATTTCCGTTGAGATATTGACAATGCGACCGTAGTTTTGCACCTTCATTAACGGAATTAATGCTTGAGAAATTCTGAGTACCGCTAAAACATTAGTTTCAAAGGTAGATCGCATCGTTTCCAGTTGGACAGTCAGTAAGCTGGACTCTTCAGGCTTGGTTGTCGGATTTATACCCGCATTGTTGACCAGAATATCTACTTTGCCGTAAGTTTCACGCAACCATTCGGTAAACTGCTGCACGCTTCCATCATTGGTAACATCCAGCTTGTGATAGTCAACATCAAGCCCTTCACTGGATAACTGCTGCTTGGCAGCAAGACCATCTGTTTCATTACGACTCGTCAGAATTACGCGGTTGCCAATTTGGGATAATTGACGGGAAATTGCATATCCTAGCCCTCGGTTACTTCCTGTGACTACAGCAATCCTTTTTTGAGTCGTCATTTTTATGACCTTCAAACTGCTTTTAAGTTTACTGTACTGAGATGTTGTAAATTAAGCAAATTGATTTTAGCAATATATATTTTATGGTTTATATATTGACAATAAATACCAAATATGATTCTGGTAAAGATGAATTGCAATCTTGGCGGCCTTTAATATAGCAATCCTAAATCATTCGTGAAAAATTAGATCCCCGACTTCTTCGAGAAGTCGGGGATCTGGACACCGCGCATTTTCACAACTCATTTAGGATTGCTATATATGAGGCGATATCAAAAACGTTTCAATCCCTAATAGGGATTTTGATGAATTGCAATTTATTCAAACATTCCTCAAGCCCAGTTTGTGGGTTGTTTCAATCCCTAATAGGGATTTTGATGAATTGCAATGAAAAAGTTTATCTAGAATCAGAGTTGAGCATTCATAGTGTTTCAATCCCTAATAGGGATTTTGATGAATTGCAATAGTTTATTTCTGGTTTTTACCCATTGCCAGAAATGTTTCAATCCCTAATAGGGATTTTGATGAATTGCAATCGGCTACAAAGCCCACCAAGAGCAATTGGGCAGGAGTTTCAATCCCTAATAGGGATTTTGATGAATTGCAATACAAAGCGAATTAAAGCTTTGCCGACAACAGCGAGTTTCAATCCCTAATAGGGATTTTGATGAATTGCAATAGATCCGCCAAGCCGATCTCCATCCATGCGGTTGGTTTCAATCCCTAATAGGGATTTTGATGAATTGCAATAAAGTATCTTGATAAGTATCGTGAAAGTTTCTCTCGTTTCAATCCCTAATAGGGATTTTGATGAATTGCAATGATCAGCGACTAACCACTGCTCAGAAAGAATCGTTTCAATCCCTAATAGGGATTTTGATGAATTGCAATCACAGATTCAGAGATATCCGCTACAGATTCAGCGATGTTTCAATCCCTAATAGGGATTTTGATGAATTGCAATGGCTTGGGGGGAGATACAGAGTAATGGCTACTTGGGTTTCAATCCCTAATAGGGATTTTGATGAATTGCAATATTTCTCGCCTCATGGAAATGGTAGAGCGAAAAATTAGGGGTTTCAATCCCTAATAGGGATTTTGATGAATTGCAATTTGGTAGATTTGCTAGCTCGTTGTATGCGCGTATATACGTTTCAATCCCTAATAGGGATTTTGATGAATTGCAATCAGAATAAGTGCGCCAGGAGCCAAATGATGAAAGGGTTTCAATCCCTAATAGGGATTTTGATGAATTGCAATTTAGCCGTTATAGGTCTGTTGGAAGTCAAGGGCGAGTTTCAATCCCTAATAGGGATTTTGATGAATTGCAATTCAAGATGCTACTTATGGTGGGTGTCCGTGTAAAAGTTTCAATCCCTAATAGGGATTTTGATGAATTGCAATATTTCACTGCTTCATTGATAGTTGAAGCATTTTTGTTTCAATCCCTAATAGGGATTTTGATGAATTGCAATGAATCGCAATAAGGAAAATCTTGTAAAGCAATCAGTCGTTACAGTTTCAATCCCTAATAGGGATTTTGATGAATTGCAATCTCAGCCGTGTCATTCTGGGCTAAGGCACAAATGGTTTCAATCCCTAATAGGGATTTTGATGAATTGCAATTTCTTTCATTTCCCATTGTTGGTCTTCGTCGTAGTAGTTTCAATCCCTAATAGGGATTTTGATGAATTGCAATCGCAAGTTTCGAGTTCTTCTCCCACACCAGTTACGTTTCAATCCCTAATAGGGATTTTGATGAATTGCAATAGTTCCACCTGCGATGGAATATATAAACCACTTAAGTTTCAATCCCTAATAGGGATTTTGATGAATTGCAATAGCGGGAGCGTGAAAGCCAAGCTATATTTAGTTTTCAAGGTGCGGTTGCGCGATTCTGGAGCAATCATAGCATTAGAGAATTCCTTTGGGAAGAGTGTCGGTCAAAGTTAAAGGCTGACATCCTAGTTTTTGTAAGCATTTCAGAGATTGCGCGGATGATAATTGGGTGATGAGTGGGGTGAAATGCTTGCTGGCATTGAGATAGAAGCACTTTTTTATGGCTGTGGAATTTGTACACCTACCCATTCGCGCATTTGAAATACAAAAACTCAATGAGAGACGCGATCGCTAAAAATAATCTAATGGTGATGGGGGGCGCGATCGCTGCCTTCGGAGCCAGAAATCCCAGTCTTTATATGCTTATAGCCTCCCACATCACACACAACAACACTTGTAATTTTAGTCTTGAGACTCCTCAGAGATAGATTCTGATTCGGTTTCAAGTTCTTCTGTTTGAACTTTGGGGGCTGGAGGTTTAACGGGTTTTGGACCACGTGCTAGTGCAGGATTCACCGGTTGTCTGCCTTCATCCCTATATGACGATCCTTTTTTCCCTTTGTCAGACGAGCGTTCGCGGCTCGGTTTTGAGCTTTTGGGGTTGGATTCAATCGGGGTTACAGAATCCGAATTTTCGGAATTGCTGTCAGTGCTTCCTTGAGACTGACGTTCCGATTTCTTAATTGGACGTTCTACCATTGTTGATTTTTGTAAATTTATCTGTATGGTACATCGGTTTGGTGACTGTCAGACTGTAGAGTAGCATTTTTAAAGATTTTATCGAACAGAATTCAGGAGTCAGGAATCAGAATTCAGAATAAATTTTGTACGACTGGCGGATAGCGCCGACGGCAAGCGAGTCCGCGTATTCTTTCAGAGTTGCAAGCTATGCTTTTAGAGGATGTCTGAAAACTTTTTGGTGTTGTATTCGAGACTTGTAGATCCCCCTAAATCCCCCTTAAAAAGGGGGACTTTGATTCCAGTTCCCCCCTTTTTAAGCCTAGGGGGGATCAAGCGAAATATTGAATACTTCTCAGACATCCTTTTAGCGTCTGTCTGCGACACGCTGTTAGCGTTCGTAGAGAGCGTCTGAATAACCTGATTGATTCTGACTCCTGAATTCTGAATTCTGAATTCTGTTTATCAATTAACTTACTAAATTAAAAAATGGGTGCGTTATCCATAGCTAAACGCACCCGACAACTATTAAACAAAATCAGGTCGTGCCTGTTGCCTTGATTTGAACTTTTCCTCTAAAACTACCCAATTTTCTTGCTCAATTAAGTTAGTCAACTCATCGAGGTTTTGACGATATTGTTGCAGCGATCGCAGCAATGCTTGACGATTATACCGTGCCATCATCACGCCCAACTCTGGATTCCCACCACCCACACGACTAGTATCCCGGAAGCCTGAACTAGCTAACTTTTGGGCTAATTGCAAAACATCGGGGTCAGTTTCGCTCAAACAAGCCGCAATCAACGAGGAACTGACCATTACAGGTAAATGGGAAATCCAACTCACAGCGCGATCGTGTTGCTCTGGTTGACAATAATAGATATTAGCTCCCAGCGATCGCACAATTTCTTCCACAACTGTAATTGCACTAGTTGGGGTTGTAGTTATCGGTGTTAATACGTAAGGTTTATCAACAAATAAATCTCGCTGTGCAGCTTCTATCCCACTGTCTGTTCTGCCCGCCATTGGATGACCACCAATAAAATTATCCCAAAGGGGAGTAATATCCTTGACTATCTGTGCTTTCGCCGAACCTACATCAGTGACGATTGTAGTAACAGGCAAATGAGCGACTAACTGTTCAAATTGAGGCACAATAAGGGCTAGAGGTGTACAAATAAATACAACTTCTGCGGCTGCTAATAGGCTCAGATCGACTGATGCTTCATCAACACTGCCCAAGCTAACTGCCTTTTGACAGGTAGCTTCACGGCGACTAACTCCTAAGATATGATGTCCTTGCGATCGCAAATCAAAGCCCAAAGATCCGCCAATCAGTCCCAATCCTAAAATCCCAATATTCATTTTTGATTTTGACATTCCGTTTTTTATGACTTTACCAACTATTAAAGTTGGCATCCAAGGGGTAGCATCGATGACTGTAGAGGAATTACTGGAACAATACGCAGCAGGAGTCTTAAACTTTAATGGTGTTGACCTCCCAGAAGCCAATCTGAGTGGAGTAAAACTCAGTGGTGTAAATCTGAGCGATGCTAATTTGAGTATAGTCAACCTGAGTGGCGCGAATCTGAGTGAAGCTAACTTAAGCAATGCCAAGTTGAATGTAGCTAGACTGAGTGGTGCGAATCTATGCAGCGCCATTCTCAATAACGCCAGTCTCAACGTCGCTAATTTGATTCGAGCGGATTTAAGTCGCGCTCAACTCAGAGGAGCCTCATTAATCCGCACCGAGTTAGTTCGCGCTGATCTCAGTCGCGCTGATTTATTGGAGGCCGATCTCACTGGTGCTGATTTGCGAGAGGCGACACTCCGCCAAGCGAATCTCCGTCACGCTAACTTAAGTGAGGCTATCTTGAGAGGTGCTTCTTTAACTGGAGCCAACTTGGAGATGGCTAACTTAAACGCCAGCGATCTCAGTCGTTCTGACTTGAGCGGTGCAAATTTGCGAGATGCCGAACTCAGACAAGCCAATCTTAGCCATACTAATTTGAGCGGGGCTGATTTGAGTGGTGCAAATCTCCGATGGGCTGATTTGAGTGGCGCAAATCTCCGATGGGCAGATTTGAGCGGTGCAAAATTGAGCGGGGCTGATTTAATTGGTGCAGATTTAAGCAATGCCAATTTAACGAATACAAGTTTAGTCCACGCCAATTTAACTCAGGCAAAATTAATTAGGGCAGAATGGATCGGTGCTGACTTAACAGGAGCAACTTTAACGGGAGCCAAGCTTTATGCCACTTCCAGATTTGGTTTAAAAACCGAAGGCATGGTTTGTGAATGGGTCGATCTTAGCCCAAATGGCGATCGCTCCATTGTCCAAAACTTCCATTCTGAAGAATCACGAGATTTTTTTAACGAAACACCGCCAACAATTCGGATTATTGTTGATGCAGCCCTAGAACACGAAGCCAATTTTGCGATCGCTGGCGCTTACTACCAAATTGCTCAAGAATATCGGGGGCTGAAACAACCTCCAAGCATCGAAAGTGGCCGTCGTCGAACTATTTTTACCTTTCATGTAGATAGCGACGAAGCATTATTTATCACTGCTTACATTGTCATTCTTCCCTTTCTAGATGCAGCATCTATCCAAAAGAATATTTGTAGCATTATGGAAATGATTAACAGTGAAGTTGTTGCAAATCAAAACTTAAAATTGCTAAAATCACCTCATATAGTGAAACAACTAAATACTCTTTTAGAACAAGCTATAAATCAGGCTACAATAATTAAACAGACGAAAAAAAATATCGAAGTAGCCGCAAAGTTAAATTTTTGTAAAGCCCCAACCCAAATAGTTTTAACGAATTCCAGCGCCCACACTTTGATTGTTTATGACCATCCCAACTTTGGGAAAAGATTTATTAATCGTTCTGCTCTCAACGCTTCAGCTTATGATATGTCCAGCGATTCAACAAAAAATATATTACCTTCATTAGATATAATTATAGATTTTATCAAAGGATTTCATTATATTAGTCATTAGTTATGGGGCATTGAACTAATGACAAATGACTAATGACAAATGACCAATGACAAACGACAAGAAACAAAAATTTTGGAGGAAAAAATGCGCGATACCTTTAATAAAATGATTGGTCGAACTCGCTATGTAGTGTTTCGCCTATTTCTGCACTTAGGGGGAGGTGAAGTAGCGCCAATTTTGGGAGTATTGAATAGTGCTGGACGGGATGCGATCGATGTCGATGGCGATTTAGAAGTTTTGGGAGAAGGATTGGTAGAAATTAGCCAAACCCTGCTGCAATATGATGAATATTGGCTTTCTGCTGCTAACGAAGGTGACGTATTTTTTAATGAAGGCGAAGCGGGGGATTACGTGAATGAATTATTTACTGACTCTGCCGAAAGATATCTCAGCGAACCAAATTACAGTTCTGACTCTGGATTGAATGAACCTTTATCTATACCTGTAACCCGCAACGTCATTGTGATGATTACAGTAGCTTATGAAGGAGAAGTACCAGAATTGGAAACCGATCTTTCTAACGTTCAGGCGCTCAAGGAAGGCTTGAAAGCATTGATAAATTTGCATTATAAACATAGATTAAAGGCAATCCAAGTACATTTCTCACCAGCACAGTTAGGCGATGAACTTACTAGCGATCAACTGTTGCAATATTACCCAGAATTGATTCCTTTGTAATTTGTTGGGTAGTCCGTACCTACTACTTACATGATAAATTGTTAAGCTCAGAGATAGGACAATAATCCAATGATCATGACCATAGTACGTAAATTTACAGCCGTTTTTTTAGCTCTGAGTTTGTGTATCACAACTGTCGGTTGTGGTGGAGGAAACGAAACTACTCCTCCGGCTAAGAACGTTAGCCAAACCTCAGTTAACACAAAACTGAGTGACGGAGAGTATCAAATACAACAAGCTACTTATGATGATGCAACTGGTGAGTACAACCTGTTTTTACTAAACAATAAGCCCCCAACTTTTTCAACCGAAAATTTGCAAATGGCGCGGTTAACTGACGATCAAATTAAGGAGGGTAAAAAAACCTATCTGAAGGTAGAAAAAGGACAACCGATTTTATATCTAACAGAAGACTTTAAACTTGAGTACGTCCATAACGTTACCGAGAATAAAACCAATCCCCAAACCGGACAACAAGAGACGGTTGTAGTCCGTCGAGAAAATAGCTTCTGGGCACCATTTGCTGGGTCTGTGGCTGGTAGCTTGGCGGGACAGGCAATTGGTAGTATGTTGTTTAGACCCCAATATTATGTACCCCCTGTCTATCAACCAGGACAAGGATTAAGTGGCTTTGGTGGATATGGCGGAAGCTATGGCCAAGCAGTTCAAAGTTACCAAACTCGCTATAATGCGCCACCAGCAGCCGTAACAAATCGCACTGCGTTCCGCAATACAGGGACAATTAGAAGGTCATATCCTGGTAATTCAAATATACGCAATACCCCGCGTAGCACTACAGGTAATAACCGTCCTTCTGGTTCTGGTTTTGGTGGTAGCACATTGCAACCTTCTGGCAGAGCCACCTCACCTAGACGCAATTCTGGCAGTGGTTTTGGTAGTGGGCGTAGCACAGCACCCCGCCGCTCAAGTGGTTTTGGCAGCAGACGCCGTTAATCAATTACAAGTTGAATAAATAGACTGCCTAACAAGTAAAGGTAGTTGTACATAAAGAAGCCGGAGGGTAACAAGTCAAACCTCCGACTTCTCTTTATATCTATGCAATTTGCGACGAGGAATTATTAATTATTCGGTTAAATAATATGAAATACTAAATACAAATATTGCTAAGAGAACAGGAATCATTTTACTAAAGTCTATTCGCTTTTGTTGAACCATTTCTAAACAAGATATCGGAATCATCAGAGGCCAGAAGATAGTTGTCACCACAAACATCACAACCGATAAAAATTTATCTTCTGGATTGGAAGCAGGATGACGTAGGGAAAATATTAACCAATTAGTTAAAAAATAGCATGTCATTAATAAGTAACCAATAGTTAAAGTCAGTTGTATCTGATTCACCGTGAGTACTCCTGAAGTTATGTAAGCTTTACTAATCATCATTCGTACAAAGTTATAACATATACATTCGGAACCTCACGCCGTATTTGCTTATGCAAACACTCCCCTTTGTGAGGAGAGGTTTGGGGTTGAGGTTCAAAAATTTACTTTATATAAACGATAACTGCTATAGCTGTAGCTATTAAAGCAATCATTAAGCAGTCTTAAAAAATCGAATAATTTCGCGGACATGATCGAGAAATTGCCCGTCCGTGGAAAGTTGCGCGATCGCATTTCTGGCTTCTCTCCCCAAACGCTCATGTTCTGTTTGATTTGTCGCCCGTAATTCTTCTAAATTAGCTGCAATCCGGGCTACATCTCTGCGCGTTTCTTCGGCAAAACGTTGTTGAGTCGCGGATAAAGAATAGGGTTGTTCGGGGTTGAGTTGATCTTCCAATGACTGAATTTTTTGTTCCAATATCGAGAAGCGATCGCGCAGTTCAAAAATATCTTCGCGCGGATACTTCCATTCTTGGCGAATCATCGCTAACCGCGCATATAAATACTCATAAGCGCGAATCGCGGGACGCAGAATTGTTAATAATAAAGCTGCACCAGAACTTATATATCCAACTGTACTAATACCAGTGACAGCAAGGGTATAAAGACCAACAGCTGAGAATAAGTGTAAAGCAATAGCAACCCAGAGCGATCGCTTTGCCAACAATGTGACATACTTCACTTGTTTCTCATCGACTGGAATTCCTTTCTCAGTTGATTGTGCTGCTTCTGCTAAGACTTCTTTGGCTTGAAAATGCACATTCCAAGGTACGGTAACAATTACCAACAGCCACCAAAAACTAGCACCACCAATCACCCAATCAAGAAAGTTCCCAGCAGGGATGTGCAACCATTGCAGTAAGCCAAAAGCTGCCAACACCACAACCACAATTCCTGCAATGGAACTGATGAAAAAGTTAATATACATCTTGCCCTGTCTCCGGTGAAACTATACCTCGATCTTTACTATGCCTCACCAGTTATACGGAAATGATTGTGATGGTTTTTCTAGTAGCACATATCATACTGTGCAGAATTCAGACTTAGAGAATGTTTGAAAAGTCCTCTTATCGGTATCAAAAGTTTTAGATACCCCTAAATCGCCTTTAAAAAGGGGGACTTTGATTCCCTTTTTAAGGGGGGAAAGGGGGGATCAACAAGTGCCTAAAATCACACCCAAAGACTTTTCAAACAACCTCTTAAAAAAATTTTCTGATTTCAATAATTAACAACTTGTAAGAAATCATGATGTCAGCAAAATCTTACATAACCGGAAAAAAGCACTTTGATGACACAGGTTTACTCAACTAAATAACTGCGCCAAATTTTTTGAGTATTTTGACTACCCTTTTCTGGAAGCAGCAATCGCCAAGTTTTACCTTCTTGCTGAATTTGTAGATAAACATCAAAGGGTTGTTTTGGTTGCGTCAAGCGTCGTTTTGGTAGCTTAACAATCAAATCGTAGGTTCCCCGCACGTGAAAAGCTGGTAAATTGTCAATCGTCAGGGGTTGTTCCTGAGTAATTGATAGCCGCTTGATTTCAAATCCTTGAAAATCTAAATCCAGCTGTTGGCTAAGTTTTTGTTGAGTTTGTTCTAGCCCAAGTGCGATCGCTTTTTGCACTAACTCGTTAGTCGGTAGCAGTCCAATACTGCCACAAGCTGTCACTAGCACCAGCAATATTGCTGTCAAAACTAACCGCACCATCTTATTCCTGAGATTCCACTTATCAGCGATAGTATAACTGTAGTTTCTCTCAATTCTCTCATATATCATGCCAAAACAGTCTATAGGTCTTGATAACCAACTCTACAATTATCTTTTATCTGTTTCGCTGCGAGAACCAGAAATTCTCGAAAAGTTGCGCCAAGAAACCGCCAATCATCCCCGGAGTGGAATGCAGATTTCACCAGAACAAGGGCAATTTATGAGCCTTCTAGTACAGTTAATTGGAGCGAAGAAAACCCTAGAAGTTGGAGTGTTTACGGGTTATAGCTCACTTTCTGTAGCTTTGGCACTACCGACTGATGGCAAAATTATCGCTTGTGATGTGAGTGAAGAATTTACTGCGATTGCTCGGCGGTATTGGCAAGAAGCTGGGGTTGCTGATAAAATCGATCTCCGATTAGCACCAGCTTTGGAAACTTTAGATCGGCTATTGGCAACTGGGCAAGCCGAAACTTTTGATTTTGCCTTTATTGATGCTGATAAAGAAAATTATGATGGATATTATGAGCGATCGCTGCAATTAGTTCGTCCAGGTGGATTGATTGCGATCGATAATGTTTTATGGTCTGGACAAGTAGCTGATGAGCAAAATCAAGATGAAAGCACCCAAGCAATCCGAGCGCTGAACGAAAAGTTACATCATGATGAACGAGTTACTCTCTCCCTTGTCCCCATCGCCGATGGACTTACTTTAGCAATCAAGCGACCTTAATACAGCAAGGGCACACAACTAATTGTGCGCCCTTACCACATTTCTATTTACTTAGAAGTTATAGCCAAGTCCTAATTGTAGTCCTACATCTGTGTCATCTACAAAAGCAGCATTTACACCACCTGTTAGCGTAAATCTAGAACCGATAGGAACGTCTACACCACCTGTTAACAACAATCCAATATCAGTATCAGTGTTAGCTTCAATTGCTATGCCAGCACCTATGTAGGGAGATATGCTATAAGTTCTCTCGCCTACCGAACCTGCTCTGCGGGGAGAAAAATCCAAAGTTACGGGAACTAGAAATATTGTATCGTCCCCAAAGATTACTGATGGTCGCACTGATAGATAGTTTGTCAGACCAAGTTTGCTGATTACTGTAAAGTTAGTATCGCTCAGAGCTGTATCGTCGCCGCTCAAACCAATGTTACCACCAACTCCGATATAGCTTCTGCCACCACGAGTACTTCTACCTACATTCACATCAGGCGTTGTACTTCCTGTTGATGGCTGATTTAACTGACTGATGTTAACATCAGGCGGAATCAGGACTTGGTTAATTGCATGGATGACACCATTGCTAGCTTTCACGTCTGCTTGGAGAACTCTGGCATTATTCACCGAGACTTGACTGTTAGCGGAATCGATTTGAATATTTACAGGTCTTCCTTCATCGGTTGTCAATTCCCCTGCCGAGAGTTGACTAGCAGTTACCGCACCGGGAACCACATGATATCTCAAAATCTTAACTAATGCTTCTCTGTTTTCTGGTTGCTCTAACTGTTGTAAAGTAGCGGCAGGCAAAGCAGCAAATGCATCATTGGTAGGAGCGAAGACTGTATAAGGGCCTGGCTGTTGAAGAATATCTGATAGACCGGCTGTCTTTAATAAAGAAGTCAGAGTTGTAAAAGAACTACTGGATGCCGCCAGAGAAACAATATCAGTACTTGCAGGAGTTCCAGCGACAACGTACTGACTAGCTGGAAGATTGCTAGCAATGGGTTGCGCCCGTCCTTGTCTAACTAAAGCTTGATATAAAAGTGCTGCTGCTTCAGCACGAGTCAAAGACTGTTGCGGATTGAGTTGTTTTACATCCGGGTAGTTGACAACAAGATTACCTACTGTCGCTGCTGCCACACTGCCAACAGCATACTCAGGGATAGCTGAGGCATCGTTGTAGTAATTAGTGAGAGTACTTGTATCGCCACCAGTTAAACCTAAGCCACTACTTAAAGCAACGATCCCCTGCACTCTAGGAATTTCTTGATTTGGTCTAAACACGTTCCCAGGATAGCCTGCCAAAAATCCAATTTCGTAGGCGTTTTGAATTGCAGCAGCCGCCCAGTAGTTAGCAGGAACATCACTAAATCCACCCGCACTTAATTGCCGGACTCGGTTTTGGGTACTGAAAGCTTTTTGAATCAAGGCAGCAAATTCAGCACGAGTCACAGGCTGATTTGGTCTATAAGTACCATCAGGAAAGCCACTAATCACGTTATTCTCAGCTAGGGCTTGAATGAAGGGACGCGCCCAATAATCTGAGGAAACATCAGACAGGTTAACTGTTGAAGTAGGCGATGGTGTCGCAGGTGAGGGTGTTGCAGATGGAACAGGAGTTTGAGATGAAGCTGGGGCAGAAATTATGATGGGGGTTATTGTAGCAGCTGTCATTCCCAGAACTAGCAAAGTAACCTTTGTTGATGACCAACGAAACAAACTAGACATGGAAATATCCTCTTTTCAATTTCTTGGGTTGACTATTGGAAAATACTGGATGCAAGGTTAAGTGAATACAAATATCCAGATGATTATTTGGTTGCCTTGATATGGAAACCAAAATGAAACCCGTTAACTCTGGAAAGTTCAAATGTGGGACATTATGAGTAGCTGCTCTGATATCTCATAACATTTATCCAAATGTTTACCACATTATGTAGTATCGGATTCCTATTTGTTTGTTTTTTAAAGAACCGCAGATCGCACTAAAGAGAAGCAGGCATACTGTGGTAATCTCTTCTGTTGCAACAATAAAGATAATTAATGCAAGTAGGCGATTTTATCAGTTCTAAAATTGCAGTCAAGCAGTAAAATAATTGGCCTTTAATAGCCATCTCTTTATAATTGCCGACGAGGGTTCATGCCGTCAAACTTAATGTATCATGATCTTTAACAAGATTTAAGAAATAAAATGCCTTTTGGCGATATGATGTATTATTAATCTTTGATCGAAATTATACAACTAACTCAGGGCTAGATTTTGAGGAAAAACTTTCACTCTTTAGATAGTTGTCCTTGGTGGGAAATTTTCAAATACTAGACTGGAAATTAGCGATCGCAATCAAAATTTTCGAGCCTGATTGCGCCAAGATTTTTGGCTAGGAATTATTTTTTTACAAAAGACTATTTGATAAAAGGGAACCCAAAGATCAACTAGGATTTCTGGAGGATGGCTAATCTGTATCAATTTTGCTCACAATTCCTCTGGAGGTAGGGCAACAAATCCGGTTTTTAGTCCACGCTTGAATCCTGCTTTTTCATAGAAGTGCAACGTCTCCTCGTTTTTTGAGCCACTTAGAAGCATCACTTTATAGCACTGTTGCTGCCATGCTAAAGCTAGGGCATAATGTAGCACTTGTGTACCTAATCCTTGTTGTCGAAAATCGAGATGGGTGACAACATTTTCAATAATGCCGTATGGACGTGTACCACGCGTTAAGTTGGGAACAATAGTTAAGTTGCATGTTGCTACTAGCTGGTTATCAACATCAGCCACTATGTAATACAACCGGGGATCATGTAAAATTCCATCCCAGATAGATTTTGACATCCTCACCGACCTAAAGGCGCTCTTAAGAAGGAGTAATAAGTAATAAGTAATGAGTAAATACCCATTTTTCATCCACTATGAAACTCATTGCTCCTTACTCATTACTTTAAATCTGTCGTAGAACGACGGGGCTTTTACCCATTTTTTTGGTAAAACATCATCAGTCGGTAGAGGCGCATCAACAGGATTTAGATGGTTATATAAAACCAAAAGTTGGGGAAGTTCGTCGCGTGTAATGAGGCGAACGGTAATTATCGGTTTAGACAAGACTGTATTAGGGTAATTTAATTATCCCAAGAAGTATGTTTGGCAATTTCAAATGTCAAAATTATGGGAATGTCAATTCAGTGCGAATAACTCCAGCACGCTGATGACGAGCTAGCAGTTTAACCGTGCTACCATGAGGCGCACGCACCACCCATTCCACCTTCGCCCGATCCTTGGTAGGATCGCTGTGCCGTCTAATGGGAGTTGAAGGCTTGTAGGCTCGTCCTTCTAATTGACCTAACTCTTCACGGGGCTTACCCGTTACCAAAGTTCCCCCAGGAGGCAGTTCAATTTCACAGATACAGCCCCGCACCAACTTTTTTTCTAAAGCTTTTTGGGTGACATTGGTGGGCAACCAGCCTGTATTATGCACAACCAATTGCACCCGATAAGTATCATCACCCAAGCTGTGGATACTGGCTTCGTAAATCTCTAAACGCGGAGATATTAATAGATGCCAAACCAGCCATTCTGGGAAGAGGGCTATTTCTTTCTCCAGAAACTGAGAGGGTGGATTTGCCCAAGCGTACATCGTATCCCAGCCGCCTAGTTCAATCTGTCCGAGTTGGGGATGCTCGAAGGGATACCAATCTATGTAGCCCTTACCTGCAAGTTTTTCATCGCTCCAACGCAGCAATTTCAGGTCATCTTCTATAGAGTGTTCTCGCTGCCAATCGATGTATTTATAATCATTAATTCCAGCTTGGCGCTGCGGACTCCAGACTTCTACTGTCCAGGCAAATAGACCTTGATATTCATAAGCCCAGTCGTCGAATGTACCTGTAATTATATCTTTGGGGTCATAGCGGAAATCATGAAAGGCAGAGATGGCTGGGTATTGAGTAAGTTCAGTACCTTTTGCACCAATGCGTTGATAAGTGCGGAGATCATTGACGGGGAATTCGTCATCGCTGAGGTGGGTGTAGGGACGAATGAAAACACCGCTAAAGGTGTGAAAGGCGATCGCTCCTGTAATATTAGGATGTGTAGTGATAAATTCAACTAGCGATCGCACTTCTGTTTCAGATGTAGGATAGGGGCCAGACCCAAATTGCTCAGATTCTTGCCGCCACAAAAATGGAAAATTCCGGTTTAAATCTAGTCCTTCTTTAGAAGGCTGAATTTTAATCTGAACTCCGTCGTAATTTTCGATATTTCCTTCTGGTAGTACGCGATAATATTGACCACCTGTTTCTGTTGGTTCGCGTCGCACCAGCAGCCGAGGTTCAGTAGGACAGACTTTCCAAGCCCCATTGTCATCGGGGATTCGCATCAGTAAAATCCGACCATCGCCATCGATATCTTCCATCACTAACCCGTCATTGCCTTCTTCATCATGGGGATAAGGGCGAGTACTGGAGCGAATAAATTTCGGTTTGTCAGCCAATGCCAACTCCGCGCCATCAGGATTAACACGGGGACAAATGTAGAAGGTGCGGGTATCCAAACAACGGGTAATTTCTGGGTGAGTACCGTAAGCTGTCACTAATGTTTGCAATAGGTATAAACAAACACTTGACGGTGCTAATTCAGTGGCATGAATGTTGCCATCAACCCAGAGGGCAGGTTTTTCTTGATGTGCGCCAGTGGCAAAGTTGCTAACTGTTAATACCCAGATGTCACGTCCTTCGTAACTTTTGCCAATGCTTTCTATGCGTACTAGTTGGGGAAATTCCTTCGCATAACTGTGTAGAATGCGTGTCAGGTCTTCATAACGATAGTATTTATCAAACCGAACATCTGGCATAACAAACCTCCCCATACACTCGTTGATCATTATTTACCATACTAAGGTAAGTGCATCTCAAACACTATTGATAAGCGAATTTAGAAGTATTATCATCTCGATCAAATAATTACTAGTTCGTAATTATCAAGTCCGAATAATATCAATTAATTTATGCCGTTTTGTATGCTCAACTCGTGCGTCTTGCATTGCTGCAAAATGGTCTGCAAGCGTTACTTTCGGCTTAATTTTCATCTTCTCAGTACTATTAAGAGTAATTTTTGACCGCTTAATATTTCTTGAAAGTATTACTGAGCGATCGCATCTCCATCAAAATAGCAGCCTCAACGATGCTAGCGTATGTCAGAGTCCGATTTCATAGCACATTTGTTCGACCAATCCTGACGAATGTATTTAACCACGCTGTCTTCTGTATTTAAGCCAATTACCAATGACGAGTAACGCTTGAGTTCGGCATCTGCGTTAGCAACTGCAATGGCACGATCAGCAATTTTGAACATTTTGATGTCATTAATTTGATCTCCAAAGACCACAATCTCACTTTCCTGTAACCCATAATTCTCTACCAGAGTCCGAATAGCTTGGTCTTTAGTAGCTTTGCAGTCATGAATTGTTAACCAGTACCACCCCGGAGAGTATTGGTTCTCGATCAAGTGTGTCTCTACGGTAGTTCCATGTTTTTGAATAATCGCACCTTGAAGTTCGAGCAGTTGTTGTGCGTGCCCAATCACGGTCAGACAAACAACTTGATCGCCAAAAGAATGCATCAAATCTTCAATTGTTCGCCATCTTCGGTCTTTGCTTGTTAGGCGATCGTTAAGATACCATCGCATACCGTCGTTAATTACATCTTTATAGTAAGCACAATCTTCTCTGCCATTAAAACTAGATACAAACGGAACACAGCCGAACTCTAGGATAAGTTTGTAGATACTTTCAACTACAGAAGGACAAATAGAGTTAATGATTTCATGTCTGCCAGAATCCAAATCAGAAATAAAAGCACCATTAAATTCGATAACCGGTAGAGTAAGATTCAAACCTTTCAGCATCATTTGCATAGAAACAACGCTACGCGCACTAGCCACAGTAAACTGTAATCCTTGATGCAAGAGTTCGTGAAGGACTTTCTTGCTTAACAAAGAAAGAATTGCATTATCTCCAAGCAATGTACCGTCTAAATCTGAAACATAGACAGTGTTCATAATGTTCATAAACTTTAGCTACCACTGATTGAGACGAAAATTATATCTTAAATTTACGGTAAATCGCTAGAGTTTATGTAATATATATGTACAGCGCCTCGTAGAGAATGAGAGACGCTGCGCTAACGCTATCGAACGTTATTATCAATTACGAATTATTTTGATTAAGTTTCAAAAGATTAATTCGGCTTACCCATAATCGTAAAAGCTGCCCAGTAGTAAGGATGGTTATAAAGAATTTTGTCTGATGCCATTTTACTATTTCTATATAGTTGTGTCGCTAAATAAGTTTGAATTCTTACTTCCTCTGGATGCAGATTATTTAAGATCTCTTCATACCATTTTGTCAGTTCTCCAGCAGTTAGTTCTTTTAGCCATCGTGTTGCTTCGGCTAAAGCAATAACTGCTGATTTATTAGGCTGTAATCGCCGGTAAAACTCGATCATCACCAAGGCACTAGCCGAAGATTCTACACTCCAGAGAGTACTCACTACATGAGGTACACCCTGAGTTACAAAACCACTGACTAAACTCACATATTCGCTGCTGATAGTGTAGTTGTTAGTACTTAAATTTTCACAGGCAGAGAGGGTAATAAGATTGTAACTATCTAGATTTTGTTGGCAGATTTCATCTAGAGTAAGTCTGTCTTCACCTGCTAATGCTAATTCTGATTTTTTAGGTTCAGCTAAATTATTAGTGACATGACCCGTAAAATGCAAGATATTATAATTATCAGATAAGGCATTTCCGACAATATTTTTCGTTGCTTCTACCCCCTGAATTCGTTGGATATTATTGAACATCTGGCTAACAACTTCAGACTCCAGTTTGGCAAATTTAAGTGTGGGATAACCTGTACTTTCAGGATGTTCAACACTGAGCAAGAACTTATTTTGCCACTGCCAAATATCCTCAGTTCTGATTGATAAACCTATTTGGGCACTAGGTAGATAGGTGACGCTGAAATTTGATTCTACGTTGGGTAAATCTTCTGGTGATGGTGAAGAAAGATGGAAAAGTGTATGAATGGGCAATCTGTACAAGTCACGGTGAGGAATTAAGACCAGTTGGGTGATGCCTTCGAGTTCCTGTGCAATTGTGGAAATATTTAGGATTTCATACAGTTGCAACAGTTTCTCTTCCATTTCAACTCGCCAAGAATGGTGACTTTTACTTTCTTTGTCGTGGGCTGTGCTGCGATATTCTTGGTATTGTTGATGCCAATCTTCTAGCCAAATTTCAAATTCAATTAGGCGCTGCACTGCTTCGGGTAGAGGCAATTCATTGAGACGAATAGCATCTTCTCCTAAAGGTATTACCCCAGTATCTTGCATGGGTGTAAACAGGAGAATTGGTGATGGCGCCTGGTCTTTGAGAATGAAAGTATGTAGGGCAACTGGGCTAATATGCCAGTAAATAATTGCTGTTGTGGGATTGAATAGTTGTTGAATTGCGCCATAATAAGGCGAGTAAATATTATGATTCCAGCCAGAAATTAGCCAGTTTAAACAAGCATTTTTACCTTGTTCGGCAATTTCCCAAGCTTCTACTAAATCACCTGATTCCACAGCTAAATCAACTGCCAATTGATCGAAGCCGGCAAATTTTAGAGCTAGCTGTTTTTTACTTTCGTCTGAGCGAGTTTCTTCACTCAGTAATTGTCGCAATAAATCTGTCCCGCGTTGCAGCAATTCTTGAACTTGTGTGGTTTGTCCCAAACCCATCAAAACTTTGCTTAGAGATTGTAAAACCTCTAAATGCAACTGGGGAAAATATTCTAATGTCAGGGTTAACAGCGCTTGATGGTACTCAGATGCAGCTTTGCGCCAATAATCGCGGGTATTGGTATGTTTTTTACCTTCTTCGTAGTAAGTATTAGCGATCGCAAAATGCAATCTCCCCCAACCTTCTGGATGGGTATCTGTCCGCAGATGCCTTAACCCTTCTTCGTAGCTGGCTAATTTTCCTTCGTAGCCGCCCTGTTGTAAAGCGGGATTTGTCGCTGTGATACTACTCGGCAAATTCAGTAATTCGTCATAATTCACTAAATGACCGATCGCAGTTCCCCGACCAATCCAAGCTTCCCAATAATCTTGTTTGATTTGCAAAGCGTTGTCATAACAAGCGATCGCTTCGGCAAATTGTTCTAAATTAAACAGTGCTATTGCCTGATTATACCAAGCTAAGTGGAAGTCGGGTTTAATGGCGATCGCTTGCCGATAGGAGGCGATCGCTTCTTCTCTCCGTCCTAAATTGTCTAATGCTATACCTCGGTTGTACCAAGCTAAGTAGAAGTCGGCTTGAACTGAAAGTGCTTTATCCCAGGAGGCGATCGCTTCTGACCACCTTCCCAAATTAAACAGTACTACACCCCGGTCTATCCAAACTTCATGGTATTCTGGGTTAATTTCTATAGCTCTGTCATAAGATATAATTGCCTCAGCAAATTGTTCGCTGACAGCTAGGGCTATGCCTCGGTGATACCAGTTTTCCTGGTCTTCTGGTTCGAGTTGTAGCGCTTGGTCATAACTAGCAATAGCTTCTGGTAGCCAACCTAATTTCAGCAGTGCCAAACCCTTGCTAGACCACGCTTCTTGATAGTCTGGCTTGATTTCTATAGCTTTGTCAAAAGAAGCGATCGCTTCTTCAAAATATCCTAATTCTCCGAGAGTTCCACCCCGGTTGTACCAAGCTTTGTAGAAGTCTGGCTTCAATTCTATGGCTGTTTCATAAGACGCGATCGCTTCATCAAAACGTTCTAAATGGAACAGCGTTAAGCCTCGATTAAACCAATATTCTGAGAATTCGGGTTGCATTTCAATAGCTTGGTCATAAGATGCGATCGCACCTAACAGATCGCCTGTTTTCGCTTGCTGAAGACCTTGGTAAAACCACCCTTGAGCGTGGGTAATCGGATTATCACTATGCCGCTCAATAATACCAGGGGAATTACTGCTTTGAACAGCCAAATCAGAAGCAAGTTGCTGGACTAAATTGGTACTTTGATCCAACCTCACCCACAACTCATCTAAAGTATTAGCCACATTTGGCTCTAAATTCGTCAAAGTGTTATCCCAGGTTTCCACCGAGGGAGACGTTGCTAATTCAGTCTTTTGTCTAGTGGAAAGGAGATTTACTGGTGTTGTAATTTGAACAACAACTTCTTCGTCAAACCTCAATTCAGTTAACAAGCTGATTGAATCTTCCGCTGCCGGGAGAGGGATATTTTCTGGTATTGTGGCTTGAGCGTCTTCCCTTTCATATTCCCATACCACTTCCTCGAAGTTTTCGGGCGATGTCTCCTCAAAAGAGACATTTTGAGGTGCTGACGTTATTGGTTCAACATCTGGCGCATCATATTCCCATAATTGTTCGCCAAAGCTAACGATTAGCTCTTGTTCAGGAGAAGTTGGGATAATTTCTTCATCGGTTGTAGTTTCTACCACATCTGGCTCATCATACTCCCATAACTGCTCGCCCAAATCGCGGATCAGTTCTTGTCCAGGAGTAGTTTCTATTACATCTGGCTCATCATGCTCCCATAACTGTTCGCCCAAATCGCGGATCAGTTCTTGCCCAGGAGTGATTTCTACATCATCTTGTGCCTGATTGTCAGGGTAATCTTCTATTTCTGTAGGTAAGTTTTGCATTAGCCGAATGCCAATGTCATAAGCAACTTCTCCAATTCTGCCAACACCAAGTTCCCCCAATTGCACCATCTGTGTTGCTAAAAGAGGATTTGGTGTAGGTGAAGCTAGCAAGCTTTCACCAAACATCACCAACCAGTCTATCCAACGTTCAGCCGGAACTCGATTTTCAATCCGTTGCAGATACCTCAATGCCCACTGTCGTCCTCGTGCTTGATGCACGCCTTCTAACAATTGGATAAACAATTGTTCCAGATCCGCATTGGTTAGTTCTGGTAGTACCCCCACCAGATTGCGTCCTCTCGCACCCTTGAGAGAACTATTCTGTTTACTTGCAATGAGGCGCTTTATAAACCTTTTAAGCGACTGCGATATCCGCCTGAGCATCTGCCACACTCTTGGATTTTGTTTTTCTAGATTGTAGCCATCGTTGTGTTAAAAAAATCATCAATTACGTAAAAATCCATTAGATTCGGACAGCGCTTCCGTAGCAGGTTAGCAAAAAATATACAAATCTTCAAGAGCATAGCATTACAACGTTACAATTCCCAGGTTTAACTCTTGAATTTGATTCTGGCAAGCAGTTAATTTTCAGTTTGCTCTGTAGTCGATTGACCGTCAGGATATAACTGACTAATTAATGCCTGGACAAGCACTTGTGGATCGTCTGTTTCAACGGCAAGCTGTTGAGCAATTTGCTGACGTAAATTTTCATCCTCCTGTAACATTACAAACAACTGTTCTAGGGTGACAGTTTGGTATTCTCCCTCTGGGAGGTTTTCTGGTGCATCTGCTGACTCTGATACTGGGGCAACTACCTCAGAGGGCAAAGGAGTGCTAAAAGCATCTGGCCCTTCATATTCCCAAACTGGTTCGCCTTCATTGCGTGTCAACAACTGCATCCCGATATTATAGGCAACATCTCCAATTTCTCCGACTTTTAACTCACCCAATTGCACTAACCGCGCAGCCATTTCATTATTGGGTGTCGGAGATGCGAGCAATCTGTCGCCAAAGCGCCCTAACCACTCAACCCAGTCTTGAGTTGTGATGCGATGTTCAATATTATGCAGCCACTTCTGTGCCCATGCTTCCCCTCGTGCTTGATGTACCCCTTGCAACAGTTCGTTGAAGAGAAATTCCAGATCAGTATCGCTCAAGGGTGGTGCTGGTTCTTTTTCCACATTCCCCCTAGATTTTGAGGTAGTCTGTTTTCCACCAAACAAGCTCTGAAAAAGCTTTTTGAGCCATTGAAATAGCCGCTTGAGCATCTGCTGCACCATCGAGTTTTACTTTATCTATAAAATTGTAGCGATCGCACTGGACTATGGCGTTAGTTCAGTAAATAAAACGTATAGTCATTGGTCATTAGTTATTTCTCTCCCTGCCTCCCCTGCTGACCAATCTTTATATAGAACAAATGTACTAAATGATATGCTATAATTCCCATACTATTGATGTTGAAATCATAGTAGAGGATAAGCTCTGGTTGCTTGCTTTCCTGAGTGCCAAAATTTACGGCATTAGTTGAGTCTTGGGCTATGGCAACATCGATCAACAAAGCAGGTACGAGAGTTTAAAATAATTGAATCCTCAACTCGACTCGGTGCTACTAATTAACGTTGAAAGGCATTGAAGTCTATATTTCCATGTCTTACGAACCCCTGCACCACAAATATCGCCCCAAAAGTTTTGCTGAACTGGTGGGCCAAGAGGCGATCGCCACCACCCTCACGAACGCGATCGGCACATCCAAAATCGCCCCTGCCTATTTATTCACTGGGCCAAGAGGTACGGGGAAAACTTCTAGTGCCCGGATTTTGGCTAAATCCCTCAATTGTCTCAAAGGTGATCAGCCCACTGCTGAACCTTGTGGTGTGTGTGAGGTTTGTCAGGGGATCACCAAGGGGTATGCCTTAGACGTAATTGAAATTGATGCCGCTAGTAACACTGGTGTCGATAATATCCGCGAGTTGATTGAAAAAGCCCAGTTTGCTCCTGTGCAGTGTCGCTACAAGGTTTATGTAATCGACGAATGCCTAACTGGAGATTCTCTGGTCTTGACTGATGAGGGACTTCACAGAATTGACGATCCCAAAATTAAAGGCAAGAAAGTACTGAGTTATAACGACTCATCTCTTAAGTGGGAATTCAAGAAAGTTGTCAGATGGTTAGATCAAGGAGAACGGCAAACCCTGGTTATAAAGACAACTAACCGAGAAATTAGATGTACGGGTAATCATTTAATTAGGACAAACCAGGGATGGCTACCAGCAAAGAACGTAAAAGAAGGAGTGAAGATACTATCCCCTGTGAATGTGGATGCGGCATCCTCATTTACAAATTTGGTATCTATGGACGCACCCGGAGATTTGCTAGCGGACACCAGTTTAAAGGAAATACATCAGGGCAAAAATCATACGACCTGGAATCTATCCTTAAACAAGCCGAATTACTCCGACCTTTCTGTGCTTGCGGGTGTGGAGAAAAGCTTGATATCCCAACCTTTTTACAAAAAAAGGGGCGAGGAATCATCAGTATCCAGTCTCGCTGGGAAAAACATCCATATAAAAAAGGACACGGAATTTGGGAACTTAGAACAGAAAAGTTCCTTGCAGATGCGGCAGTTATACAACCAAATGCACTTGGGCTTATCTACGGAACCTTGCTTGGAGATTGCTCTATCAGTTATCCCAATAAATACAGCAGATTCCCCAGATTGTGTTGGACGCACTCAGAAAAGCAGCAAGAATGGTTGGAATACAAAGCCTATCGCCTTCAAGAGTTACGTCCAAAACTGCGAATTACATCTAACAAAGGATACGGAAACATATCAGTTGCCTGTAACACAGGTTGCCATCCCCAACTCAAAGATGTCTTTGACATCGTTAAACCGAATAGGGATAAAAAACTCGTCTCTATGGACTGGCTTAATCGAATTACCCCAGAGGGAATTGCTTGGTGGTTTTGCGATGATGGTTCACTTGCCCTCAGTCCAGAAGGAAGTCCACAAATTCAACTACATACTGAAGGATTCTCTGTCACAGAAAACCAACTCATTGCTACTTGGCTTACAGCAATGGGATACTCAGCTACAACAAAATTTTACACCAGAAGTAGTACAGGCAAGACATACCACTATATACGGTTGGGGGCAAGTACCAGTAGAAAATGGCTGGCAGACCTTAAACAATATTCCATCCCCTCGATGGATTACAAGTTTGGAGACAGTCGAATCTGTTCACCTCGCTGGGATCGAGCGAGTCTATGACATTGAAGTAGCAGATAATCATAACTTTGTTGCGAATGGGCTTTTGGTGCATAATTGCCACATGCTTAGTACCCAGGCATTCAATGCGCTACTTAAGACATTAGAAGAACCACCGAAACACGTAGTTTTTGTATTGGCGACAACAGACCCGCAACGGGTGTTACCAACGATTATTTCGCGCTGTCAAAGGTTTGATTTCAGACGCATTCAATTAGAAGCGATGGTGAAGCATTTAAGTGCGATCGCCTTTAAAGAAAACATTCATATTTCACCCGATGCTGTCACCCTGGTAGCCCAACTTTCTCAGGGAGGGTTACGAGATGCCGAAAGTCTACTCGATCAATTGGGCTTGTTAGCGGGTGAAGTCACACCAGAGCGAGTTTGGGATTTGGTGGGGACGGTAAGCGAACAGGACTTGTTAGCGCTTTTAAATGCGATCGCTCAAGATAAACCGGAAGCAGTTCTAGACTGTACTCACTACATCCTAGATCGTGGTCGAGAACCCCTAACTATTCTGCAAAATCTCGCTGCTTTTTACCGCGATTTACTCATAGCGAAAACAGCACCCAACCGCCATGATTTGGTTGCTTGTACTCAGCAAACTTGGACAGCGCTGGTTGAATTTGCTCAATACTTCGATATCAGCGTGATTTTGGCGGGACAGCAACACCTGCGAACATCAGAAGTGCAAATTAAAAACACCACCCAGCCGCGTTTGTGGTTGGAAGTAACATTACTAGGATTGTTACCCAGTGCGACGAATATTCAGCCACAAGCCCCAAGTGTCGCGGCGCGAGTTAATACACCTGCTGTATCTCCAAGCTATCCTCCAGTAGTTGCCCAAAATCACCCAGTCTCTTCTGTACCTCTGGCTGAACCGAAAACAAATCATAATTTTGCATCTGCCAATCATCAAGCTGCTGCCCAAAATCAGCCCATCACTTCATCTCCTCTAGTTGAACAGCAAACCAATGACAATTCTGGTGCTAAATCAGTTTCACCACCAACCCCAGAACCTGTTGCTGTTCCTGTGCCACCTGCGAACATTGAACCAGTAATTTCAGAAGTTGTTGGCGAAGCAGAATATGACTTAACTCAGATTTGGCAACAAGTGCTTGCCAACCTCCAGCCAAAATCAAGGCAAGAAATGCTGCGTCAAATGAGCCAACTTATAGAGTTCGACGGTGTTATGGCTCGAATTGCTATCAAACAGGCATGGTATGACAAGGGGAAATCTTATCTACCGATGATTACGGCAGCTTTCCAGCAGACTTTCCAGCGTGAAATCCAGATAAATATAGAAAAAGGAATTTCTTCAAACTCTACCTCCGCCAAAAGAAATCCTCCGCCAAAAGACTCTACTCGCGTTCAGCAACCACCCACACCTAGCTACAACCAGCAAATTCCGCCTCCAGCGTCAGCACCACAGCCAACTAATCCACCACCAGCACCGACAGCAGCAAAAAATGGAAATGGTGTAAATGGAAACGGTGTAAATGGAAATGGGGCAAATGGAAATGGGGCGCAAACTTTGCCTCCACCCCCAAAACAAACACCCGCACCTGATTGGGAACCTGATGAAGTAGCGATCGCAGCTCAACGTATAGCAACATTCTTCAACGGACAAATTATCCGTTTTGCAGATGATTTCCCAGAATTCTCCGATTCCATAACTACACCAGAATGGGTAGAAGAAGCAGACGTGGATGATGAATAAAAAATGCAAAATTATTTTTGGTAATTTTGCATTTTTAATTTTGAATTTTTTATTCCCCAAAGGGGCTATTCCCCATTCCCCGTATGCAATGTTTTCACCCATTTCAGGCGCTTTGGTCTTACCGACATCCGGGCAGTAGTACTGCTCATGACGACTAACCAGTGCAACATATATAAACTGCCACGCAGGGTTTGCACCAGCATCGTCAGATATGTAGAAAGTGGGAACTTTTGATCTTGACGCGCCCGCTTCAGACCTGTAAACATCCCTACCATCGACATAGAAATGGATAAGCCTGTGATCGGACTTAACATGGGTGGACGATGACGAGCGATCGCCATTAATAAATCTGGGACTGCTGCTGTCGGTAAGATATACATAATCAGCATAAAAATCAGCAAATCCCAGGTTTTACGCGTTCCCATGCGGTTTTTGAGAATTAAATCCCAATAATCTAAATAGCGCTGATAACCGCCTTCTGCCCAACGGTTACGCTGATGCCAGAGTGAAACTGCATTTGTCACTCCTTCTTCTTGCACCGCTGGATGGAAAACACACTCAATATCCCATTTATCCAAATGTAAGCGGATTGTCAAATCCAAATCATCGGTAATGGTTTCTTCATTCCAGCCACCGCAGCTTTCCAAGGCGGAACGCCGGACAAATTGGCCATTGCCCCGCAGTTCGCCAATGCCACCAAGGGCAGTCCGCTGTTGCTGAAACCAGGTATCAAGGGCCATTTCTGCCATTTGACCCTTAGTCCAAAAGTTGTCTTTAGCGTTGGCGTTCGCGTTAGCGTCTGCTTGCAGAATCGCTTTTCGCACCTGCACCGCCCCCACGTTTTCTCTTTGAAATAAAGGTATTACCTGTTGCAGCAAGTCTGGTGTTACTTGGGCATCAGCATCAAATACTGCTATAATGTCGCCCTTTGTCAACGGCAATACCTGATTCAACGCCCCCGATTTGCCACCAGTAGCTTCTGCTGAACGCCTTAGTACTTTCAGTTGGTCGTGTTTCTGTTCGAGTTCTGCTAATAAATGTGGCGTGCTATCACTGCTGTGATCGTCAATTATCCAAATTTCGTACTGCCCACCTGGATATTCCAGATTACAAAGATTTTTGACTAATTTAGCAATTACCGCTTCCTCATTTTTCGCAGCTACTAGCACAGAAACAGAAGGCAAATCTCCCTGTATTTCTTTTGGATAGCGACGGGATTTAGTAAACACCACCACCAAAGCATGAAATCCTAGAATGGTGGTCAGTCCTAGAATAAAAATTGAAGCCCAAGAAACTAAATGTAGAGCGATCGTGCCACTCCAGACGATAGTCAAGACTAGAGCTGCTTTGCCTCTACGACCTTGAAACCGGGATGGTAGAGACATAGAATTTGTCTCTAACACTGACTCCTCATCTACTGATAGGTCAGACAACAAGGAGTTGAGCGGATCGAGCTCTTGATAAGAATCTTCTTCGGGCCAGGAATTCGCTGGCATAGGTTAGGTTGCTTGATTCAAAAACCACTATTTGTCTACAGTTAGTAATTTTACGGACAAATATCCCTAAGCTACTTTTCCCGATATTAATCGGAATGGGCAAACTGCAATACCCGCTATCCCTAAGCCAAAAGCCCCTGGGACTACCTTTGTTGTCACCGCCACTGTGCGTAATTACCTCATATTAACCGCGTTTACTACTCTTAGACAGAAGCTTGATTCCTTTGATAGCCACTTCGGCAGGAAGCTTGTAGAGTCGGACTTTCTCCAACGAGAACCCCGGTTTGGGTAAAGTAATCGCAAGGTAGCAGCAGCTTTTTGTTGGGAAAAACTGCAATAACGGCATCCACCACTTTACAGTAGGCATTTTTAGTGTTACCGTTTCCAGATTCGATAACAGTTAATGCAGCATTATTGTAACCGAAATTTTAATATTTCTTAGTAGTAACTTCATTTATTGGGCATTGGGATTATAGATAGGTGACAGGTGATAGGGAATAATCTGTACCCTATTCCCTTCTTCACTGACTACTATGTGCTTTAGACACATCTTTGGGGAATACTACTAACATCCACTAATATCCCTAGTTGCTAACTAACTTGAGGAATATTTAACTATGTCTATTGAGCAACTCCAGCCTGCAACTCAACAACAAGCCAGTGTTTACTTACCTTATGTTCAGGGCGCTAGGCGCAATTTCTTACCCTATGCCATCAGTCTTTATCAAAAAGGCGTCTTGGAAGGACATCGGAAAATAGAAGCCAGCGAACATGTCCCCTTTGTCGCCTCCTGGAATGTTGCTACTTTACCCTCAGACTTAACCCGTTGCCGAATTCAGTTTGATGGTAATGCTGACCTGAGTTATGAACTGATGATGGCTAGTTTCGAGTTTATTAATTTTTTAATTGAACTTATGGACAACTATAAACGTTATCGTATAACCGATTTTTCACAACCGTTTTACCGCAAGCTACTGCGTATAGATGATTGATTAAACTCAGCCGGATTTGCAAAAGTCCGGCTTATTTTAAATTGATAGATAAATAAGTTCGTAGTAAGGACTTTAGTCCTTATTTTCTAAGATTATTTGCTCACAAGGCACTGATTTTTACAATTCAGCTTCAGCCTTGTGAGCTTTTTTACAACAACCTTTCAGTTTTAAAACGTCTTCCTAAGTCCGCTGTCTTTTCTTCTTTTCAGAACGACACCAAAACTAGCTACCATCAGAGTTCCGAGAAGACTAGCGGGTTCTGGAATAGAAGTTTCATTTATAGGTACTATGATTCTTAGATTTGCCAAACTAGCGTTAGTTATGGTCAAGGATGTTACGCCTGGGAAACCTGGGATATCAGACTGGAAATCAAAGACCGTGGGAGTTAAATTACCATTGGGATTACTATATCGCTCCCCATATCCACTCACTTCAAAAGTACCTTGATATTTCTTTCCGGTGTTTGGGTCAGTGACAGTACCAGTGTAGAAAGCTTTTGTCAGATTAAATTCATCTTGAACTACTCCTTGAAATGTGGTTCCTGACAATTGTCCCTGGTAAAGAAAGGTAGTCAATTGACCACCAGAAAGCACCGGCGATGTCAAAACACCATCAAACGAGACAATTGGAATACCTTTAAAGTCAACAAAGTGATGCAGACTTCCATCGGAGCGTGTTTCTACCTGTAAATAGTCTGATTGGTATACAGGAACATAATTAGGATTATTATTAGTGCCTAAATTCCGGTAATAAGTTCCATTTTCATCCGTATCAATACGAGTGGTACTATTATTGAAATTGGGATTATTTCTGGGAAGTTCGATAGTTCCTGATAATGTGCCGGTGCTTTCAATTGTGATGAATTGAGCAGCAATTGCACTTGCTCCACTCATAGCGATCGCGACTGCCGCAAGACAACTGCTACTAACAGCTACAAAACCTAGCTTAATCCCTGATGAACTGACTTTCATTAACAAACTGTTCCTTTAATTGCCGATAGTAAACACACCTAATTTGCTGAGATTTATTACAAATATTTCTCAAGCATGATTTATTATTCCCAAGCTAGTGATGGAAGCTTCATCGGCAACAAAAAGTCTTGTCAATCGCTATTTTTATCGAACAGAATTCAGGAGTCAGGAGTCAGAATTCAGCAATGTTTTCTGACCGAAAAAGCGTCTGAATAATCGGCGTTTTTGCACCCCTACGCTTATTGAAAATTTATTGGTCAACAAGAAAGTCGCGGGTCTGAATCCCCGACTGATAGCGCCGGTGGCAAGCGAGTCCGCTTACTCTGTAAGAGTTGCAAGCTACACTTTTAGCGTCTGTCTGCGACACGCTGCGCGTTCGCGTAAGCGTCCCGCAGGGAACGTAGAGAGCGTCTCCGGCTCCGCTCCTGAATTCTGACTTCTTCTTCAATTGCTTCTAATTTTTAGATTAAACTACAACGCGATCGCGTCCTTTTCTTTTGGCTTGATTGAGTGCTTCTTCAGCAGCATTAACTAAAGTAGCAGGTTCAGTTCCTATTGCCGGAATCACGCTAGCCACACCTAAGCTGACGGTTAAAACAGCAGCAGGTAAACCACCAATGCTAGGATACTCACATTTAATCTCTAAAACTTTTACTTGCTCTCGAATATATTCGGCAATATCCATTGCAGCAGTAACATCTATTTGAGCAAGAATGGCAAATTCTTCACCACCATAACGAGCCACTAATACTCTACTGCTTTCGTCTCGAAAATCTCCTCTTTGGGAACTTACAAAAGCACTACTGGTAGAACAATTGATATTCCTACTATATGAGAAACTGCTATGAGTTAGTGAGTCTTTAATGCTGTTACAGATAGTATTAGCGATTTGTCGTAAACACTCATCTCCCGCCGCTCTACCATAAGTTTTATTATAAATTTTAAAATAGTCGATATCGCACAAAATCAGTGATGTTGGAGTGTTTTGACTAGCGAAATTTTGCCACTCAATTTGTAGGTAGCTTTCAAAGTAGCGGCGATTAACTAATTGAGTTAGTTCATCTAAACTAGAGAGGAAGAGAAACTGTTGATTTTCTTGCCTCAACCTTTCAACATGAATATTGTGGAAATGCTCACTTTTTTTGAGATATTGTTGGAAATATAACCGATATAATTCACACGCAGGAGTACTGCGATCGCCTTCTAAATTAATTAGCCCTATACTTTGTAATTTATATGCCAATCTTGGCTCTAATTTTACATAATTTGTAGTATTAATCACTTCATAAAAAGCATCTTCCAATTCTGGCTCATCTCGAAGTGCTAGTAAATACTGCCTTAGACACTGGTTATAGATTCCGGCTTCTGTGGGTGCTTGTTGCAATAATTGCCCTAAATCCCCTTTTAATCCGCCTTTACCCACAAGGTGATACAATGCCAATCGCACCAAATAAGGATTTCCTCCCACCATTGCCATCAAACTATCGGCATCTTTACCATCTGTCCAATCCAAGCCATGACGTTGTGCTAAATCCTGCACCTGCTCTTTCGTAAAAGGAGGTAAATTAATTGTCAAACCAATATTAAATGGCGATTGAGTCAGTTTTATGGGAACAAGAATTTCCGTTGAATAAACCAGAACCAGACGTAATTTTTGCCAAATTTCTACCCTTTTAGCTTGTTCATGCCACGATCGCACTAATGGTAGCAATTCTCCAGTAATTTCCTGATACTCAAATACCCAATCCACCTCATTTAATACTAAAACCAAGGGACTTGAGAGCGCAGACAGTAAATATTTTTGGAAATAGATAGAGCAGCTGACTTTGCTACCCATATCTTCATCCCAATAATCATTGAGTTTTGTTTCTAGCTGTAACTCCCGACTAACATTGGCACAGAACCAGCGCAAAAATTTATCCAAACTGGCAAATACTGCTTTGTCTGCTTGCTGAAAGTCCAAAGTTACGGTGCGAAAGCCTTGTTTGTTAGCGTGTGCAAGCAACCGGAGAATCAAAGAGCTTTTTCCCATCTTTTTGGGCGCTTTGATGCAAATTACACTCCCAGGTTCAGCCATTTCTACGTAAGCGAGTTCTTCAATTGGCGGGCGAGGGATGTAAAATCTGGAATTAAGAGATACTGGGCCAGTAGGAAATTCTAAGGATATCGCTGTGGCGGCTCGGTTGAATTCCTTAATTAACTGCTGATGTGCTTCGCTAAAAGGGTGATTTTCTAGAGTCTGGCGAAAGTTGGATTTATGTATTGGTTCTTTGCAAAAATTACTCAGTACTTGCCATAAATGAGCAGCGGTTTTCTTGACACGTTCCTCGCCGTAGTGCGCTTCACTAGCTATATTAGTGTAGGTTTTTCCTTCCCATGAAGAACGCAATATCAATTCTTGGAGCGTCGTTAAACCGGTTGCTTGACTGGCTTTTAGTAGCAATACTAGTTCATCTATAGTCATTACTCATTGACTCTAATTCAGTATGATATTTTTTCACACCATTCAGCTTTGTAAGTCAACTGATTTTGGATTTTGGATTGGTGATTTTGGATTGATCTGAACCGAATAATCTAAAATCTAAAATTGGCACGGTCAATGTCGGCTGCCTTCTATGCATAGCGGCCAGCCCTGACTAAAAAAGCTACAAAAAAGCCTTGACAATTTTTTGCATCCTTAAATTATTTGGCGTGATTTAATCATAGAATTTTTTTTACAAATTTTTCGGGGTTTTTAGGTAATTATATGTGACTTGAACTACTTTTTTTAGACATATCTTAGAATGTAGATGCACACAATGTAGCGATTGTTTTCTAAAAGATTGCTATTGCGATCGCAACAGAGGTTACATTCTTCTAAATTCCATGCCAATTTATGATATGGGCTGATATATCCCTGACTTAAGTTACAGCCTAATAAACCAACTAGGCGATTTGCCCATAACTGAATCTTTAGGGTGCTAAAACAGCGTAGAGAGAAAGCTACAGAATATCTTCCTCATCGTACCAGCAGCTATGCATATCCAAAAACCCGCTACCCATGAATCGGAAGCTCCACTTTCAGTACAAGATTCTCAAAGTTTCCCCGAAGCCAAAGACTTATCTCTAGAAAATTTAGATCCTTGCCAATGCTCACAAGCCGCCTTACAAATGGCACTAATCGCTAGTGGCTTGGGGTTGTGGGATTGGAATCTGGTAACTGACAAAACCTATTACGATCCCCAGTGGAAAAGCATCCTGGGATATAAAGTAGACGAAATCGACAACGATTATAAATCCTTTGAACAACTTATACATCCACAGGATTTACCAAGAATTCGCCAGGTATTGCACGATTATCTCCAAGGATGCATACCTGTGTTTGAAGTCGAATTGCGAATGTTGACTAAATCCGGGGAGTGGAAGTGGATTTTGACTTGTGGCAAAGTATTTCAGTGGGATAAATTCGGTAAACCAGCGCGGATGGTGGGAACGCACAAGGATATTAATCAGGATAAGGCGATGTCTAAGACGGTCACTGAGCGTTGGTCATTGAGCGTAGCCGAAATGAGCCGAAGTGCGGGCTGCGCCTACGCTACTCAACAATACCAACTATTTGAACAACTCCAAACCGAAATTGCTCAACGCCAGTCTACCGAAGACCAAGTTAGGGAAAAATCAGAGCAGCTAGAAACTACCCTCGAAGAACTCAAATATACCCAAAAGCAGTTATTGCAGAACCAGAAAATGGCTAATCTTGGTCAACTGGTGGCGGATATGGCTAACGAAATTAACAACCCCGTTAGCTTTATCTCCGGTAATCTCCATCCGGCTAGTAAATACGCTGAAGATTTAATCAGAATTATTGAACTTTACCAACATCACTATCCCACGCCTACCCCAGTTATTGCCTTACATTTGCAACACCTTGACCTTAGTTTCGTGAAGACAGAATTTTTAAAATTACTATGGTCAATGCGAGCCGGTTCTGAGCGCGTCAAAGATATTGTTTTCGCCTTGCGTAATTTTTCCACCTCTGACGAAAGTCAAATGAAAAAGGTTGACATACATGAAGGATTTAATAGTGTTCTCAGGATTTTGCAACATCGTCTCAAAGAAAAACCTGATAGAGCAGAGATTAAAGTAATTAAAACTTTTGGTGAATTACCTTTAATTGAGTGTTATCCTGGTGAACTAAATCAGGTATTCATGAACATCTTAACTAATGCTATTGATGCTTTAGAAGAGAGGATGAAGTATGATGATTCTTTTACTCCCAAAATTTTGATTCATACAGAAGTTATTAGCAGTCATTTATCATTGGTCAATAATCATGAACCTTGGGTAAATGACAAACTACTAGGAAAAAAACACAAAGTTATCATTCGCATTTTTGACAATGGCAAAGGTATACTTCCCCACATCCAAAGACATATATTTGAACCGTTTTTTACAACCAAACCAATAGGTAAAAGTCAAGGGCTAGGGCTATCAATTAGTCGGCAAATTATAGTTGAAAAACATCAAGGAAAACTTAAGTGTAATTCTCAATTAGGTCAAGGGACAGAGTTGGTGATTGAGATGAATACAACACCAAGACACTATGCCGCGATTAGAAAACACGCCAGCTTTTAGGTAATGAACTTTGGGGAGGAGATATTAATTTTTGCAAGTCGATACATTCACAATATCTGAGTTTGATACATTTGGTATTGTCTTTTGAACACCTAAATTACAGCACAAGCCATCAGTACACTTCCTACGATAATCACCGCGATCGCACTAATTATCGGCGTATACTGCTGCAATGGTTGAACCCATGAAAAACGCTTCAGCCATTGGTGAGCATAAATAATCAATAAACCAATGGTTACTAGTACAACTGCCAATCCCACACTAAATGCACACACCAAAATTAAACCGTATGCAGTTTGGTGAAGTGCGATCGCACTCAACAATAATACCAGCGCTGATGGGCAAGGAACTAAACCACCAGCTATCCCCAAAGTTAAAAGAGACTGTAATGTAACTTGATTTGCAGAATGATGGCGATCGTTGTGAGTATGGTGATGCTCAGAATCATTGTGAGTGTGATGATGCTCTGGTGCGGGGTTGAGATAGCGATCGAGTAACCAAAAACCAACACTACAGACCATCAATCCGCTCAATAAACTAAGAAATGGATACAATTGCTCTGGTAAAATATATTGAGATAATAATAAAGCTAGAATACCCAGTGCAAAAACGCTGATTGTGTGGGTAAGAGTTGTCACCAATCCCAGCACAACTGCTTGCCCAGGAGTGCCCCGCGAACCAACGAGATATGCTGCTACCATCGTTTTTCCGTGTCCAGGAGAAAGAGCGTGTCCGGCTCCAGCCACCAAAGCGATGCCAATACCACTGAACATTAAGGATGGAGAGAGGGTCATCTGAGCCAGATTTTGCATCAGAAAGCTACCATGTCCGATATGAGCCACGGCTGATTGACTCGGCAGGAAACTAACTAGCAATGCTAAACCTAAAATCAGCATCGGCCTGTTCATAAACTACTCGTTTCCGATTTAGAAGCGCGGTACAAACCATAGCCAATCAACGCCAAAATAACGCTGACTGTTGCAACGGCGACGTTAGGATAAATCGGAATGCCTCCTATGATTGGTGGAGGTTCTTTCAGATCGGCTTGCAAACTGGTTCCAGGAACCACTAGCGTCACAAAGAAAAAGGGCGACCAGAAGATTACAGGTACTAACATGGCAAAGGTATAAGCGATGTCAGGTTCAGTTGTTCGTCGCCATAGTAACCACAGCGCCACAATACTCATGCCACTGAGCAACCACAGCATTACTGCATCATGAAATTTAGCATGGGGATGCCATTCAGAGTTAAAGAGGTGAGTCGCGTTCCAATCGACTGCTACGGAAACTACAGCAGTGCTGACGAGAACAATAGAAAGCAAAATACGACTAATTCTTCTCATAAATTTAGTTAATCGGTTTTGTTGATTTGTGGGTTCATCAACCGTAGATCCCACAAATGAAGGTACAGTGTGCTGCTGGATAAACGATAGACTTTTCTTGCTATATCTAATCATGATTTAGGTCATTCTTGCGATGTCTACGGTGGGCTACGCCTACGCAGTTAGCATTGCAGAGTTTTACTTTTTCTTTAAAAACATCCTGGGTGTGACTCCGACATATTTTTTAAAATGCCTTGTAAAACGGCTTTGATCTGCACAACCAACAAGCAGAGCAATTTCTGCGATCGCATATTTTCTTTGTTGCAATAGTTCTTTAGCTTTTTCCATTCGTTGCCCCAGCACATATTGATAGGGCGCTACACCCATTGACTGTTTAAATAATCGGCAAAAATAATATTGACTCATGCCCACAATTTCTGCCAGTTCAGCCAGATGTAGCGGTCGATCTAAATAGCTATGAATGTAGTCCAACACTGGTCGGAGTCGATTGTTGGGCATCTCTCTCACATCAGGCTGCATTTTTGGTGAAAATGCACAATATTGTCGCAGCAAGTGAATTATCAACACTTGTATCAGTGATTCGGCATAAAGATTTCCACCGATTCCACCCGTGTCAAATTCTGCTTGAAACAAACGAGCGATCGCTTCTATCTGTGGATCGTGGGCATTTACCGTACTGAGCAATTCAACTTTGTTTTCATTCAGCCCCCCGACTTCATCTGCCGTTTGAGACAAAAACAATGGATCGATCGCAAACATCAATGATTCATCGGTACTCTCCCACGCCCAAACCCCCGACATCTTCGCAGGACAAATCCAGAAATCTCCTTTAGCTTGAGACTTTTCCGATTTTTGTTCGCCGATATGAGTGATTTTTTGTTGATTATGGTCGCTCAACAAAAGACAAAGCAGATGATGGTTGCATCCAGGGAATTCAAGCTCGTTCGGTGCTGAGATATGGCGATCGATAGTTAATCCAGGCAATTGAATCACCCGGCGCTCAGAAATCCATGTTTCCTTCATAAGCAGTCCAATTAGCGATCGCTGTAAATCCCATTTTTATGCCTTGAAAAAAATGTCCACAAAGAACAAGATATGGCAATACTGTTCGGTTAAGGCAAGAGACGCAATGAATCGCCGTCAAGACAAAACGACTGATTATTGTAGAGACGGCGATTTATCGCGTCTTTGCGATTTAGAATTTTCATCAAAAAACCTTAACCGAACCGTATTGGCATAAGTCCCTAATTAAGCAATTTGCTGCAATCCATTAAGAGGTAGATCGAGAATCACTCCTGAATTTGGAGAATAACCAATATCTAGAGAAACACTAGCTTTTATCGTCTGAGAACCACCAATTATAGGAGTTGTAGAAACCCTATCTGTTATTAGATTAGACACGAAGGGAGATAGTGTAGGATTATCATCTGAGTTAATATCAATGTCAATAATCTGTCCGGGAGTTAACTGCAAGGTACTAAAAACAGCCTGAGCCTGAGCTTTAGCATCTTTAACAGCTTCGCTCAAAACTTGCAGTCGTGCCTGCTGCAATACTTCGTCTGAGGCAGTGAAGCTGATATTCTGTATGACATTTGCACCTGCTTGAATGGCTTTGTCAATTGCTGCCCCAGATTGATTTGTTGGTAACTCAAACTGAAGTGTGTTGAGGCCTTCAAAGCCGGTGAGAGTTTGAGTACCATTTTCATAGCTATAGACAGGATTTAGTTGAATAGATGTAGTTTGAAGTTCTTTCGCCCCAAGCTTTTGCAGTACATCAACTACCGCTGTTGAACGTTGAGCAACTTGTTCTTGAACTTCGGTTGCAGTTTTTCCCTCTACTTTAATCCCCAATTGCACCTCAGTTAAAGTAGTGGCAACGCTGACCTCTCCTTTACCAGTAACTTCCAATATCTGAGCAGTGCTACCAATGAGGGGATCGGCGATCGCAAGACCCAAATTTCTCACACCGATGAGATTATCAGTAGCCGAAGCAAGAGTTCCTGCTGAATTTGGAGAATAACTGATATCTAGAGAAACACTAGCTTCTATCGTCTGAGAACCACCAATTATAGGAGTTGTACTAGCTGCTGCCGAAACCTTATCTGCTGTTAGATTAGACACCAATGGAGATGGTCTAGGATTATCATCTGAGTTAATATCAATGTCAATAATCTGTCCGGGGGTTAACTGCAAAGTACTAAAAACAGCCTGAGCCTGAGCTTTAGCATCTTTAACAGCTTCGCTCAAAACTTGCAGGCGTGCCTGTTGCAATACTTCGTCTGAGGCACTGAAGCTGATATTCTGTATGACATTTGCGCCTGCTTGAATAGCTTTGTCAATTGCTGCCCCAGCTTGATTTGTTGGTAACTCAAACTGAAGCGTGTTGAGGCCTTCAAAGCCGGTGAGGGTTTGAGTACCATTTTCATAGCTATAGACAGGATTGAGTTGAATAGATGTAGTTTGAAGTTCTTTCGCCCCAAGCTTTTGCAGTGCATCAACTACCGCTGTTGAACGTTGAGCAACTTGTTCTTGAACTTCGGTTGCAGTTTTTCCCTGTACTTTAATCCCCAATTCTACATCAGTTAAAGTGGTAGCAACACTGACTTCTCCTTGACCAGTAACTTCCAATATCTGAGGAGTTTTTGCATCAGTGCTACCAATGAGGGGATCGGCGATCGCAAGACCAGGATTTCTCACACCTGTGAGATTATTTGTGCCAGCCATCTTATTCTCCTTGCTTAAATGATGTTTGATACCTGTTGATGTTTTAATCTTAAAGGATGTCTGAAAAGTAAACCGCGTTTATCACCAATACATACTCGATAAAAAACGCTCTCGCATTCGCCAGCCAAAATCTGATAATTTGACAACTCTAGGGTCGTCAGAAAACCCCATTCCACCAAGAAAGAGCAATCCTGTACTGCTACGCTGCTGATTTAGGTATTGGATTGACACTGGTCTACTGGTAATGTATCTGGACTTTAATTCAACGTGAGTTCGATGAACCTCTCCCTCCCAGCCTCCCTCTCCGAAACGGAAAGGGAGGAGAAACGAAAAATTAAGCTTTTTGCTCCCCTCTCCGCGTCGGAGAGGGGCTGGGGGAGAGGTCAAATAAGACTTGTCGAACTCACGTTAATTCACATTAGGTAGGCGTAATTTAGCTTAGAACAACCCTAGCCATACCTAAACTGACAGCTAAAACAGCAGATGGTAGACCATCAATGTCAAAATACTGAATCTAAATGATGGGAAAATAAAAGTGAGTAATACCCATCCAAACTTGCTGGGCTATTTACCCAAGACAGATAAACAGCAAATTTTATCAGTCAAAATTTATGACTTCCAAGGTTTCCTCTCCAACTCGAAAGCGACCCACTCAAGCAATAGGAGCCAAAATTTTCCACTGGTGTAACATCATTAGTCTATTTATCATGCTCACCAGTGGACTACAAATTTACAACGCCAACCCTGTTTTTGGTGGACGCGCAGGTTTGCACATTCCGCCGATATTTACTTTAGGAGGTTGGCTTGCAGGAGGTAGACACTGGCATTTTGCCGCAATGTGGCTATTCTCACTGAATCTGTTGTGGTATGGAATTTACATTTTAATTACCCGGCGCTGGCGACATCGCTTTGTCGGTGCTAATGACTTCAAAGCATTACAAAAAACTCAAAATTCCCAACGCCTAATTTATGCTTGGCATCGGATTGCTTATACAGCAATTATTCCTATTTTGCTGCTGGCATTATTTACAGGGATAGGAATGTATAAACCTGCTCAATTTCCCTGGATTGTGGATTGCTTTGGCGATTGGCAAGCATTGCGAATTGTTCACTTTGCCTCAGTACCGATGGTTATCTTATTTGTAGTAATTCACTATCAATTAGGGAAAAAAGCTGGAGGTACTCAACTAACAGAATCAATGTTTTAGTAAACAAACTATGGTCATGGAGATAAATAAACGAGAAGACAAATGACAAATGACAAATACTTCTCTACGAGACGCTACGCGAACGACTTCGCGGTAGTTGAGCGCAGTCGAAACTCAGTACAAGTGACAAATGACCAATGACTCTTTAAAAAAAATGAACTTTTTTGATAAATTGAATGGAAATATCTTACAAAATCAAAGCTTACTATTTGTAGGACTCGATCCAAATCCAGAGATGATGCCTGGGCGTTATGAATCTGAAGAACTCATCGCTGGTTTGGAGAAGTGGTTACAATTCATTATTGCGGAAACTTCTGATTACGTTTGTGCTTATAAACCGACACTTGGCTTTTACGAAGCTTTAGGTATTCCTGGTTTAGAACTGCTGTACAAAACTTTAGCAGCTATTCCAGCCCATATCCCAGTGATTTTAGATGCTAAACACAGTGACTTAAATACTAGTACCATCTTTGCCCAGACTGTGTTTACACAATGGCAGGTGGACGCAATCACTCTCAGTCCCTATACAGGACAAGATCACGTAGCACCTTTTTTGGTCTATCCTGATAAAGCGGTGTTTATTTTATGTTGTACTTCTAATCCAGGTGCAGAAGCTCTACAGCAATATCCTACAAAGGAATCACCCCTTTATTTACAGGTAGTAAAAGAATCAAAAACCTGGGGAACTCCAGAACAATTGGGTTTGGAAGTGGGAACTACAAATCCTGAAGTTTTAGCACTTATTCGAGCAGTTGCACCTGAACGAATTATTATGGCGCGTAGCATCTGGGCGGAGGGTAAAAACCTGAAACAAATTTTAGAAGCTGGCTTGAATAGTAATGGTGATGGTTTACTGATTCCTGTCCCTCAAGATATGTTGGGAAATACCCAATTATCAGAAGAAGTCCAGTCTTTACGTGCAGAAATAAATCAAATAAAAACTGAAATTGTTCACGAAAATTCTACTTGTTCTGTGTGGTTTCCTGATGTTTGTTTTCTAAATCAGCATCCCCACCAAGATTTGATTTTACAACTTTACGATCTTGATTGCATTATGTTTGGCAGCTTTGTCCAAGCATCAGGAGCAATATTTCCTTATTACATCGACTTACGCAAAATTATTTCCAACCCCCAAGTTTTTAATCAAGTTCTTACAGCTTATGAGGATATTTTGAAGAACCTAAATTTTGATAGATTAGCAGGTATTCCTTATGGTTCATTACCGACTGCGACTGGTTTAGCTTTGCGCCTTCACTGTCCGATGATTTTCCCGCGTAAAGAGGTGAAGGCACACGGAACTAGAAGAGTAATTGAGGGTAACTTTCATGCTGGTGAAACAGTTGTAGTGGTTGATGATATTCTCATTAGCGGCAAAAGTGTCATGGAAGGGGCAGGAAAGTTGGAATCAGCAGGATTAAAGGTTAATGATATTGTGGTATTTATCGACCATGAACAAGGGGTGAAAGATAGGTTACAGCAAAATGGTTATTGCAGTCATGCGGTTTTAACTATTTCGGAAATCACTAATACTCTCTATCAAGCAGGGCGAATAAATGAGGAGCAATTTTCAGCTTTGGCTGAAAGTTAATCATTTAAATAATGGGAAGTGGAGAATCGGGAAATATTTTTATTGTCTACTTCCTGTTGAGCAGATTTAATTACTCGGTTAAATGTAGTAAATAGAATAATTTTCGCTTTAAAATTAATTATGAATTTTTCACTGAATCAACTACTTAGATGGTTAATTTTTACGTTGTTATTTCCTATAGTATTTCTCAATGGTTGGCTGGCATTTTTGCTAGTTAAAAACTTTCAACCTGTCTTCACAATTCTTGTATTGGCTACTTTGCTTGCATTCGTTTTAAACTATCCTGTTTCGATTCTCCAACAGCGGAGAGTTAAACGCAGCTATGCAGTAGCATTAGTTTTTATATTAGCATTGGTAATTGTTGTGGCTTTGGGTATCACATTAGTACCTATTGTTTTAGAGCAATTTAATGAAATGGTTAAAGTCTTTCCCCAATGGATTGATTCTAGCGAAGAAAAACTTCAGAGTGTCAATAATTGGTTTTTTAAACATAAATTAAATGTGAATCTAAGTCAGCTATTAGCAAAAATTACTGACCAATTACCTAATGAAATAGAGTTTGTTTCCGATAAACTTTTAAGTATTATCATAGATACAATTGATAGTATTTCTGAGGCGTTAATCACAGTAGTGCTAACTTTTTACTTGTTGTTAGATGGCCCAAGAATTTGGGAGGCGATATTTAAGAAGTTACCTGGAAATCTTGCCCAGCAAATAAGCCAGTCTATTCAGCAAAATTTCCAAAATTACTTGATTGGTCAGGGAACTTTGGCTTTGCTGATGGGTGTTTCCATAACATTATTGTTTTTAGGTTTTCAAGTCCAGTTTGCTTTACTCTTTGGTTTGGGAGTTGGGCTTTTGAGCTTAATTCCCTTTGGTGATGTCGTCAGTCTTGTTTTAATAACTTTAATAATAGCCTCACATGACTTTTGGTTAGCAGTTAAGGTTTTTGCGGTAGCTGTTGTTATCGATCAGTTAATCGATCAGGCGATCGCACCACGTCTTTTAGGTAAAATTACTGGCATTAGACCAATATGGGTATTAATTGCTCTGCTTGTAGGAACCAATGTTGGTGGAGTCTTGGGTTTACTAGTTGCGGTACCTGTAGCTGGTTTTATCAAAGATGTAGCAGATGGTTTTTCTAAATCTGTTAATTCTGATAACCTGGGTGAGGGTGAAGCAGCATCAGAATTGTTGGTAGAAAAATCAATATCACATGAGTTGTAGATAAAAATTGCCATCTCTACCGTTAACGAGAAGTTGCAACGGTATCATTTAGGTCGTAATTCACTCAAGTCAACCTTATTCCCAAACCTCGTAAATTGGCTAAGGAATTAATATGGACAAATTGCCCCTAAAACAGTTAGTCAAAAACATTTATCAGGAACTACTGCCTAGATTACAGATTGAAAGTGTCAATCCCTGCGATCCAATTAAGGTAAGCTATCTTCCACAACCTTGGCGCCTACTTGGCAGAGGAAATTACGCAGTAGTAGTTTATCACCCCGATTCCCCTGACTGTGTAGTTAAGATTTATGCCCCAGGAAGGATAGGCTTTGAAGAGGAAGTAGAGGTTTACCATCGTCTAGGTTCTCATCCAGCCTTTTCTGAGTGTTTGTACGCCAAGGATGGGTTTTTAGTCTTGAAACGGCTTTATGGAACAACCCTCTACGATTGTATGCACTTTGGTTTACTAATTCCCAAGCAGGTAATAAAGGACATTGATGAAGCTCTTGACTATGCGCGAAGTCGTGGACTCCACCCTCATGATGTCCACGGGCGTAATGTCATGATGTACCAAGGCAGAGGATTAGTCGTAGATATATCAGATTTCCTGCATCAAGAAGCTTGCTCAAAGTGGAATAACCTAAAAAAGGCTTACTACTGGTTATATCTGCCCGTGTTTTACCCACTGCGACTGCGCGTACCATACTTTGCCTTAGATATCGTCCGCAAATGTTATCGCTTGGGAACTTCTGTTAAAACTTTTTGTTGGCAACTATTCCTAAGATTAACTAATATTAAGTATTTAAATAAGTATTTAAAACGTTAAGAGCTTTTATCAATATAAGCACTCAAAAATACTAGTTGGTTTACCATCTCCTCAGCCGAACGAGTAGCAACCAACTTGAGCAACCCTTGTAACTGTTGCCCTACGGAATAGCGTTGTTGCTGCAACAAGATAATGCCAGCATGATTTCTTTCTGTGGCTAAAAACTCGTTATGTAAGCAGCAAAAGTCTCTTCGGTTGTAGCTATAGATAACACGCCCTTGTTCTGTTGCCCAAATTAGCTGCTCATCATCAGAATAGCTCTGCCTGCTCACATCGGCCACTGTCACAACATCCAAGTTTGCATTACAGAAAGCTTTGATTAGGGACTTCTCAACACTGTCCTCATCTAAATACAAACGAATTTGGCTCACTGTCTCTTCGCCGTGTACTCAGCTTCCAAACGGTCGTATTCTTCAATTTCTGCGGCAATCTCCCTGTCAATTACTTGCTGGTTAGCATAGTAGTAAGCTAGCGCGGCATAAACTTGTGCCAACATTAGCTGTGGTCTTTGGACAACTATCTCTTCCGGTTTCACGCCTGCGTTGAAATCGATCGCAATATTATGTACCGTAATCCGGTGTCCCGCAATCCGAGGGCGACCACCACAGGTTCCCGGTGTGCTGACAATCAGTGTGCCAATATCGGTAATTGTTTGCATAGCTTGTTTACTAAATTTTGCTCTCATAGACAACTGAGCAATTTTAAACTTCTTCTAATCTAGAAATATAAATATCCAGTTGTTTATTTAGCTACCCACAGCAAAATAAAACATTTATCCCTAATAATTAGGAGTCTACCATTAATCCCACAATACCAAACATCCTGCCTGCATTGGAGACGATAGACTTTTTATAAGAGTAATTTTGACAAAAACTCGAATCTCCCAACATTTCAAAGCAGGTATGGGGCAATGGTGCGATTAAAACTGTGGCAGTGGGTAGTCTTAGCAATCCCGATCGCGTTTATCATCATTTTCTTACTGGTGTCCGCCGGTTCGCAAATTCATGCGTGGGGCATTAATTGGATTTGGGGTGTATTCACTGTTTTATTTGTTGGTTGGCGTTGGCTGCTAGTCAAATGGACTCAACCAGCTGTTAACGAGGTGGAAGCTGTATTAACTCAAGTCCGTGAAGAATTGGAATCGACAACAGAGGATACAGTAAGCCTACCTGTGGGAAATGACACCACAAAACTTGCAGAAACCGCCCTTCAAGAAATTCTCCAAGCAGCACAAAGCGATCGCCCGATTTGGGAAGACTGGCAAACTTTTTGGACGCGATGTCAGGATTTAGTTGTGGCGATCGCTCATATCTACAATCCTCAAATTCAATATCCTCTGCTGAATATTTACGTTCCCCAAGCTTACGGGCTGATTCGGGGAACGGTGGATGATATGGATAAGTGGATGCAAAAGTTATCCCCAATCCTCAATCAGGTAACGGTTGGACAAGCATACCAAGGATATGAGGTCTACCGGAAGTTGGAACCATCGGCTCGGAAATTCTGGAAAGTTTGGAACTGGGCACAATGGATCTTAAACCCGGTGGCGGCGGTGGCAAAACAAGCCAGTCAGGGTTCTAGTAACCAAGCAACTCAGCAATTATTGGGGAATTTGAGCCAGTTATTTCGGGAAGCTGCCCTGAGAAACTTATGCCGACAAGCGATCGCACTTTACGGACGTAGCATCTTACCAGTGCCAGCAACCGTAGTTTCCCCAGCAACTTTACCCAAGGCAAAAACCCAAACACTCCGAGAAATCCTGACTCAAGCTCAACCAGCCGAGGCGGTTGAGCAAAAACCCGTGAATATTCTGCTGGTGGGGCGCACGGGATCGGGAAAAAGTAGCCTGATTAATACGTTATTTCAGGCGGATCTCGCAGCCGTTGATGTTTTACCCAGTACCGATCGCATTCAAAATTATCAATGGCAAACTGAAAGTGGCGAAACCCTAACGCTTTGGGATACACCTGGTTACGAACAAGTCAACCGTGCCGAACTCCGAAACGTGGTGCTTGATTATGCCATCAATTCAGATTTGCTGCTGTTAGCTACTCCTGCCCTCGATCCTGCCCTACAAATGGATGTGGATTTTTTGCAAGACATCAAAGCAGAAGTTGCAGATTTACCTGCGATCGCGATCGTCACCCAAGTAGACCGGCTGCGTCCAATCCGAGAATGGCAACCACCTTATGATTGGGAATGGGGCGATCGCCCCAAAGAAATTGCTATTAGAGAAGCCACTGAATATCGCGCTAAACTGCTAGGAAACTTCTGTAATCTAGTTTTACCTGTGGTTACAGGTGACAGCAAAACAAATCGAGTTGCCTGGGGAGTAGAAGCGCTATCCTTGGGATTAGTGGATGCGATCGCACCTACCAAGCAACTCCGTCTCGCCCGCTTTTTGCGTAATCTAGAAACTCGCATCGTCGCCGCCGCCAAAATCATCGACCACTACACCTTCCAAATGACGACAACACAAGGATTAACGGCATTGCTCAAAAGTCCCGTCCTTCAATTTGTTTCTACCCTCTCAACCGGATCTCCAGCCTTAGCGTATATGCTGGCGGAGCAAATTCCCGTGGAACAGTTGCCGATTGTGATTGGCAAATTGCAAATGGGATATGAACTTTTCTCACTCTTAAACCCCAAGTCGCTCAACTTTGAATTGCTATCCCTTTGGCCGCTACTGCTGGAAAACACCGCTGCACCCGATCGCAACGCCTGGGCATTTGGTCACGCCCTAGTGGAGTATTGGACTCAAAATTTGACGGTTGAAAAACTCCGGGAGCGATTTGAGTATTATTTAGCGATCGCCAAATAATTTGTCTGCGATCGGCAATATCTACGAATGATTGTTACGTATCTTCGATTCTCTTGCAAATACTACGTCTAAATAACGAGTTTAAGCTGTTACGTAACCCCCGTAGATTAAACACCAAAAGTTGTATTAGGAAATAAAAATAAATTGCGAATATTTACTTAGGAATTTTGAACAATTTCATACTATACAAGTAAAAGCAAAAATGCTGTAACAGATTGTAATCTCAATATCAAGGTTAAGATTACGATTAAGAGTATGTGTCTGCTGAATTACCCGCTTTAGCTAAGTTTTTATACAAATATATTTTTGTTCGGAGTTATTTATGAAAAATATGTTAAAAACCTCCATCTCTCAAGAACAGAATTCAGATCCGAGCTATAACATTTCGTCTTACAACAGGCTGCTTTCGGTAGTGAAGGATTTAGCTTGTGTGCGGACTATTGAGGAAATTATTGAGATTGTGCGTTTGGCTGCTCGCGATCTCACAAATGCTGATGGAGTAACTTTTGTATTGCGGGATGGTGAATGTTGCCACTATGTCGATGAAAACGCCATTGGCCCACTTTGGAAAGGTATGCGTTTTCCGCTCAAGTCTTGTATTTCTGGTTGGGCAATGCTCAATAAAAAAGCAGCCGTAATTGAGGATATTTACCAGGATGCACGAATTCCGATTGAGGCGTACAAAGTAACTTTTGTCAAAAGTTTAGTGATGGTTCCGATTCGGGTTTCCGATCCACTGGGTGCGATTGGAGCCTACTGGAGTACACGCCACCTAGCCACACCCGAAGAAATCGGAATGCTAGAGATTTTAACCGATACTACAGCAGTTGCGATCGCAAACGTGCAACTTTTCCAGAAACTAACGAACCAAAATGCCCTAAAAGACAAATTTATTGCCATGCTGGCTCATGAACTAAGGAATCCCGTTGCCCCCATCTCCAACGGCGTTCAGCTACTAAAGTTGAAGCTAGGACAGACTGGCGCAGTTGGGGAAACAGTTTTAATGATGCAAAACCAGATTAAGCACCTCTCGAAATTGATCGATGAGTTACTTGACGTATCGTCCATCACATACGGGAAGATTTCATTAAATCTTGAGAAGGTTAATCTGGTGGAATTGGTTCGCCAAAGTCTCAATGACCATGCACAAGCAATCAACAGATGGAATCTTAAAGTAGTACAAGACCTGCCAAACACACCCGTGTGGGCCTATGTTGACACCACTCGCTTCTTCCAAATCTTTGGGAACCTTCTTGATAACGCCTTAAAGTTTTCCCAGCCAGATGGGACGATCTGGGTAGATTTCTCAGTTATTCCAGGTGAGAATGGCTCAGGTAGTGTGGCGGCCTTATCCGTAAGAGATACAGGCATAGGGATAGACCCGACAATATTACCAGAACTTTTCGAGCCGTTTACCCAGGCTGATCGCAGTTTAGATCGTTCGCGGGGCGGGCTAGGTTTGGGACTTTCGGTAGTAAAAAGTCTTGTAGAACTTCATGGTGGTAATGTTGAAGCCTCAAGTAGAGGGATAAATTTGGGAGCAGAATTCAAAGTTACTCTCCCTATATGCGAAGAGATTACAACCTTAGACAAAGACCTAGAGATTACAGAGGCGGCGAAAAAATCGTTGAAGATTTTAGTCATCGAAGATAACGAGGATTCAGCCTTATCATTACAAGCAGTACTTGAGCATTTTGGGCATGAAGTTTCCATTGCCAAAAATGGAGTTTTAGGGGTAGAAACTGCAAAGAAGCTTGAGCCTCATGTAATTATTTGTGACATCGGACTTCCTGAAATGGATGGATTCGCCGTTGCACAGGAACTAAGTAAAGACTCCAAATTTACTCGCTCAATTCTGATTGCGCTTACCGGCTACGGTAGCCAAGAGGATCGGCAGCTTGCGCTGAAGGCTGGTTTCAAATGTCACTTAACCAAGCCTGTAGACTTTGAAATACTGATAGCAGAAATCGATCGATACTTTGATGAAGTATTATCAAGCTAAAATTCTGAAAAAGCTTTAATAACCCTTTTGAAAGCGGGGTTGCACATTTGCGGGATGATTTTACTATTTTTGTGGTATGGGCATCTTGCCATTGGTGTCAATTTAACGTGAAACCTGCTTGGTGAAAACGTTTTGCTCTCTCCCCCAGCCCCTCTCCCTTGGGAGAGGGGAGCTAGACATTAAATATCCCCTTCTCCCTTGGGAGAAGGGGGTTAGGGGATGAGGGCGTGAGGGATTTGCAAAACGCCTGTCTGATATAGTTTTTGGCTTAAGTTGACACCAATGGCATCTTGCCCGTCCCTTGTATTTCCGGGCGGGCAGGATGCCCACCCCACAAGAATCATCCCTTAATTCAGCAACGCCTTGAAAGCTAGCCAATTCTTGTATTTTTAGAAAGAGAATTCTCCTTCGCTCTTTCAACGATTATCATTCTTCTTCAGTAGACTTTTTGTAAAAATGCAAAATTCGCCCTCAACCCTCACCCTAAATCCCTCTCCCAAGCTTGGGATAGGAATTTAGAGTGAAAGCTCATAGATTCATGCAATAAGTCTAGTAAAACTTAATTTTTTGCAAGTGCCATCTGATGAAGTATTGGAGAATTCTATATCGAGGTCAATCTTCAATATTTAGATGCGTTTGTCCTGGTAAATTTGGTGTTTTATCTAAAATTTACACACATGAAAGATATATGCCTCTACTGTTCGTTACGGTTTGCGAAAAAGCTTAGAATCTAACAACTAAAAAGTCACCACACTGCGAATTGATTCACCTTTGTGCATTAATTCAAAAGCATCATTAATTTGCTCAATGGGCATTACATGGGTAATTAAATCATCAATATTTATCTTACCTTCCATATACCAATCAACAATTTTTGGCACATCTGTACGCCCTCTAGCGCCACCGAATGCCGAACCTTTCCAAACGCGACCAGTTACTAGTTGAAAAGGACGAGTACTGATTTCCTGTCCAGCACCAGCAACACCAATAATCACGCTCACACCCCAACCTTTGTGGCAGCATTCTAATGCTTGACGCATCAATTTGACATTACCAATACATTCAAAACTGTAATCGGCACCGCCTTTTGTTAAATCAACTAGATAGGGAACTAAATCACCCTCTACTTCTTGAGGATTAACAAAGTGCGTCATGCCAAACTTTTCCGCCAAGGCGCGTTTATTGGGATTAATATCCACCCCGACAATCATATTTGCCCCTACCATCCGCGCCCCTTGGATGACATTTAAGCCAATACCACCCAAACCAAAAACTACAACATTTGCCCCAGGTTCCACCTTGGCAGTATTGATGACTGCACCAATACCAGTAGTAACACCGCAGCCAATGTAACAAACCTTATCAAAGGGGGCATCTTCCCGAATTTTTGCCAAAGCGATTTCCGGCAGCACCGTATAGTTAGCAAAGGTGGATGTACCCATGTAATGATGAATCATTTGCCCATCGAGACTAAAGCGACTAGTGCCATCAGGCATCACACCGCGTCCTTGAGTTAGGCGAATGGCTTGACAGAGATTAGTTTTGAAACTCAAACAATATTCGCACTGGCGACATTCGGGAGTGTAAAGGGGAATCACATGATCCCCTGGTTTGAGACTGGTGACACCAGCGCCTACTTCTACTACCACACCAGCACCTTCATGTCCCAAAATAGCCGGAAACAAACCTTCGGGATCGTCACCAGATAGAGTAAAAGCGTCGGTATGACAAACCCCGCTTGCTTTCACTTCAACTAACACTTCGCCGGCTTTTGGCCCCGATAATTGAACGGTTTCAATTGTCAATGGCTTACCTGCACTATAAGCTACTGCTGCTTTAACTTCCAATGTCAGCGCTCCTGTATAGTTTTGTCATTTGTCATTTGTCATTTGTCATTCGGATTAGGGGAGAGGTGACAGGTGATAGGGAATAATCTCTACCCTGTACCCTATTCTCTTCTTGACTCCCCAGTTTCCTCACAGGCATTGAACGCATGATAAACTTTTGTATTACTTCATCGTATTTATTAAGCACGATCGCGGCTATAACGATAAATATTATTACCTTTGTTAAAATGTCATTCTCTAGCTAGATTGGTTAAAGGCGGCAACAGCTGTTTTGGCAACGATGTAAACTGGATGTCAGCAGCAAACCTCAAATAATTTGTCCACCCCTAAATTAATATATTTTTTCACAGCTTATGAACCCTGCCCTAACTCAAATTGGCGCTCAAATGTCCAACCTGACTGGCGTCAGAGCAATCATGAAGGATATTATCGAAACATTACGAGCGGGTGCAGGGCAGCAGTTTATTAATTTGAGTGCTGGTAATCCGTTGATTTTGCCAGAGGTAGAACAATTATGGCGGGATTGCACTGCACAGCTTTTGGCTAGTCCAGAATATGGTGAAGTAGTTTGTCGCTACGGCTCAAGTCAGGGTTATGCACCATTTGTGGAAGCGATCGCTAATGATTTTAACAAACGCTACGGGTTAAACTTAAGCGATCGCAATATCCTGATCACCCCCGGTAGTCAAACCCTCTACTTCTATGCTGTAAATAGCTTCGGTGGCTACACCCCTAGCGGCGAGTTAAAACAAATCGTTTTGCCCCTCAGCCCTGACTACACAGGTTACGGCGGACTATCCTTAGTTCCAAAAGCTTTAACTGCTTACAAACCGACTCTCGATATTGATGAAGCCGCCCACCGATTTAAATATCGCCCCGACTTCAGCCAACTGTCGATTACAGAAAATACGGGTTGTATCCTCTTCTCTCGCCCTTGTAATCCCACTGGTAATGTCCTCACTGAGGATGAAGTGAAAAAGATTGCTGCTTTAGCTGCGCCTTACAATCTGCCCGTGTTAATTGACTCGGCTTATGCGCCTCCCTTCCCGGCATTGAACTTTACCGAAATGACACCAGTGTTTGGCGATAATATCTTACACTGCATGAGTTTATCAAAAGCAGGATTACCAGGAGAAAGGGTAGGTATTGCCATTGGCGATGAAAAGTGGATTGAAGTGTTGGAGTGTTTCCAAGCAAATATTGGTCTCCATTCTTCACGTTACGGCCAAGCGATCGCAGCTCTTGCAATTAATTCTGGCGCTTTAGTAGAAATTTCTCACACTGTCATCCGTCCCTTTTACCAAAATAAATTTACTGTTTTAGAAACCAGCTTAGAACAAGCAATGCCCAAGAATTTACCTTGGTTCCTCCATCGCGGTGAAGGAGCAATTTTTGCTTGGTTGTGGTTGCAGGATCTACCCATAAGTGACTGGGAATTTTATCAGCAAGTTAAACAAGTAGGTGTGATTATTGTCCCCGGAAGTAGCTTCTTCCCCGGTTTAGACGAAGAGTGGGCGCACAAGCACCAATGTTTCCGCATCAGTCTCACAGGCAGCGATGAGGAGATTGCTACTGCTATGCAACGTTTAGCAAAAGTGGCTGAAGAAGCTTATAAAGGTGCGGCTGTGACTGCCTAATACCGCAAGGCGCAATTAAGGGACTTCCAACTAAAAAAATATCCCATCGCTGAGTAGGCAGGGGGGCAAGGGGAGAAAGAAAAATATTATCTGAGTAAATTGGATAATTTATTTTCTGGAAGTCCCTAAAATTAAAAATTAAAAATCAATACAGTGTAAGCATTTCATTGATTTGGAATGGTGGTTTATTTCCGCCGTGTTGTACTAGTAGGAAAAATGGAAATGAAACACGAAGAAGCTAATAAAGAGATTGGAGGCAGAGGTGCAGAGAAGCAGAGGGGTAAGAGAGTCGGAGGAAATTCAAAAATTAAAAATGTCCAATCTCCAGCCCCTAATCCCCAGCCCGTAGTTGCCAGTCCCCAATCCCCAGCCCCCAATCTCGACGATTGGCTAGAAATTGGTAAGATTGTTTCCCCTCAAGGATTATCTGGAGAATTACGGGTTTATCCTGTATCAGACTTTCCCGAAAGATTTGAGGTGCCAGGAAAACGTTGGTTGTTGCGTTTAGATGGTACAGAACCGCAACCAATCGAATTATTGACAGGACGTTATATCAGTAACAAAAACTTGTATGTCATCAAATTAGCTGGTGTGGAAAATTGCGATCAGGCGGAGGCGTTGCGCGGTTGTAAGTTAATGGTGCCAGCTAGCGATCGCCCCCAATTAAGCGAAGATGAATATCATGTCCTCGATTTGATTGGCTTGGAAGTCTTCATGCAAGCATCTGGCGAACTCGTTGGTACGGTGGTAGACATCATCCCCGCCGGCAATGATTTGTTAGAAGTAAAGTTGCATGAATCATTGGCTGGCGACAAAAAGCAAAAGACTGTTTTGATTCCGTTTGTAGAAGCGATCGCACCAGTAGTAGACTTGAAATCTAATCGTATTGAAATCACACCACCGCCTGGGTTATTGGAAATTAATAATTAGGTTATTCCTTGATCTGCCTCTAGCTAGTTTTGCTGTACTGGATGGTTCAAGGAAAAGCAAAGCTTGAAGTATGAGAAAATTAGAAGACCTCTTGCATAAATCAAAAATAAGAAAGAACCCCACCCCGAATCCATCGTATATATCGCTCTCCATCCTGTGTCTAGAAGCAAGGAATTTAGTCACGAAGGCTGAAAAAATTCATCATGGGTAGATGGCCATCATCTGGAAAACAAGTATAATTGCTTACTGATGAACCCATCAAAAACCTTTTGGAATGGAGTGTCGATAATGACATTAGCAACGACTCCACAAACAAAGCCTTTAACTGATGAAGAATTACAAAAGATAAACGCCTACTGGCGTGCAGCTAACTATCTTTCCGTTGGGCAAATATATCTACTCGACAATCCGCTACTAAGAGAACCCCTAAAGCTGGAACACGTCAAACCCAGACTATTGGGGCACTGGGGAACAACGCCAGGGCTGAACTTAATCTATGTTCACCTGAATCGGGTCATCAACAAATATGACCTCAACACAATCTACATTGCTGGCCCCGGTCATGGAGGCCCTGGATTAGTAGCCAATACTTACTTAGAAGGCACTTACACTGAGTATTATCACAACATCTCTCAAGATGCTGAAGGAATTCAGAAACTCTTCAAACAGTTCTCTTTCCCCGGTGGTATTCCCAGTCACGTAGCACCGGAAACCCCTGGTTCGATCCATGAAGGCGGCGAATTAGGTTATGCCCTCGTCCATGCTTTCGGTGCTGCCTTTGATAACCCTGACTTAATCGTTGCTGCTGTTGTCGGTGACGGTGAAGCCGAAACAGGTGCTTTAGCGACTAGCTGGCATTCTAACAAATTTCTTAACCCTGTACGTGATGGTGCTGTGCTGCCGATTCTGCACCTGAATGGGTATAAAATTGCTAACCCAACGATGCTGGCACGGATTAGCCATGAGGAGTTGGAGAGTTTATTTATAGGCTACGGCTACAAACCATACTTTGTTGAAGGTGACGATCCCGCAGATGTCCATCAGCAGATGGCGGCGACTCTAGAAACAGCGATCGCCGAAATTCAAAGTATCCAAAGGGAAGCCCGCGTACATGGTTTCACCAAACGTCCCCAGTGGCCAATGATTGTCATGAGAACCCCCAAAGGTTGGACAGGGCCCAAGGAAGTAGATGGTAAAAAAACCGAAGATTATTGGCGATCGCACCAAGTTCCCTTTGGCAATATAGCCAAACAGCCAGACCACCTGAGACTTCTAGAAGATTGGATGAAGAGTTACAAACCAGAAGAACTCTTCGACGCTAACGGTAAACTGATTCCCGAACTAGCAGAACTCGCCCCCAAAAAGCATCGACGCATGGGTGACAATCCCCACGCTAACGGCGGTATTTTGCTGCATGACCTGAAGATGCCCAACTTTCAAGACTATGCTGTAGATGTCTCTGAACCAGGGAAAGCGATCGCGGAAGCTACTAAAGTAACTGGCAAATTTCTGCGAGATATCATGCGACTTAACCAAGAAAGTCGCAACTTTCGTATCTTCGCCCCCGACGAATTAGCATCAAATCGTTTAGACCCTGTACTGGAAGTTACTGACAGAGTTTCCGTAGCTGATATTTACCCTGAAGATGACCACCTTTCCCCCGACGGTCGGGTAATGGAAGTTCTCAGCGAAACTTCTTGCCAAGGATGGTTAGAAGGCTACCTCCTCACCGGGCGTCACGGATTCTTCACTTGTTACGAGGCATTCATCCACATCATTGATTCCATGTTCAACCAACACGCCAAATGGTTGAAAACCACCAAACACATTCCCTGGCGTAGACCAATCGCTTCCCTCAATTACCTACTCACCTCTCACGTTTGGCGACAAGACCATAACGGCTTCTCTCACCAAGACCCCGGTTTTATCGACCATGTACTTAACAAAAAAGCCGAGATCGTTCGCGTCTATTTGCCCCCCGATGCCAATACTCTATTGTCGGTAACTGACCATTGTCTAAAAAGCCGTAACTATGTCAACGTCATCATTGCTGGAAAACAGCCAGCATTGCAATATCTCAACATAGATGCCGCTATCAAGCATTGCACCAAAGGCATCGGCATTTGGGAATGGGCAAGCAGCGACCAAGGCGGCGAACCAGATGTAGTGCTGGCTTGTGCTGGGGATATTCCCACCTTAGAAACCTTGGCGGCTGTAGACATCCTGCGTCAGCATTTTGCAGATTTAAAAGTGCGGGTAGTGAACGTAGTCGATTTGATGACACTCCAGCCCAAAAGCGAACATCCCCACGGCTTGAGTGAAAAAGATTTTGACACAATTTTCACCACCGACAAACCTGTTATCTTTGCCTTTCATGGCTATCCCTGGCTAATTCATCGCCTAACCTACCGCCACACTAATCATAAAAATATCCATGTGCGTGGCTACAAGGAAGAGGGAACTACCACCACCCCCTTTGACATGGTTGTTCTCAACGATTTAGATCGCTTCCATTTAGTAATTGATGTAATCGATCGCGTGCCAAAACTAGGATCTAAGGCAGCTTATGTCAAACAGCACATGCAAGATAAGCTGATTGAACACAAGCATTACATTCAGAAGTACGGCGACGATATGCCGGAAATTCGTGATTGGAAGTGGCCTTATTAATAGGGGATGAGGATAGAGAGGCAGAGGGGAAACTCTTCTCCCTGCTTCTCTCTTTTTTAGGAGGGTATTATTGATCATTAAGATACTTTAGATACTCAAATTTCTAACTCCTCATGTCCTACCCTTTTGAATTAGTCAAGTACTAATGAAACCCAAAAGCATCTGCATAATTTTTTAACTTTGCAGTGAGAAGTACTTAAAGTTACTTAATGCATCAAACGCTACTTACTTTCATAGTTAGCGCTAGGATAGCTATGTATTTTATGAAAGTATAAATATGGCTCAAACTTTTTACGTAAATCCAGTATCAGGCAGCAATACCAACCCAGGTACTCAACAAGCCCCCTTCAAAACAATTACGCAAGCCCTCAAGGTAGCGACTGTTGATACCAAGATTCAACTAGCAGATGGTAATTACAATGCTGCTAATGGTGAAGTCTTTCCGTTGACGATTCCATCTGGCGTAACAGTGGTGGGTAATGAAGCCAATAAAGGCAATGGTATTTTAATTGAAGGAAGTGGTAGTTACCTGAGCCGTACTTTTGCTGGTCAGAATGTCACATTTGTACTGCTGGATAAAGCTGAACTCCGAGGAGTGACTGTAACAAATTTAGCTAGCCGTGGTAGTGGTGTCTGGATCGAATCAACTGCCCCTACTGTTGCTAATAGCACCTTCATCAACAATAAGCGGGAGGGAGTATTTGCTACAGGCGATGCTAACCCAGTGATTCTAGGTAATGTGTTCAGTGAGAATGCAGCTAATGGAATTGCGATCGCTAAAAATTCTAAAGGTCAAATTGAAAATAATACCTACTTTAAAACAGGTTTCGGCATTGCCATTAGTGATACTGCATCACCAATCCTTCGAGATAACAGAATCTATGAAAACCGTTCTGGGATCGTCATCTCTGGTAGTGCCCGTCCCGTATTACGTAATAATGTCAGTGAAAATAATACTGATGATGGGATCACAGTAATTGGAACTGCTCTACCGGATATCGGCAGTATCAATAATCCAGGGGGCAATACTCTACGCAATAACGGTAAATTTGATTTGCAAAATGTCAGTTCCAATAAGCTGATTTCTCTAGGAAATAAAATAGATGTGTCTAAAGTCGCCGGAAACATAGAGTTTGCAGATAGTTCGGTTCCAACACCGACACCCACGCCAACACCGACACCAACTCCAACACCGACACCAACGCCAACGCCAACCCCAACTCCAACGCCAACGCCAACGCCAACCCCAACTCCAACTCCAACCCCAACTCCAACTCCAACTCCAACCCCAACTCCAACTCCAACTATCGAATTAACTGATATTGCAAATCATTGGGCAGGTGGGTTTATTCGGGAATTAGTCAAATTGGGGATAGTTAATGGTTTTCCCGATCGCACATTTAAACCCGATGCAACTATGACACGGGCACAATACGCTGCATTACTGGTAAAAGCTTTCAACCCATCGCCCAACCGTGCGGTGATCAAATTCAAAGATGTACCAGCAGACTTCTGGGCATCTAAAGTTATTGATCAAGCATATCAAGGTTCATTTCTCTCTGGTTTTCCCGACAATACCTTTGGCCCTAACAAAAATATTCAGCGCGTGCAAGTGATTGTCTCTCTGGTGAATGGACTGAAGTTATCTGCTGATGGTACAGCAAATATCAAAGTTTTCGATGACCAAGCTAAGATTCCTGAATATGCTAAGGATGAGGTAGTAAAAGCTATAGATAAGGAAATTATTGTCAATTACCCAAACCTCAAACAACTCAATCCTACCCGCGATGCTACACGGGGTGAGGTAGCGGCGATCGTGTATCAAGCTTTGGTAGATGCTGGGCGTGTAGCAGCGATCAACTCGTCTTATATAGTGACTGCTTGAGGGAGGCAGGGGGGCAGCACTTCTCTTCGAGAGGCTGCACTTCGACTACGCTCAGTGACCACGCCAACGGCTACGCTCAGTGACCGAGGAGCAGGGGAGCATTCTCTTCGAGAGGCTGCACTTCGACTACGCTCAGTGACCACGCCAACGGCTACGCTCAGTGACCGAGGAGCAGGGGAGCAGAGGAGTAAATCATTTATAGCAGTCGCCAAAGCCGTTAGGACAGTTTGCGGCAAACGCGTCTTCAACAGCATACTTTGTGATTTTATTGCTGTCCTAAGCTCCCTGTCCGTTGCTATATAGGACAATCAGTTCAGTTAAGTATTTCTTCCTTTTCTTCCTTTGCGTTCTTCTCTACGAAAGCTAATGCGTAGCTTGCTTCTCCGTAGGAGTATGCGTTCTTTGCGTTAGCCTACGGTAATTTTGCGTCTGCGTTAAAAAAATTGGCTTTGATAAAAAGTTGAGCTTTAATGCAAGCGTATTGAGCGATCGCCACCAAATATTGACTGCTTTTAACGGTGTCTTCACCTGCCCCACTTTCCTGGAAACCCAAATTAAATCAGGCTTTCTGAATTTGGAATTTTGAATTGGTATTATTACTATGTTCCAGTAATAGAATTGATAACGAAGGCTTGGTAAAGTCTTCAACTCTCAAAAGATAGAAGCTTTAGTAGCAGATTTTACCTGTAAAAAAACAAAAATCTGTATTCAAAGTAAGCTTGTAGCATATAAAACGCTTGTAAGATTTTTATGACTTCCCGGATTCGCTTTTTAATGTGCCCTCCTGACCACTACGATGTGGACTATGTGATTAATCCTTGGATGGAAGGGAATATTCACAAGTCATCGCGCGATCGCGCCGTGGAACAGTGGCAGGGACTACATCAAATCCTTAAACAACACGCCATTGTAGACTTAGTACCACCTGAAAAAGGCTGGCCTGATTTAGTTTTTACCGCCAATGCTGGCTTAGTTCTGGGCGATAATGTCGTCCTCAGTCGCTTTTTGCACAAGGAACGTCAGGGAGAGGAGCCTTTCTTCAAACAATGGTTTGAGGCAAATGGTTATACAGTCAATGAACTTCCCAAAGATTTGCCCTTTGAAGGCGCAGGAGACGCACTCCTAGATCGGGAAGGACGCTGGTTATGGGCAGGATACGGTTTCCGCTCAGAATTAGATTCTCACCCTTATCTGGCTAAATGGCTGGATATTGAGGTGCTATCCCTGCGATTAATAGACGAACGTTTTTATCACCTGGATACTTGCTTTTGTCCTTTAGCAAATGGATATTTGCTTTACTATCCTGGTGCTTTTGATTCTTACTCCAACCGCTTAATTGAAATGCGAGTCGCACCAGAAAAGCGGATCGCAATTGAAGAAGCCGATGCACTGAACTTCGCTTGTAATACGGTGAATGTGGATAACATCGTCATCATGAACAAGGCGAGTGATGCTTTGAAAACCCGTCTTGCAGATGTAGGTTTCCAAGTGCTGGAAACACCGCTGACGGAATTTCTCAAAGCTGGTGGTGCGGCTAAATGCTTAACTCTGCGGGTTACGGAACCAGTTAGAGATGAAATTCATGCCAATGTCTCGGTAGAAAGCCGCATCATTCGGATGGAAGGGCATTTGCTAGATGCTGGCTTAATTAACCGCGCCTTGGATTTGATTATAGATGCTGGGGGAAGTTTCCAAGTCCTGAATTTCAACTTGGGAGAACAACGACAAAGTACCTCAGCCGCAGAAGTGAAGGTATCAGCACCATCTCATGAGGTGATGGAAGAAATCATCTCAATGTTGATTGATTTGGGTGCAGTGGATTTACCCCATGATGAGCGAGATGCCAAGCTGGAGCCGGTAATTCAAAATGGTGTAGCGCCCGATGATTTCTATGTCAGTACCATTTATCCCACAGAAGTGCGAATTAATGGTCACTGGGTGAAAGTAGAAAATCAGCGAATGGATGGAGCGATCGCCATTACTCAAACTCCCAGAGGTTTAGTTGCTCGGTGTAAAATACTGCGCGATTTAGAAGTTGGCGAACAGGTAATTGTAGACGTTTTAGGTATCCGCACCATCCGCAAAACGGAATCGCGGGAAATCCGTAGCACTCAAGAATTCAGCTTTATGTCGGCGGGAGTTTCCAGCGAACGACGCGTGGAATTGGTCGTTGAGCAAGTGGCTTGGGAATTACGTAAAATCCGTGATGCTGGTGGTAAAGTAGTTGTCACGGCTGGGCCAGTGGTAATTCACACTGGTGGCGGCGAACACTTGGCGCAACTAATTCGGGAAGGATATGTACAGGCGTTGCTGGGTGGGAATGCGATCGCAGTTCACGACATCGAGCAAAATATCATGGGCACTTCCTTGGGTGTAGACATGAAGCGGGGTGTCGCCGTCCGTGGTGGACATCGCCATCACCTGAAGGTAATTAATAGTATCCGCCGTTATGGCAGCATTCCCAAAGCTGTGGAGGCAGGAGCAATTAAAAGTGGCGTAATGTATGAATGTGTCCACAATAATGTACCTTTTGTGCTTGCGGGATCGATTCGGGATGACGGGCCTTTGCCTGATACCGTAATGGATTTGATTCAAGCACAGGAGCAATATGCCAAACACCTAGAAGGTGCAGAGATGATTTTGATGCTGTCATCAATGCTGCACTCCATTGGCGTGGGGAATATGACCCCGGCTGGTGTGAAAATGGTATGTGTGGATATTAATCCAGCTGTGGTGACTAAGTTAAGCGATCGCGGTTCTGTAGAATCAGTGGGTGTGGTGACAGATGTGGGATTATTCCTCAGTCTGTTGATTCAGCAGTTGGATAAGTTGACAAGTCCTTATGTAAATAAGGTAGGTTAAGAAAACGTAGACGCAAAGACGCAGACAAAGAGAAATGACAAGAGTAGCTTTCAGTGAAGAGTTGCAGATTAATTGGGTCAGTTTTATAGCTGATTTCTTGTTGGTAGGGATGGTGTTTGGCCCGCCTATCGCTCCCTTTTTGGCTGCGTCTGGAGTGTCTTTGCTTCCTGGAATTGCGGACATCATTTATTTCATGGGTAATCATGTCTGTCCGCAACCAGATATGGGGTTAGATTTAGCACCACCGTTTATTATGGCTGTGTGTATGCGCTGCTACGGCACTGTAACGGGTTTGCTGATTACTCGTCTGCTGTATGGCGTAACTGGTGGTAAGGGATTTTACTGGTTAAGTCAGTATGGCTGGAGTGGTGCGGCACTAGCTAGTGTGCTAATGATGGCTTATCCTTTGGAATTGGCAGCACAGGTTTTCGGTTTGTGGAGTTTTAATAATTATCTGGTTACGCCTTTTGGGTTGATTACAGGTTTGGCATGGGGATTGTTTACTATGCCAATCTTGCATGGGTGGCGGGTTGGTAAAATCAGCTTGCATGAATTGTAGAATTAGAAACCGCACGTCAGTAGCCTCTTCCAACTGATAGAGGCAAGGGTGCGGCATGACCGAAACCAAGTGCTGAGGGCGATCAATTATGATTCAAGCCTTACGTAAACTAGTAACATTCGATGAATTCATCGCTTGGTATCCAGAAAATTCGCAACAACGTTATGAACTGCATGATGGAGTAATTGTTGAGATAGCACCACCAAAAGGCGACCATGAAGAGGTCGTTGGATTTTTGGTACTAGAAATATCTGCCGAAATTAAGAGGCTAAAACTTCCCTACTTCATTCCTAAAACAGCGTTTATTAAACCATTGGAAGGTCAATCAGCTTATTCTCCAGATGTGCTGATATTAAATCGGACTAATTTAGTAAATGAGCCTCTGTGGAAAAAAGAATCAACTATTAGCCAAGCAGCATCAATTCCTTTAGTAGTTGAGGTAGTTAGTACTAACTGGAGAGATGATTATTTAAAAAAAGTGGCAGACTATGAGGCAGTAGGCATTCCTGAATACTGGATTATAGATTATGCAGCTTTAGGTGGTAAGCGGTTTATAGGCAATCCTAAACAACCAACTATCTGGATTTACTCGTTAGTTGAAGGAGAATACCAAGTCAGGCAGTTTCGAGGTAGCGATGCCTGTAGCGGTATAAGCATTATCTCACCTACTTTCCCGGAATTGAATTTAACCGTCGAACAGATTTTTCAAGCTGGAGGTCTAACAACATAGTTACAATCCCACTTGACTGATTTTGAAAGGCGATCGCATTTAATGATAAAGAGATAAAGACCTCGATAAATCATTAACTCACAACTTCTGCTAGCTAAAACGACAAGAATGCAAGTCGGATGTGTTTAATAATCCTAAAACTCGTTGGTGCAAAAAGTTGCAGTAGCGATCGCTAGTACTGTAAATACTAGCGATCTGTTTGTGATTGTTATCCTCTTATACTGCTTGTACTTACCTCAACCTTCTGCGCTCCTTCAATGATTTGGTAGAGTTTGTGTTCAAATTTCTGCATACACGCTGACCAATCAAATTCGAGTATAGAGGGGCGAGCGTGTCTAGTCATATCTGCTTTCAAATCGGGATTTTCCAGAATCGCAATTACCTTTTGGGCGAAGTCTGTAGGGTTGTTAGGTTGGGCAAGGAAGCCGTTACGACCAGGAAATACCTGTTCTGAGGTTGACGGCGCAACAACAGCAACCAGAGGAGTTCCAGATGCTAATGCTTCGTTATTTGTCGTGCAGAAGTTCTCGGTAACGGAGGGATTAACAAAAACATCCGCTCTGGCAAACCAACCTAGAAGTTCTGTACCATGAGACTCGCCCCATACAGTAATACTCGATCCAAACTTTTTAGCACGCTCACGGATCTCTTCATCTAGCGGGCCACTACCAACAATTACCAGATGAACATCAGGAATTTTGGCAGCTATGATTGGAAAGATATCAAGCAATTGATTGACATTCTTTTCGGGTGTGATGCGTCCGACAAACAACAGAGTTGGTCGGTTATCGTTGGGAATTGGGTTGTAACAAATATTTCGCGGGTGAAATTTTTCGCAATCGATACCTTGATAAGCGACGTATTCAGCGCGTTGGCATTTCAGTTCTTCGTATTTAGTCAGTTGCTCTTTAGAAGAGAAGTAATTGAAGTCATAAGACTCACTAAATTGCTTAACTAAAATGGGAACGATGGGACGAACCAAATTGAAGAATCGGTCTCCAAAGTAATATTTGATATAGGCAACGATATCTGTATGGAAGAGTGATATTATTGGCGTGCCTGTTCGTTTTGCGTATTGAGTGCCGATAGGGCGACCATAACCTTGCAAGAAAAATGAGTACAAACCTCTCATTTGTGCTGCTTCTTCAACCACGATAATATCGGGTTTGAATTCCTCCAGCAACTTGGTATCACTCCAATACCGATAGTTCAACGGTTGAGGAAGAGACTTATAGAATAGCAGCGGTTCTGTGGGGAATGCGTAAGCAGAGAAATTGGGGAAAGACTGAATTTCCTCCAAACCTGGCATGGGGCGATCGCCAACATTTTTGGGGTAGCGATCGTTGATTTGCGGATGGATTAGAAAAACCTCATGTCCCTGCTCTAGTAACCAACGAACTCGTTGGTGAACTGCAACGGAAACACCAGTTAAGAAAGGAGCGTACAACCCTGTAAACAGTGCAATGCGAAGTTTTTGCTTAGTCATAATAAAGGGGAATATTTCACAAAATTGCTGGTTTTTAACTTAGGATTTACGCAGCAAATGTTTCATGAACATCCTGATTATCTGGCTCAGAAATTCCCACCAATACAGTTAGACTAAGGATTTACGCATTGTCAAATAGCTGAAATTTTCGATTTTGAAGTGGATGTTTATAAAACTAACTTGAAACTATCAAAACATCCAAAATACTAAGTCAAAATTCAAGACGGTTCAGTTAAGGCTAAAAACTACAACTGGCGTAGGTTGGGTTGAGGAACGTAGCTTGCTTCCCGCAGGGTAACTCAACATTATCAAGGCTTTGTTGGGTAACGCTTAAGCTCAACCCAACCTACTATTCTTCTTAACTGAACCGTATTGAGTCAAAATTCCCCTTAATATATTTGTCTAAACCCTTGCTAAAAATGTAAATACGTTTTGATAATCAACAAGTATAAACGTATCTTTTTACAAGGGTTATAGCTAATATAGTTCTACTAAATATAAGATAATATAATTTGAAGACTAGGGAATGTTTAGTGTAATAACTTTCATGCCCTAGTTGATATTTAGCGATTTAATTCAAAGAGAAACCTTGCTATTAATAGGCTGATCCAACCATTGATAAGGGCGATATTCCACTAAGCGGATATTCCAAGGCCCTTTAACGCGATAGCTGACACCGCGCCAGGTAACTGTTGATGTCCACAGGGATGATAGCATCGCTAACCCATAAACCCACTGTGTCAACGGAATCCCAATCAACATTTTAATGATTGTAGCAGCTGATAATTTGGCGTAGACGTGGAACGGCTTGCCGGTAGGCATCGCCTGGTCATTAGAGTGAACCACTCGCTGTATCTCTAATTCCAACACCAGCATTATCAAGAGTAATCCGACAGTGTAAACTCCATAGCAGACTAACAACAGAGCCGCAGCTTCCCATTTTGCCTCTAATAGCGACTCTAGAACTAACACGCTCAGTAGAGTCGGAAACAAAATGCTAGAAACAGCTTCACTTACAAGAGCCAACCAACGGGGGTGATACAGTCGAGAAAAAAGGATAAGGCGCTTGAGATAGTCTATTAAGTTGAATAAATCAGTCTCTTCACGATTGACTATTAGCAGCGAAGGCACAAACTTTACCTGAAAACCATGTTTTTTCAGGATGTCGTGCATCATAAAATCTTCGCCTAAAGCTTGTCCCCACTTATCTAGCAGTTCTGTTTGGCGAAGCACTTCTGTTTTCACAGCCAAAGTTCCACCCCAAGGAATCTGGAAGATAAACATTTGCACTACTGTGGATACATTGCCGACGTACCGCACTAAAGAACCCCAATACCTACCTGTTGGTACGTACCAACGATTACCCGTTGTTGCGCCTACTTTCGCATCGCCTAGAGGACTGACTAATTCTCGCAGCCAATTCAGATGAACTATAGTATCAGCATCTACTAAAGCAACCACCTTATAGGAGTCGTCCAACTCTCGGACAGCTTGGATTAAAGAACTGCATTTGAGACTACAACTGTTACGTACTATTCTCAAAGGGCTGATTTGAACGTTGGTTGCTTCTTGCTCAGTGATGGTTTCACTAGCAATTTTCCAAGCAGGATCTTCGTGACTATCAACGATCAACTTTAAATCATACTGTGGATAGTTTTGATTTAGGAGCGATCGCAAACATCTAGGCAAAAATGGATCGGCTCCACGTAAGCAAAGAATTACTGCTGTTTTGGGTAACTGATCGTCTGGTAATAAGTTTTTTTTAGACGAGCGCAGATACCATATAAAGACAAGCGTAAAACACACCTGAATAACCAGCCAACCCATCAAAGACTTAGACAGAAATATTGCCAAATCTTCCATTAAATTTTTAATCTCCGACAGAATAATGGATTGGAAATTAGGGATTGGGCATGGGGCACAAGAGGCAAAGGGGAAAAACTTACTGCAACTTCTCCTCTGCTCCCCTGCTCCCCGGTCACTGAGCGTAGCCGTTGGCGTGGTCACTGAGCGTAGTCGAAGTGCAGCCTCTCGTAGAGAAGTGCTGCTCCCCTGCCTCTTTCCCCATTCCCTTTACGAATCAAGTGAATATTTCATGATGATGGTCACTGTTGTATTTTTGTTTACAACAAAACTGGCATCACGAAACTTTGGTGTACCTGTTTGTATAGACACAGTTGGATTTTTGGAAATCCCAAAACCTTCTTTGGGAATACCGAAAAAGTCTTTATTGAGTTTGCGATCGCCATTTTGATCGTCAACCACAGCTACAGCATAAGTTCCAGGTTTCAAACCGGAGAATTCTTTTTTTACAGAAGTGCCAGTAATCTTAGCGCAGCCACTTTTAGCTTCACTAGTACTACTCATTGGAAATCCTTTTTCATTTGCATAAACTCGGAAGCAAATCTCACCTTTTTGGTGATGTATTCCATTTACTACAACATTAAGTGTTGCAGTTGGCTCTGCGTTCACTGTTTTAGCAAAGCTGATGCTCACTAAAGTAGCAAGCAAAACATGAGATAGTTGAGATAGTTTCAGCATAATTTTGTAGTCAAATAGGTGATTTTGGGGCTGACTTTTCACGGGATCTGGAAAACCCCTCTGCAAACCTCTCCCTTACAAGGAGAGAGGCTTTGATTTCTCCCCCTTCCCTACAAGGGAAGGGGGCTGGGGGTTAGGTTTTCCGTTGGCTTTTCCACATGACGTGAAAACTCAGATTTTGGGGTTGATATAAAGCTGGCGATCGCTAGCTTTTATTTGTAAACTGGCTCTTTCAAAAAATGACTTGCTTTTCTTTAACGAATGCTGTTTTCCAACCTTTCCAAAGTACTTGCAGCACACTTAGCAAATCTTTCAGCAAAAGATATTCTGTCCCTTTTAACTGCTGTTGTAGACTTCTATGACAGCAAAGCCGCTCATTCAAACTCAAAGGACTACGCCATATAGAGAGTATATACTCCCAGATTATTCTCCAATGTGGGAATAAAATTTGTCCTTTCTTTGCTGAATCAAACCAGACTGTATACTCATAAAAATCAGGCAGCATACTCAAGAATGATTTTTGATTTGTATTTGTTAACAACAAATAATTGGGGAAAAACATACTCATTGATTGTTGCGGATGACTTCTGAAAAAAAACAGGTATTCAGGGATTTCATAAAACCTACCGAGAATACCAAGTCTTAACAAAAGAATTCCATCTGCATTACCGTAACCACCCATAGGCGGTATTTTTTTCAAAGCACTAGCGCGAATTACCCCGTAACATTGATTGCATAAATGCTTGGTCAGTAATTCGTGAAAGCGCTCCTGTGGTTTTAGTGCATCTGCCTTGACTTTGATATTGTAATTTTGGATAAAATTCCCCTGTTCATCAATGAAATATGCATGGGAGTGACACAAGATTATGGTAGGATCTTGGTCAAGCACATCGACACACTTCTTGATAAAATCTGGAGAATGTAGATCGTCATGGGCTGCCCATTTAAAATACTCACCTGATGACAGTTGCAAGACGCGATTAAAGTTACCAGCACAACCTATATTCTTGTCATTGCGGTAGTAACGAATACGTTGATCTTGCTCTGCATAAGCTCTACAAATTTCTTCAGTTTTATCTGTCGATGCGTTATCTGAAATAATTAGCTCAAAATCTTCAAATGTTTGTGCCAAGAGTGAATCTATGGCTTCTTTGATAAATTTTTCACCATTGTATACAGGTAATCCGATGCTCAATCGTGGCTGATTGCTACTCATAGAAAACAAGTATTCGGAAAATCTGTGGATTAGTTTACGCTTAATCGTAGTTAGGTAGATGCAAGGTAAGAATTCAGAATTCAGAATTCAGGATACTTTGATACCAACCTGAATCATTTCAAGTAAATCAAGAGTCTCCCAGATGTTTCATTTTCCAATCATTCTGTGAGCGATAGCGGGGCGTTTAGCCCATTCTGACTCCTGACTCCTGAACTACTAAAAATCTATGAACTATTTCATCAAGCTTTGAATATCTGTTTTTTGCAGCCATTCATGTGTTCGCTGCATTCCTTCTTCGAGGTCAATTGCTGGTTTATAATTTAACAGGTTTTGTGCTTTGGCAATGGAACAAGCATAGGGACGAGTCATAAAATCTATAGACTCTGGTAATATATCAACTTTTTTCCGAAAGAGTTTTTGTCCTTGAACGCGTAGCTTTAGAAACAACTTGATTTCATCTTTCGATAATGAAAGGGGTGCTTGTAAATCTTCCATTGCTGCTAAACGCATAAAATACTCTTTCCACGAAGTTTCTTGTCCATCGGTGATATTAAATATTTCACCGTAGGTTTCTTTTTCTATCGCGAGAAAGATGCTATCAATCAGATTATCTATATATACGTGATTAATCACTCCCTTAGCATCATTGGCACAGGCAAATAACTTTTGGCGCATCATCAGAATTGGTCTGACTATCCAGGGGATACTTCCAGGGCCGTAAACATCGCCGGCTCGAATAACAATGATGCCAAAATCTGGAGGATGATTCAGTTCTAATACTGCTGTTTCAGCTTCTATTTTAGTTTGACAGTAGGGATTATTTTCGCCAGAAAGTGGCCCGGATTCTGTAACACCATCAGGATAGTTGAAACCGTAAACCATCACACTAGATAGATGCACAAATGTTTTGACCCCAGCCTGTTTAGCAGCTTTAGCCATGTTGACAGTACCGCCAACATTGACTTCACGAAAATGCTTAATTGCACCAGCTTCTTCGGCAATTTGCTCTGTATGTAAAACGATATCTACTCCCTGACAAGCCTTTTGAGCAATAGTAGAATCGGTAATACTACCAATAATTACCTCTACACCTAAATTCTGTAATTGTTTGTTCTGTTCTGTAGAACTTTGTAGTCCCCGAACTTTCATCCCTTGCGCTATGGCTAACTCGGCTGTACGCAATCCGACAAATTCATTAATCCCAGTAATTAGGAGGGTTTTGTTGTTGAGGTTCATATAGTAAAGGTTATACCAATTTTGGATTTTTAATTAAAAGAAAAGTGCTAGTTTTGATAGTTTGTAGTCAGCACTTTAGTGCTTAGGAAATAAGGACTCAAGTCCCTACTACAAACTTGCTTGTTTTTAACAAGTTACTCTGAGCAAGTTATCTTGGTTAGAAAATATCTCCCGGATCTGCGGAGCGGAGTTTGTTAATCGCAAGCGCTCCTGATGTTATGCACATTAAAACTGTTGAAGTTAAGACAATCACTGCATTATTAGTGGTCATCATTATTGGTAGTTTAGTTGCTTCTGCCGCAAAGCTATATAACAGAACAGAAGTAATAAATCCTGGGATATAACCTAAGATTGCTAAAATCAAAGCTTGTTGAAATACCACATTTAATAAGTAGCTATTGGCATAACCAATGGCTTTTAAAGTGGCGTATGCAACGAACTGTGTAGCAATATTGCTGTAAAGAATTTGATAAACAATAACCACCCCAACAACCGCAGCCATTGTCAACATCAAGTTAAGAATAAAACCAATGGGTGTTCTGACAGCCCAGTATTGTTTCTCAAAATCAATGAAGCCTTGGCGGGTAAAAACTTGGACATCATTAGGCAAACTTGCTTGCAAATTTTTTAGTACTTTTTCGGCATTAGCACCAGGTTTGAGGGAAATCAAACCGACATCAATCATATCTGCTGGACGAGTATTGGGATTTATCCTCAAAAAAGTTGAGTCACTAACAAGCAAATTTCCATCTACCCCAAAGGAAGGGCCTAATGTGAATAAACCACCAATTCTTACTCTATAGCCAATTAATGAACTGTAGGGAAATATTTCAATTGTCTGTGCAGTTTCTCCCGCATTAAATTTTTCAGCTATTGGGCCAAACTCTGGGCGAGAACCTCGGTCAAAAAGCACGACATCGGGAATTTTGAGTTTATCTAAATTTTTCTCCACTTCTGGGAGATTCATCACCGGTCTACCTGGATCGAAACCAATAACATATATTGAATATTTCTCACTAGTAGCCGGATTTTTCAGTTTGGCAAATTGCAAATACATGGGGCTAACTGAATCAACGCCATCAAACCCCAAAGATTGGTATAAACGAGTCCGCGAAAAACTTTGATTTGAGGTCAAAGATTTATATTGCGAACTAACTAAAAATAAATCTCCTTTGAGATTTTGATGTACAGCAGTTGCACTGGAATAGAGGGCATCTTGGAAACCAAGTTGCACAAACATTAGCAGCACAATAAAACCAATTCCGGCTACAGCTACTAGTAAACGAACTTTTTGCTGGGCTAGCTGTAGCCATCCTAAAGGAATTTTAAAATTCATGGATTTATTTTCATTTGTCATTTGTCATTTGTCATTTGTCATTTGTCATTGGTGAATGACATCTGCCAATTGACTAAATCTGAATGGCGACATCCACTTGTAAGTTAGTTAAACGAGCAACTTTTTCACTATCTGCGGGATTATCGATGGAAATTTTAACTTCAACTATTCGGCGGTCTGTGTCTGAACCAGGGTTTATGCTGAAGATATTTTGCTTGTCAACTTGCCAACCAATTTCTTTGACAGTTCCTTTTATTGTTCCAGTAAATGCAGTGCTGTTAATGGTGGCTTTTTGTCCTACACGCACTTTTTGAACATCGGTTTGATACACCTCTGCAATCACATACATTTGAGATGTTTTACCGATTTCAGCAAATCCTTTGTTGGTGTTGATTACTTCTCCAGTTTTGGCGTGAATTTTCAAAATTTTGCCATTTATGGGAGATTTTATATAAATTAAATCCAAGTCGGCTTTTGCTTGTTGAACAGATGTTGTTGCACTGTTGACTTCGGTTTGTGCGACTTGAACATCTACACTACGCACTTCGCTAATACTGGTGAGTTGTGCTTGTGCTTGCTTAACTTGTTCTTGGTATGTGTCTTGAGTTCGCTTGAGGGTGGCTTGAGCTTCTGCTAGCTGCTGTTGGGTAGTTTTTAGTTGCAAAGCTTTGCTATCTGCTACAGAAGCCGCGATCGCACCTTGTTTATATAATTGCTGATAGCGATTATTCTCGGCTTGAGCGTTGTCTACTTCTGCCTGGATGCGGGCAATTGTCGCTTCTTGAGTAGCAACATCCCCTTTATATTGTGGCTCTAACCGGGCAATTACAGCCTTTTGAGCATCAATATCTCCAGTTTTACCTCCAGATTTCACCTGCGCTAGTTTAGCTTTGGCAACTTGCAGTTGGTCTAAAGCCTGTTGCAATGCAGTTCTAGAACGACCATAATTTTCGAGATAGGCCAGTGTTTGCCCAGCTTTAACCGCATCTCCTTCTTTCACCAACAGTCTGTCTACTCGCACCCCATTATTGGAAGCAGGAGCAGTCAAAGAAGTAACTTCGCCTTCTGGTTCCAAACGTCCCAAGGCGGTTACAGCAACTTTTGCAGGATTTGCTGCTGGTGTCACAACTTTAGGTTTAGACCAAAACGGTACCAAACTATAAAAAGCGATTAATCCAGCCGCTAAAGTTAGAGAAGCTGCTAAAATTACTTGCGATCGGCCTACGGGTTTTGTGAATAATCGGCTTTCTTTATTTACTGCCATATTTTCATTCCAATTCTGCTTTTTTAGGAGATAGCCTGGTTATATTTAGTCGATTAGATATAGACTCATCCGCAAATTACCAAGAGGATTTTGCCTCTAGGGTTTCTACCTTAATAATGTGGATGGATCTAAATTGGTTTTATATGAATTGTTCTACGCTTCTACCGCCCAAAGTTACTATTGTGGCGTGAAAATTAATGGCGTGTTACTTCAAAGCTTCCTAAGTTATATCCTAATTTGACATCTAATCCAGTAGCGTAAAATACAATAGCGCTAACCAGAAAACTTAACTCTCAAGAAGAACGAAGCGCTAATAAAAATGAACTCAAAATTGGATAAACTTGTCATTAATTATGGCGTAAAATTTGATTTTTGTCAACCAAAAAGCTTTGCATAAATCCTGATTCTCTCACTAAATTATTTCATCCCAGTAAGATGAGATGCTGCAAAAGTTACTTGTCACTAATCTCTTGTTTAGCAATTGAATACCAACAGATAGTTAGTTATTAAGCAGATTTGATATTACTAACAGATTATTATTAGCAAGGTTGTGTACTATAAGACATTATTATTGCTTTCGATTCTACTAATTCAATGCATGAAGTTATACCTTTGGTGAGTTACGTTAACATACATCTAAAAATACCTAGTTAAAAGGGCGGTTAGAAACCGCGTCTACACAAACAAAACCCACCTCCGTGGGATTAAAACACTCAATTTTTCTTAGAGGATGTTTGAAAAGTCCTCTTATTGGTATCAAAAGTTTTAGATCCCCCTAAATCCCCCTTGAAAAGGGGGACTTTTACTCCGGTTCCCCCCTTTTTAAGGGGGGTTAGGGGGGATCTAAAGTGCCTAAAGTCACAGAGAAATACTTTTCAAGTCCGCCTCCGCGGACTTTGTTTGTGTAGCCGCGAATTCTATTCGCCCTAACTGATGCAATCACGATTATGTTTATCAAGTAACATACTAAAAATTAATATTTGCTTTATAAATAACCACCTTGCTTTTTAACTTGACTTATATTGAAAAATAACCAAAAACTTTGACTAAATTATGATGTTTCTCTGAGAAAAAATACTTATGACTATTCAATTTATCTATGTATTCATTGAATTGTGATTTACTAGACAACAGATTTTCATTGTTAACTTAATTCAGCACAAACTTATGGCTAACACGTAGATAACAAAATATCTCATACATTTATAGAGTCATAAATTATACTTTTTTGCTTATTTTTATTCAAATTAACATCAGTAATTGTTGATGTTTGTTTATGAAATAACTTTAAAGAAATGATTTAGTTTCTGTAAAATATGCTAGTATTTTTATTAATTCAATGCTTTAAAGTAGTTAAACAAACTAGTTATTTAATTGAGATTTTTAAATTAAAAATAACTAAAGATAACTGCTTTGTCATTACCTTGTGACCGTTTCATTACTTGTTCAAGTTACATAAATTCGGATTCAAGGTGGTGTCTTTTGTGTAACAAGCTTGTCAACTTTCCTGGTTTAAATAGCATAAAATATATTATCCCGGACGTTGAAACTGGCTATGACATTGAACAAGATACAGAACGTTGTCATTCACAACAGCTATGTTGCTGTGGTTAGCCTAGATAATCAAATGCTTTTGGGTGAAAAAACGTTTCTGTTCTCTTAGCTACTCCTCAGTTCCCATCACTCCAGTAGGATACCATTACTCAAAATCTTTACCATTACAAATGGATTAAATTCACTGGTCAAGCAGCTATTACACTCCAAAACTATTTTACCAGTTTTAACAACGTCTTTGACCTATTGCCACAATTTCAAGAGTCTAGCGTTGGATAACATTTTTGTGCGATGTCTACGACGGGCTACGCCTACGCAGTGTGCCAAAGTCGCCTGGAAACATAAGGCTTTACCTGGCATAATTCGTAATTCGTAATACTTCTCTACGAGAGGCTGCGCCAACGACTACGCTCAGTACAAGTTCGTAATTCGTAATTACTTTTTTGCCAGGATTTCATATCTGTTAACTGCTTACAAAACGATAGCTTTTCATTATTTAGTAGGCAACAGAAATTACTGTAGCTACACAATTCACAGTACTAACTATGCCCTATGTCTGCTTATTCAATTGATACTGCCTTAACGGAGTTAGAGAGCCTGATAAATAATTGTGAACAGGCTGTGATTAAGTCTATCGAGGGAAAAAAAATGAAATCGGATAAATCAGTGTCAATCAACAAAATTAACAGACAATTACAACACAATCCTATCGCCATTGTTGGAATGGCTTCTCTATTACCTCAAGCTAGAAATTTGCGGGAATACTGGCAAAATATAGTAAACAAAATTGATTGTATTACTGATGTTCCTTCTACTCACTGGAGCGTCGAAGATTATTACGATCCAAATCCTAGAACTACTGAAGATAAAACCTACTGTAAAAGAGGCGGGTTTCTTCCAGAGGTAGATTTTAACCCGATGGAATTTGGCATACCACCTAGCATTTTGGAAGTCACAGACGTATCGCAACTATTAAGTTTAGTGGTTGCGAAAGAAGCGATGGAAGATGCTGGCTATGGCGAAAAACGTGAGTTTAACCGCGAGATGGTTGGGGTAATCTTAGGCGTGGCTATGGCCAAGCAATTAGGAATGCCACTTTCTGCCAGGTTGGAATATCCGATTTGGGAAAAAGCGCTTAAAAGCAGTGGTTTATCTGACGAAGATACCCAAAAAATCGTTGATAAAATCAAAAGCGCTTATGTGAAGTGGGATGAGAACGCTTTCCCTGGAATGTTAGCTAACGTAGTCGCGGGTAGAATTGCCAATCGCCTCAATTTTGGCGGGATGAATTGTGTAGTTGATGCTGCTTGCGCTAGTTCCTTTGGTGCTTTGAAAATGGCAATCAGCGAACTAGTTGAGCATCGTTCTGACATGATGCTAACTGGTGGTGTTGATACCGATAACACCATCATGGCTTACATCTCATTCAGCAAAACACCGGCGGTTTCTCCTAGTGAAAATGTCAAACCTTTCGATGCTAAATCCGATGGGATGATGTTGGGTGAAGGTATCGCCATGATGGTTCTCAAACGTTTGGAAGATGCTGAACGTGATAACGATAAAATATATGCCGTAATTAAAGGTATTGGTACTTCCAGCGATGGACGTTACAAGAGCATTTATGCTCCGCGCAAAGAAGGTCAAGTTAAAGCCTTAGAACGTGCTTATGAAGATGCCGGCTTCTCTCCTGCAACTGTTGGTTTGATGGAAGCACATGGCACCGGGACAATGGCTGGAGATCCGACAGAATTCGGTTCTTTAAAAGACTTCTTTGATGTCCATGATGATAAAAAGCAGCATATCGCTTTGGGTAGTGTGAAATCGCAAATCGGACACACAAAAGCGGCTGCGGGTGCGGCGAGTTTGATTAAAACTGCTTTGGCTTTACATCACAAAGTATTACCGCCGACAATTAACATCACTGAGCCAAATCCCAAACTCAACATTAAAAATTCATCCTTTTATTTGAATACCCAAACTAGACCTTGGATTCGTCCAGAGGGCGAAGCGCCAAGACGTGCGGGTGTGAGTTCTTTCGGCTTTGGTGGAACCAACTATCACGTTGTTTTAGAAGAATATGAAGCTGACCAAAACGAGGCTTACCGCTTACACAGTGGTGCTAGTGAAGTGTTGTTGTTTGCTCCTACGGTAGAGCAATTGTTGAGCAAGTCGGAAGAGATTTTAGGCAAGTTGCGATCGCCTGAAGCACCTACACACTACGCACAATTAGTCAATGAGTGCAAATCACAACAAATTCCTCTTTCTGTTCCCAGATTTGGGTTTGTCGCTGAAAATCTCGAAGAAGCTTGCAAGTTTCTGCAAACTAGCATTGACTGGCTGAAACTCAAAGGTTCGGCAGCATCTTGGGAGCATCCCCAAGGGATTTATTACCGTTCCTCTGGTATGGAGTTGGGCGGAAAAGTTGTCTCTCTATTTTCTGGTCAAGGTTCGCAATACCTGGAGATGGGACGCGAACTGGTGATGAATTTTCCTTTGATGCGTCGTCTTCATGGCTATATGGATAGCCTGTTGCTCAAAGATAACTTGCAACCGTTGTCAGAAATCGTTTTCCCTCATCCTGTGTTTGGAGAGGCAGAAAAAAATGTCCAAATTGCTGCCTTGCAACGCACAGAATATGCTCAACCAGCCATTGGGGTGTTGAGTGCAGGAATGTACAGCATACTGCAACAAGCTGGGTTTAAATCAGATTTTGTTGCCGGTCACAGCTTTGGTGAACTCACAGCGCTATGGGCTGCGGGGGTTTTGAGTACTGAAGATTACTTGTTCTTAGTGAAAGCTAGGGGTCAAGCAATGGCTGCACCCGAAGACCCAGATCATGATGCGGGTAGTATGTTGGCTGTCAAAGAAGACATCAGCAAAGTGGAAGCAGTGCTGAGACATTTTCCCCAAGTTGCGATCGCTAATCAAAATTCCCCAACTCAATTTGTCTTGGCTGGGCCTACCGCAGAAATAGCGAGAATCAAAGACGCTTTACACGAGAAAGGATATACAGCTGTATTGCTACCTGTATCAGCAGCGTTCCATACACCGTTAATTGCCTTTGCTCAAAAATCCTTTGCGATCGCCACTAAGTCTGTCAAGTTCCAAAGTCCGAAAATCCCTGTTTACAGCAACGTTACCAGTAAGCAGTATCCCAAGGAAGCTCAAGGTATTCAAAAAATCCTAGAAACGCACCTTTCCAACTCAGTGCTGTTTAAGCAGGAAATTGAAAATATCTATGCGGCGGGTGGTACTTGCTTTGTGGAATTTGGGCCGAGGAGAATTCTTAGTAACTTGGTGAAAGAGATTCTTGGCGATCGCCCACACATCACCGTATCTTTGAACCCCAGCACTCAAAAGAATAGCGATCGCTCTTTGCGAGAAGCAGTTGTGCAGTTGCGGGTGATTGGTTTGACTTTGAATAATCTCGATCCTTACCAACTTCCCCAAACTATTCCCCCAATTGAGACGAAGAAGACATTAAATGTTCGTTTAAACGGCATCAATTATAGATCCGAAAAAACGAAAAATGCCTTCGCTCTAGCTTTACAGGATGGGCATAAAGTCACATTACCTACTCCTGAATATTCTGAAACTGTGGCTCCTTTATTTAGCAGCCCAGGTGTGACTCCAACTCTCGCAGCGATCGAGACTAACGGACATAAAAAACTTACCCCAGCAATGAACGGTGTGACTGCTACTATCATCGCCCAGCCAGAGCAACAGATGAATCCTGTTACCCTGTCACAACCAGCCCAGGAATCTAAGATGCAACCAACACCAGAAAAACTTACAAATTACGAACAACTTTTAGCAAGTTTAGAATACCTCCTGACACAGTTCCAGGAAAATCAAGCCGAGAATTTACAAGTTCACGGTACTTATCTCAACCATCAAATGGAATACGCTAAAGCGTTTTTCCAACTGATGCAGCAGCAGAATTCCTTGTTGAGTGAAAGTAAATCAACAGCCGAAACTGCCAAAATGAAGCTCGTTGTCATGGAAAGCTTAGAGCGTAGCATGATGCAGTTTCATTCCCAACAAGGTGAAACCCTACGCATCCATGAGCAATATCTTCAAGAGCAGTTGGAATATACTAAGAGCTTTTTCCAACTAATACAGCAAGAATATTCTCAAATCATCTCAGGTGAGGGAGTAACGCAACTAACAGAGAAACTCAGCAATTTCACTCCGTTCACCACAGAAACAACTGTTAGTGATGCACCTACCAAGATAGTAGAAAGCCAGCCTTTGCCTGTAGCTGTTACCCAAGAACCTCTCCCGGCTGCTGTAGAGCCTGTAGTTGAAACTTCTTACTCTCCACTTCCCACTCCCCATTTTGCCACTGTCGAGACAGTCGAGCCTGTAGTTGCGCCACCTGTCCCAGTAGTAGAAGAACCCCAAGCTGAGGTTGTAGTCAAAATTAGCTCACCTCCAGTCAAGGAAGTTGTTGCAGAACCAGCACCTACAACTGCTGCACCTGTACCTGTTGCAACCATTGATATTATTGACTTGGATAAAAACCTCTTAGCCATCACTAGCGACAAAACCGGCTACCCAGTCGAAATGCTGGAAATGGACATGGACATGGAGGCGGATTTAGGAATTGACTCCATCAAACGGGTGGAAATCTTAGGGGCGCTACAAGAAATGTACCCCAGCCTACCCAAACCCAATTTAGAAGAACTGTCAGAAAAACGCACCATCGGTCAAGTTGTAGAGTATCTGCAATCCCATGCTTCCAAAGGTGTTTCGATAGAAATTGCAGTTCACGAAGTGCAACAAGTAACTGAGATTCCAGTAGAGACTGCACCAGTAGTTGAGGTAGTTACTACACCAGAAGTAAGCGTAGTTGTCGCATTCACCCCAGAACCAGAAGTTGCTCCTTCTACAAGTGATGAATTTGCAAACTTAGGTGAAACCCTGTTAGCCATCACCAGCGATAAAACCGGCTATCCAGTGGAGATGCTGGAACTGGAAATGGACATGGAAGCCGACTTAGGTATTGACTCAATTAAACGGGTAGAAATCTTAGGGGCGATGCAAGAAATGTACCCCAACTTACCCAAACCAAATATCGAAGAACTCGGCGATCTTCGCACCATCGGTCAAATAGTTGATTACCTACAGCAGTTGGCTGGAGGTGAAAAAAAAAAGTCTGAGCCTGAGTTTGTCCAACAACCACCGGAATTAGAGCATACTATCCAGCGCCATCCGGTCAAACTCAGAAGTTTACCACAGCCCGATTATTTGGATTTCACGTTACCAGAGGGACACATCGGTTTAATCACCGATGATGGTTCCCTCACCACTTACAAATTAACTGAATCCTTAATTGAGAAAGGCTGGAAAGTAGTAGTTATCAGCTTCCCCCAATCGCTGATCGCCCAACAAGCGCCCTTACCTACAGGAGTAACCCGCGTCACCTTAGCAAACTTGAGTGAAGAACATCTTCAACAACAATTGCAAGCGATCGCATCTCACTGCGGAGCGATTGGGGCTTTCATCCATCTCCATCCGATGTTTGTAGGAAATCACACCGGAAGTATTTCTTATAACGAATCAGAAAAGGCGATCGTCAAGCACGTATTTCTGATGGCGAAACATCTGAAACCTTCCCTCAACGAAGCTGCAAAGCATGGACGCAGTTGTTTCTGCACAGTTGCTCACCTTGATGGAGCCTTCGGTTTAGAGTATAAAGTCAACTTCGGTGCGATCGGCGCTGGACTATTCGGATTAACCAAAACTCTCAGATGGGAATGGCCAAAGGTATTTACTCGTGCGATCGACCTAAGTCCCAGACTTGACGCTAAACAATCAGTACAAAACATCATCGCCGAGCTTCACGACCCCAATCTTTATATCAGTGAAGTTGGGTATGGTTCACAGGGACGAGTCACCATTATCGCCGATTAAAAAGTTGATTAACGCCGTGTGCAACTTTCTCTCGAACCTAACCCCCAACCCCTTCCCTGCAAGGGAAGGGGAGTAAGAATCAAAGCCTCTCTCCCTGTGGGGGAGAGGAATGGAAGTGGGGGTTACAAGTATCAGTTGCACATCAAAACCAAATTAAAGCAGGTATTCACGAGGATTTATGACACAAACAGCCCAGCTTAGTCCATCATCTGTCTTTGTCGTGAGCGGCGGTGCAAAAGGGATTACGGCTGAGTGTACTATCAGATTAGCCCAACAGCAACCCTGCAAATTCATCCTCCTCGGTCGCTCCGAACTATTAGAAACCGAGCCAGATTATGCTCAAAATTCTGATGACTCCGCATTGAAAAAATGCATCATGGAAAATCTTCTTTCTCAAGGAGAAAAGCCCACACCCATGAATGTACAAAAAATATATAACAAAATTACCTCCAGCCGCGAGATTAAAAAGACTCTAGCAGCAATTGAAAAAACCGGAGCTAAAGCAGAATATATCAGCGTCGATGTCACAGATACGGCAGCTTTACAAGAAAAACTTGCTACTGCTGTCCAACATCTGGGCCCAATTACCGGAATCATCCACGGCGCGGGAAATTTAGCTGATAAGTTAATTGAAAAGAAAACAGAAGAGGATTTTGAAAAGGTTTACACCGCCAAAGTTCAAGGTTTAGAAAACCTGCTAACTTGCGTCAACCCTAATCAACTTCAGCATTTAGTTTTGTTTTCTTCAGTAACGGGCTTTTACGGAAATCCTGGACAATCTGATTATGCGATCGCAAATGAAATTCTGAACAAATCAGCCCATATATTTAAGCAAAGTTATCCCTCATGTCATGTCGTCGCTATCAACTGGGGCGCTTGGGACAGTGGGATGGTGACAGCAGAATTAAAGAAGATTTTTCAAGAGCGAAAAATTGAAATAATTCCCATTGCAGTTGGGGCACAAATGCTCGTGAAAGAAATGGATAATTCCAATCATGCAACTGCACAAGTTGTTATTGGTAGTCCATTAGTTCCCCTGGCGGCGGAGTTAGATTCAGAACTACGAACTTATCGTATTCGTCGCCAAATGACATTGGAGGCTAATCCATTTTTACACGATCATACAATTGCTGGTTCTCCTGTTTTACCAGCAACTTGTGCAATGACCTGGATTATCAATGCTTCTGAACAATTATATCCTGGTTATCGATTGTTTAATTACCAAGATTTCAAAGTTTTGAAGGGGATTACTTTTAATGAAACATTAGCAAAGGAACATATTTTAGAAATAGAAGAAATTTCTAAAGTTAATCTCGAACGAATCGAACTTAAAGCCAAAATTTCGAGTAAAAACCCTGAAGGGAGAACCCATTTTCATTTTAGCGCTCAACTCAATCTCCAGCGTGAAATTCCAGATGCACCCATCTATGAATCTCTCAATCTCGAACCAGATAATATCATCACTGCGACAGGAAAAGCATTTTACCAAAATGGTGGGGCGACATTATTTCACGGCCCCGGTTTTCAAGAAGTTAAGAGAGTTTTAAACATTAGTCCTGAAAAAATCACTACAGAATGTCTTTGGCCAGAACTCAGCGCACAGCAACAAGGACAATTCCCAGTCCAATGGGTAAATCCTTACACCACTGACTTGAGTATGCACGCTTTATGGATTTGGACACAACACTTTCATGAAGAAGGTTGTTTACCTGGAAAAGTAGAGAAATTTGAACAGTTTGAAGCGATACCACATAACGAAACATTTTACGTTTCTTGTGAAGTACTATCTAAGACACCAAGCAGTGCGATCGCAAACTTCATCATACACGACCGCCAAGGTAAAATCTATTCACGAATGCTCGGCGCTCATGCCATTATTTGGTCAATGAAAATGCTCAGAAGCTAGTAATCTGTGAAATTCAAAGTTTGTAGTAAGGACTTTAGTCCTTGTTTTATAAGTACAGATTTGTATTAAATTGTGGCGAATTGAGGGTTGAATTTTAAACGCAAAGGGAAACGCAAAGGTTCGCAGAGAGTTCGCTAAATATCTTGTACTAAGGAATAAAGTCTTTACTGTAAACTATCCAAGCTAGCTTAATCTTCAGATTGCTATAACTTGCCTCGTTTAAAGTTTGGGGAACAGCGTAAATCCTGCCTTTTAATTATCTCTTGCTAAATACCCAAACTCGGAGCATATAAATCGTGGAAAAAATAGCCATCATCGCATTATCATGCCTATTCCCCGATGCAAAGAATCCTGAAGAATACTGGCAAAACATCGTTAATCAAAAAGATTCGACATCCTCTGCAACCGTCGAAGAAATCGGAGTAGATCCGACAATTTTTCACAATCCAGTTAAAGGTACACCAGACAAAACCTATTCTCTCAAAGGCGGTTACATCCGCAACTTCCAGTTTAATCCATCTGAATACAATCTACCATCAGAATTTGTTGCTAGTTTAGATAACACCTTCAAATGGTCATTGTATGCCGCTAAACAAGCAATCGTACAAAGTGGTTATTGGGGTAATCAAAATGTCCTGGCAAAATGCGGCGTAATTTTAGGTAATTTGTCATTCCCAACAAAATTATCTAATCAATTATTCTCGCCAATTTACCAGCAAGCTATTAATCCTGCTGTCAGAGAACTTTTGCAGGATGAAGACTTTAATTTAGCTGTACCAAGTGCAACCAAAGCGTCTTTATACAATGCAATGATATCTGGTTTACCAGCATCTATCGTTGCTCAAGCTCTGTCTCTATCCCAGATTAATTTATGTCTGGATGCTGCTTGCTCGTCATCATTTTATGCGATTAAACTAGCATCTCATTACTTATGGTCACACAAAGCTGATGTCATGTTAGCTGGAGCCATCAGTTGTGCAGATTCCCTATTTGTGCGGATGTTATTTTCCGGTGTTCAAGGGTATGCAGAAAACGGTATCAGCCGCCCCTTAGATAAATCCTCTAGAGGGCTAATTCCCGCTGATGGTGTGGGGATGGTGATGCTGAAGAGATATTCTGATGCCGTTAGAGATGGCGATAATATTCTTGCCACTATCTGCGGTAATGGACTCTCCAATGATGGCAAAGGTAAACATTTACTCAGTCCGAATCCTAAAGGACAAACCTTAGCTTTTGAACGAGCCTATAATGAGGCGAATTTTAGTTCCAAAAGCATCGATTATCTAGAGTGTCACGCCACCGGCACATTGCTAGGAGATACAACCGAATTTAACTCCATCGAAACATTCTTTGGCCAAAATCAAGCTGCGCCTCTGGTAGGTTCTGCTAAGGCAAATACTGGTCACTTGTTAACTGCTGCTGGCATGGTTGGCTTGACTAAAGTGATTTTGAGTATGTCGCATGGTGTAATTCCAGCAACCATGAATGTTTCGGAACCTTTAACTTCAGAAAAAGGTACAATTTCTGCCGATAAAATTGTTAGAACAGCTACAACATGGCCGAATAATAATGCACCAATTAAACGGGCGGCTATTAGCGCTTTTGGTTTTGGTGGCACTAATTCTCATCTGATTTTAGAACAAGGAAATACAACACAATCTGTTGAACCAACTCCACCTGTTCCGCCTACCAAAGTCGCCATTGTCGGCATGGATGCCTTTTTTGGTAACTGCAATGGCTTAGATGCTTTTGAACGCAGTATTTATGATGGAACACAACATTTTACTTCTCTACCGCCTCAAAGATGGCATGGGATAGAAAATCAAGAAAGTGTTCTGAAAGAGTACGGTTTTCCAGACGGGAAAGCACCAGTAGGGGCATATATTAAAGATTTTGAAATCGATACTTTATCGTGCAAAATCCCACCGAATGAGATAGAGAAATTAAATCCACAACAATTGTTGCTTCTGAAGGTTAGCGATCGCGCCGTGAAAGATGCGAAACTACAGGAGGGTGGCAATGTGGCAGTTATAGTCGCCGCCGAGACAGAATTCTCTGTGCATCAGCTACAGCAAAGATGGAATCTATCTTGGCAAGTTAAGGACGGCTTACTCAACCAAGGAATTTCTCTACCTGCTGAACAACTGGCGCAACTGGAAACCATTGTCAAAGATAGCATCCACCAACCAGTAGAAATCGGCGAATATGTGAGTCACATCGCCAACATCATGGCGAGTCGGATTTCTGCTTTATGGAATTTCACTGGCCCTGCATTCACTGTTAGCGCTGGCGAAAATTCTGCCCTCAAAGCGTTGGAAGTTGCCCAAATGCTACTTGCTACGGGCGAAGTAGACGCGGTGGTTGTGGGTGCGGTAGATTTAGCCGGTGGTGTAGAAAACGTCTTGTTCCGCAGCCAATTTGCACCAATTAATACAGGTGTCAATACGTTGGGTTATGACCAACAAGCTAATGGTTGGACGGTTGGCGAAGGTGCGGGTGCTGTTGTCCTCAAGCGCTACGAAGCAGCTAAGGAAGATAATGAACGCATCTATGCAGTAATTGATGCCATGAGTTTCGCACAAGGTAATTCTACTTTGAGTGATGCTCTGGTAAAACCTGATGCTTCAGCTATCAGCAATGTCTGCAAACAAGCTTTCGAGATGGCAGATATTCAACCCACAGAAGTTAACTATGTGGAAGTCTTCGGTAGCGGCATTCCCCAGGAGGATGAAGCGGAAATCACAGGTTTACTGCAAGCTTATCCAAAAGTGGGCAATGGTTTGCACTGTGCGTTAGGTAGTGTTAAATCCAATATCGGCCACACCTACACAGCATCGGGAATTGCTAGCTTAATCAAAACTGCTCTCTGTCTTTATTACAGGTATATTCCCGCCACACCAAAATGGTCTGGTGTCAAAACACCGCAAGTATGGGAAGGTAGCCCTTTCTATGTGGCAATGGAATCAAGACCTTGGTTTGTCGATAAAGGCGGCACACGCAGAATAGCAGCAATTAATAGTATGGGTATAGATGGCAGTTACGCCCATTTAATCTTGTCAGAGGAACCCAGCCAAGAGGAGCGCGACAACAGATATTTGCAACAAATGCCTTTTCATCTGTTTCCAATCGCAGTTAGCGATCGCACCACCATCTCCGATCTTCTCAACAATCTCCAAAATACCATAGAAGCGAGTTCTTCTTTATCAGCTACCGCCAGCGAAACATTTGCTACCTTTCAACAGCATTCTAATCCAAAATACGTCTTATCAATCACAGGACGTAACACAAAAGATTTACTCAAAGAAATTGAATCTGCCCGCAAAGGTATAAATAATGCTTTTGAAAACGGCACAGATTGGCAAACACCACTAGGTAGTTATTTCACAGCGAAACCATTAGGTAAAACTGGAGCAGTTGCTTATGTTTACCCCGCAGCAGTCAATTCTTACATTGGTATTGGTCGCAGCGTCTTCCGCTTATTTCCGAAAGTATTCGAGGATTTAAAAAGTAATAATCTCTACAACCGGGCTGCCGATGTCGAAAAGTTAGTTTATCCCAGAAGCTTACCTAAATTAACAACCAGGCAACTAGAAACACTCGAAAAGCAATTGTTAGATGATTCACTGGCAATGTTTGAAAGTGAAATCGCCTTTGCTAGATACATGACGGCAATTTTCCGAGATGATTTTAAAGTCAAGCCGCAATCTGTATTTGGGTATAGCTTGGGTGAAACTAGCATGATGGTTGCCCAAGGGGTTTGGAGTGATTTTGAGGGTGGAAGTAACACCTTAAACTCATCACCTCTATTTGGCGATAAGTTATCTGGGCCGAAAAATGCTGTGCGTGAATATTGGGGATTAACCGATTCACCAAACAACAATCTTTGGAATACCTATGTTCTCATGGCTACTCCATCGCAAGTTAGAGAATGCCTGAAACATGAGAATCGCGTCTACTTAACTCAAATCAACACACCAGAAGAAGTATTAATTGCTGGTGATGATGCCGCCTGTAAGCGAGTGATTGAAACATTAGGTTGTAATGCCTTCCCCGCGCCCTTCGACCATGTGATACATTGTGAAGCAATGCGATCGCAGTACGAGGAAATCAAGAAGGTAAACACCTTACCATCGCAAAATCTCCCTGGTATTGTGTTTTACTCAGCCGCCGATTATCAACCAATCGTACTTGATAGTGATACCATTGCCCACAACATCGCCAAAGGATTGTGCCAAGAACTTGATTTTCCGCAATTAGTTAATCGTGTCTATGGTGATGGAGTCAAAATATTTCTAGAAGCAGGCGCAGGTAATGTCTGTTCGCGATGGATTGACAAAATTCTCGGCAACCAAGAACATATCACAGTTTCTCTAAATCGTAGAGGGATGGATGACCATGCTGCAATGGTCAAAGCATTAGCAAAACTACTCAGTCATCAGGTGAATGTCGATTTATCACCGTTGTACAACAAAGCTCAAGGAACTGCTAATCAAAATAAAGCAACATTGAGAACAGTTACCTTGGGTGGAAAAGCAATCGCTGCTACAATTTTGAGTGAAGAAAATCGCCAGATTGTTAAAGATTTGGTTGAGGATATTAAATGCGATCGCTTCAAAATACAGCATCCAAATATACCTAATCTCCAACAACCTGAAATCACAGATTTTCTTAACACTTCCAACCACATAACTCAACAAGAAAGTCATTCCCCTAACATCTTGCCTCAGCCAGAAGAAGTAAAACCGAAAAATATCATTGATAACGTTTTTGAAACTAGAGAACAATTACAATCTTCTGAGTCAAGTGCAATTGGGCAGCAAAATCTTCTTCATTCGCCACCTGTCATCACTAAAAAAATTAGTAGCATCATCAGCATGTTCGATTTAAATAAGACCCAGTATCAAAAGCTCAATGCGAATAATTCAAAGATAACTAAAGCACACACAGCCTTCTTACAAGCTAGACAAGATTACAGTCAGCAAATGAGCGAAATCATTCAATTGCAACTAGCTTGCGCCCAAAACTTACTTAACGACGAATCTTGACATAAGTCTACATACTTCAACCGTCAATAACCTTGGGTAAGGGGAAAGGTGGATTGATAAAAGGAAAATATTTCTTCCCCATTCCCTATTCCCCACTCCCCACTCCCCACTCCCCTTATTTAATAATTGTAATCCGAGGGATAACTGCCGTGACAACCGTAGATACGGTACTAAGTAAACACGATAATGGCCTTAATTTTTCTTCCTGGTCATATAACAAAAACCAGGTTTGGAAAGGTTCTTTAGAAACTGTATCTTTTGAAAAACAAACCATCAAAGATAAATTGATGGTGTTAAATAAACCCTGCTACATCGTGAAAGTTGCCGGAAAAATCGGTGTCACAAACGAGGGGTATTTATGCCCTGGTGATAATGGCACAACAGCACAAGTAGAATTGCTGACATTTGCAGCCCCAATCCGCATTCAACAGTTTGGAGATCCCAATTTTCTCTCCTCTCATGGAGTAAAATATGCTTACGTTACAGGTGCAATGGCTGGCGGAATTGCTTCCGAAGAAATGGTCATTGCACTCGGAAAAGAGCAAATTTTGAGTTCCTTTGGTGCAGGTGGTTTAACTCCAGAACGTTTGGAAGCAGCCATCAATCGCATCCAACAAGCTTTACCTCAAGGGCCCTACGCATTTAATTTAATCCACAGTCCCAATGAACCTGCGATTGAACGCCGCGCAGTGGATTTATACCTCAAATATCAAGTGAGAACAGTAGAAGCATCTGCATTTCTCGACTTGACACCCAACATTGTTTATTACCGTGTTGCTGGATTGAGCTTAAATAGCAGCAATCAAATTGAAATCAAAAATAAAGTCATTGCCAAAATTTCTCGTCGAGAAGTTGCGACTAAATTTTTGCAACCAGCACCAGCAAGAATTCTCAAAGAACTTCTTCAACAAGGGTTAATTACCGAGTTACAAGCAACCCTTGCAACTAAAGTTCCGATGGCTGATGATATTACCGTCGAAGCTGATTCTGGAGGTCATACAGATAACCGTCCCCTGGTTTGCTTGTTACCTTCTATTATTGCTTTGCGTGATGAAATTCAAGCACAATATCATTACCAAACACCGATTAGAATCGGCGTTGCAGGGGGAATTGGAACACCACAATCAGCATTAGCAGCTTTCATGATGGGTGCTGCTTATATAATGACCGGTTCCATTAATCAGTCATGTGTTGAATCTGGGGCTTGTGAACATACCAAAAAGTTACTAGCCCAAGCAGAAATGGCTGATATGATAATGGCCCCAGCAGCAGATATGTTTGAAATGGGAGTCAAATTGCAAGTTCTCAAACGGGGTACAATGTTCCCCATGCGAGCGCAGAAATTATTTGAACTCTATCGCGCTTATGATTCCATTGAAAGCATCCCTTTGGCAGAAAGAGAGAAATTAGAAAAACAAGTTTTTCGTAAAACTATTGCCGAAGTATGGGAAGGAACTGCGGCTTATTTGTCCCAAAAGAATCCTGAAAAACTTGGGAAAGCAGTCAATAATCCCAAACTGAAAATGGCGTTGATTTTCCGCTGGTATCTAGGATTATCTTCTCGCTGGTCTAGTTCTGGTGAAAAAGGTAGAGAAGTCGATTATCAAATTTGGTGTGGCCCGGCAATGGGCGGTTTCAATGACTGGGTACGCGGTTCTTATTTGTCTGAACCAAATAATCGTCAGGTAGTTGATGTTGCTAATCAAATTATGACTGGTGCAGCCTTTTTGTATCGTGTCCAAAATTTGAAAATTCAAGGGCTGCAAACTTCCGATTATTACAGTCAGTATCACCCTGTTCGTTCTACATCCTTGTTGGAGATTTAAAAATGACTATAAAACAGTCTTTCACAGCAGACGATATTCAAATATTTTTGGTATCTAATTTAGCTAAATTGCTAGACGTAGCAACTGATGAAATAGATGTCAAAGAACATTTAGAAAACTATGGTTTGGATTCAGCCCAAGCAATGATTCTAGTCAGTAACTTAGAGAAGTTGCTCGGATTTCAACCATCTCCGTTGCTGCTGTGGCATTATCCAAATATTGAAGCTCTTTCACAGCGTTTAGCTGAAGAAGTGCAAGAAGGTTCACCAGTTCAAGATACAAAGGTAGTAGCCTCTAATGCCAATACTGCACCCTCTGTTCTAGATTTAGGTGCTGAGGCTGTTCTTGATCCTACCATCCATCCTGGTGCTGCATCTAATGTACTTGTGGGTGAACCCAAGAACATCTTTTTAACTGGAGGAACAGGCTTTTTAGGAGCTTTCATCATCCGGGAATTGCTACAAGAAACTAATGCGGATATCTATTGCTTAGTACGTGCTGCTAATGCCCAAGAAGGCAAAAGCAAACTCCAAAATAATCTGGAACAGTATGCTATTTGGCAGGAAGAATTTACCTCCAGAATTATTCCGATTGTCGGCGATTTATCTCTGCCATTGTTAGGTGTTGGTTCGGAACAGTTTCAAATTTTAGCTACCAATATTGATACTATATATCATAGTGGTGCTTTGTTAAATTATGTTTTTCCTTACTCAGCACTGAAAGCAGCCAATGTTTTAGGAACGCAAGAAGTTTTGAGATTGGCTTGTCAAGTTAAAGTCAAGCCTGTACATTACGTTTCTAGTGTTGCTGTTTTTGAATCCACTGCTTATGCTGGCAAGGTTGTCAAAGAGCAGGATGAATTCAATCATTGGGAAGGTATTTATCTTGGTTACTCCCAAACTAAATGGGTAGCTGAAAAGTTAGTCAAAATTGCTCGTGACCGTGGACTGCCTGTAACTATCCACAGACCACCACTGATTTCTGGTGATAGCAAAACAGGTATTTGTAACACACATGACTTTATCAATCTGATGACCAAAGGTTGTCTACAAATGGGATATTTTCCTGATGTAGATTATATGTTGGATATGTCACCTGTGGACTATGTAAGTAAAGCGATCGTTTATCTGTCAAGACAGAAAGAATCCATAGGTAAGGCTTTCAATTTACAACATCCCCAACCCGCCGCTTTAAAAATGCTAGTTGAGTGGATACGCTCTTTTGGTTATTCAGTTGAGATGATTCCTTACGAAAAATGGCAATCAGAGTTAATCAATAATGTCACTTCTGCTGACAATCCTTTATACACTCTGCGACCATTTTTGCTGGAACGTTGGTCTGATGAACAACTGACTATTCCTGATTTGTATTTACAAGCTAGAAGACCCCATATTAGCTGCCAAGATACTCTTCATGCATTGGCAGGTAGTTCTATTGCTTGTCCTCCCATTGACTCTCAATTGTTTATGACTTATACTTCCTACTTGATTCAAAGCGGCTTCTTGAATCTCGCTTAGAAATTCACAACTTGCGTAGGATGTGTTAGGAACGTAACGTATTATCCCGGATACTTTCGGTGCGTTACGGAAGCCTTAACACACCCTACAAATACAACAAAACAAGTTTATTCAGTCGATGTTTTTTAAAACTCAGTACTGCTGAATAGTTAATATTTCAGATGCCAGCAACAACTTATATACCAACAGTGGCAATATAATTGCCCTGTTTTTTTATGCTCAATCATGTAAATATTTAGTATTCACCCCTTGACAGAAGCAATTGAGGATAGAATGGTTAATGTCGGGCATAAAAGTTTGATTTTACCTGCTGGCTTTTGTGAGTGATTAAAAGCCTTATGCTAGTAGTCTGAAATAACCGAACTTATTTAATGCCCAACTTCTTCGATGCATAAGTCCTAAATTTGCGTTTGGACTGCTACATCTATCCAATGCACTAAACAAGCATTTGAAAGAGTAATAACTCAAGATATTTCTTGTAGGTTGAGATATTACGCGTACTTAATTGTAGAACGAGAACCACTGTAAATGCAACGCAGCTTGATCAAGTTGAATTCACCAATATTCTTAAATGAAAACAACACTTCAAAGACAGAGCAAACAAACTGCTCTTATTACCGGGGCAGCCGGTGGAATTGGCTACGAATTAGCCTGTATTTTTGCTGCTCATGATTACAATCTGGTCTTAGTAGATAGAAACGGGCCAAAGCTAGTAGAAATTGCAGCTAAATTCCAAGAGAAATTTGGAATTTTTGTCAAAACTATTGTTAAAGATTTATCTATATCAACGGCTCCTGAAGAAATTTTCACGGAGTTACAAAAAGCCGATATTAATGTTGATGTGCTGGTAAATAATGCCGGATTTGGTATCTATGGATTATTTCACGAAACAGACCTAGCTACTGAACTGGAAATGCTACAAGTAAATTTGGTGTGTCTCACCCATTTAACCAAGCTATTCCTGAAACACATGGTCAAGCAAGGTGAAGGTAAGATATTAAACGTCTCCTCGGCTGCTGCTTTTCAACCAGGGCCTTTGATGGCAGTTTATTTTGCTACTAAAGCTTATATCTTATCGTTTTCGGAAGCGATCGCTAATGAATTAGAAGGTACTGGTGTCACTGTGACAGTTCTTTGCCCAGGCTCAACCGCATCCGCTTTTCACGAAAGAACCGGAATGGCTGACTCTAAGTTGCTCAAGGGTAAGAGGATGATGGATGCACGAACAGTAGCAGAAGTTGGTTTTCGTGCCTTAATGAAGGGTCAAACCATTGTCATTCCTGGTTTACTCAATACAATACTTGCAAAAAGCGTCAGATTTGTACCTAGAAATCTGGTAACAAAAATTGTCAGAAATATGCAGGAAGATAAATAAGCAGGGGGAGCAGGGGAAGAATAATTAACTTAATTAATGACTAATGCCTAGAATTAGTATTGCCAACACTTTAAATCCCAGCCAAAATCTGCTACCGCAACAGCAGCAACATAATTGTTAGCGGGTACTAGTTCAAATAAACTCCAGTCTTCAGTTATCTGTAACTTGGCTGGTTCTGTGGGAGTGAGCGACACTTCAATTTGCTCTAACTGGGATAGTCCGTCTCCAGTTGCTTTTAAATAAGCTTCCTTACAAGTCCAGTAACGGAAAAATACCTCTTGCTGTTGGTTGGGAGATAGCGATCGCAACATTTCATATTCTCTCGGTAAAAAGAACCGTTTGGCAAGAGCTTCAATATCAGACATCGGGCGAATATATTCTAGGTCTACACCAATTTCTCTGGTGCAATTCACTGCACACAAACCCAACCCTTGGGAATGAGACAAGTTAAACGCCAGTCCATTATCGGCAAATGTATCTGCTAATACTGGTTTGCCACGCTGTTGATAATTAAACTGCACTTGTAAAGGCTTGATATCTAAATAGCGACTTAATATAGTTCGCAAAATACCACGACCAGCAATAAAACGCTGCCGATGTTCCTGAAAATAGAACCGTTCCGCACGGGCCATTTCGTCACTGGAAAGAGTTGCTGCTAAATTTTGTAGTTGTAGTTCTGGTTGGTCAAGTTCTATACGCCAGACATGAATATCATCCGGTAGCAAAGTGAAATCCGTGGGTGCAGGTAGCCAAATATCATTAGAAGCGGTCATTGAGTCAAAAAGTCAAGGGAATTGTACTTTAATAGTTTGTTTAATTACGACGATTATTATGGGTGGATCTGGTTTAACGCTTTAGCATTACTATATACAACTGCGCGTGTTTTTCCTAGAATTTTCCATACCTCAAAGGAACTACGACCAATGTCTGCAAGTGTTCTGAAGTAGATATCTCTTCAGTAGTAAATAGTTTTTTTCAGAAAGTGTTAAATCTGGAACAAAAAACTCTTGCCAAAGCTTGTTAAAAACCTATTACAACTACTTTTTTGTAGAACATAGTGAGGATGAATGATCATTAATTTGGAGTACTTTGCCTTTTTTATACTGCTACTAGCAGCGCTGCTATTAGCAATTAGGCAAATGAGCGTTGCTTTGGATGAGTTAGATATTGCGCGTTTTACTCTCTGGACAGGTATTGCTTCTGTTCTTGCTGGTTTACCAATGATATTGTGGTAGCCTCTGGGTCAATGCCATCCTCTCTATTTTGGGCTTCCAAGCAATACGACTCCATCCGTCGAGTATTCTACAACTAGAATATCGTCTCGCCTATTACTCTGTTCGTTGTTGCTTTAACCATTGTAAGACCCGATTCCATGCCCACCAAGGATCAGAATCGTTTACCTGACGCTGGCAGTCTTTACTGCTCAAATAGCCAACATGGCCGCCGTATTGAGTGAGTAACAAATCTATTGCAGGATTGCGATCGCACGCTTCTTCTAATTCCGGTATGATACTTGGGTCAAAAAGTGGGTCATCGGCAGCATATAAAATCAAAGTCGGTTTCGAGATTTGCGGCAATATCTGTAAAGCACTACTAGCTTGGTAATATGCTTCCACGGAAGGAAAACCAAGTCGCTTAATTACCAGTTCATTGTCAAAACCCCAAATGCTATTCGCCCGTTCAATCGCTTCTGGGTCAAGGCTTCCAGGATGGGCATCATGTATCCGCCACGCCAGTTTTTTTAAATTTTGGGCAATCCCCGCTTCCAAATATCTGCCAAAGGGCTTTGTAACCAGATAAGATAGCGATCGCTCCGAATCCAAGCTTGGACAAATCACCATACCACCGCCAATATCCCTATCTTCTAGTCCTAAATCTCCATAGTCCCTAATCACCTCACTAGCAACCTTCACCGCCCATAGCGCCAATTGCCCCCCTAAAGAATACCCTGTAAACCAAAATTTCCCCGGACATCCCATTGCCTTAGCTGCGGCGGCGATGCGAACAAAATCTTCCCCCTCATACAAACCATCAGAGGTGAGAGTCGGGGACAATTCGGCACTTTTGCCGTGGGCCCGCCAATCAAATAACACAATCGCGTATCCTTGAGCGTAAGCCTTACGTCCTAGCACTCTCAAAAACCACTCTGTTTTTAACTCTCCAGTAATGCCATAAGTGCCGATAATCGTGCTATGAGCATTTTCCGGGATGGCAACCAAGCCGAAAATTGGCACACCTTGACCACCAATGAAGATTTTCTCGTGATAAGACGGTTCTGGGTCTTTAGTAGTACTTTGCCAGTTACGTTTTCCCCACAAAGCGGTGTATACAGTCATAATCACACCGTTTTGTAAAAACCAAGACGGATTGTAGGTGGGAGTATAACACATCATAGACTATAAGATTTCGTGTAATTGAGTCTTGATTTCACAGTCATTTAATCTTAATATTTATGTAAGATTTAAAAACTTTTTCATCATTGATTCAAAAATCTTTGTATCTATCAAAGGTTGTTAATTATCCTTAATAAGTAGTAGTAATTTTTAAGAATGCCGAGGATTCTTGTCATAGACGATGACCCAGCGATTTCAGAACTAGTTGCCGTCAACTTGGAAATGGCTGGCTACGATGTTAGTCAAGCTGAAGACGGCATCAAAGGTCAGGCGCTGGCTCTCCAGCTACAACCAGACTTGATCATGCTCGATTTAATGTTGCCCAGAGTAGATGGGTTTACCGTTTGCCAACGCCTGCGCCGCGACGATCGCACCTCTGAGATTCCCGTGTTAATGTTGACGGCTTTGAGCCAAACTCAGGACAAGGTGGAAGGCTTTAATGCTGGCGCAGATGACTACCTCACCAAACCTTTTGAAGTTGAAGAACTGCTGGCGCGAGTGCGGGCACTTTTGCGGCGGACTGACCGGATTCCCCAAGCCGCAAAGCACAGTGAGATTCTCAACTATGGCTCATTAACCCTCGTTCCCGAAAGATTTGAGGCAATATGGTTCAATGAGACGGTGAAATTGACTCACTTGGAATTTGAGTTACTTCACTGCTTATTGCAACGCCACGGTCAAACAGTTTCTCCCAGCGAAATCCTCAGAGAAGTTTGGGGCTACGATCCTGATGATGACATAGAAACGATTCGAGTGCATATTCGCCACTTGAGAACCAAGCTAGAACCAGATCCCCGCCATCCCCGCTATATCAAGACAGTGTATGGTGCTGGATATTGTCTTGAATTGCCCGGTGTACCTCCAGCAAATGAAGGGGCTTCGGTAACAGTCGTTGAATAAAATGACGCTAAATTGCCTTAACTAAGCTATCACTTAGGCAAGAACTTCTCTGTAACTCTTATTCCTTACCGCTTAGTTAAGGTTATTGGTAAGACTTTCTGCTGTGTAGAGACGTTGTATTGCAACGTCTCTACAAACGCATCCTTGAGATTTTAAGATAAAGCTGATTTTGTCAATGAGTTAAAATACTTAAAATAAGTTTAATCAAAATGATAATCATGTGGTATAGAGGGAGAGGATGCGAGTATAGATCGCACTTCTTTGCCTCTTTTTGATTATCATTATTTTCAAAGTTTTTGACAGCTTAAATATTATATGAAAAAGTTATAAAAAAGTATTGTAACGACAGAATAACTTTGTCAAAAACGTGCTTAATTCTTAGGTAAATTCAATTTATGAAACTGAAATATATACAAAATTGGAGTTAAAAAAATGCGGTTTTTTATAAAAGGTTATTTGGTAAGTATGTTGGCTGGAGTTATAAGCTTAATAGCGAACCAAGCTTTGGCAGTAACGGCACCAGGAGCTACTATGAAGAATTCCTTTCCCCAAGACAATTCATGTTTAAGCACTTCGAGTTATGGGGGAATTATCAATAACTGTAGTTACAGTGTTCAAGTTGTAGGAACCTTGCAACTGTCACCAGGTTCTCACCCAACGTCAGTCAGAATTTATGGAAATAATAGCTCGTGTCAAGCAGTTTCGATTAATGGTGTTGGAAACGGTTTCTCGTTTAGTTCTCTAGTTTATACTACTTCTGGGCCAAAAGATTGGCAAACCCTGAATCTCGGTAGCCTTGATGTAAATGATGGGCCTGATGGGAATAGCGAAACAGGTACACTTTTTAGGTGTTCGCTCGAAGCTGGTGGCATTATAGGCAATTTCACAGCAAAGTAAGGTTTTTGAAGGTAGATATTAGCCGTCATTGAATTTCTTAAATTGTAGTGCGATCGCGCTGTGGTGAAACAGCGCGGTTTTCTAACAAAGAACTTTTCTACTTATTCCCGCACAATAAACCAAACCGAACTAACCCACGCTCATAACCGCGACGCATCAACCCCAGCGATAACGCCCCTTGAATGGTAGTCCAACCGGCATTGAGTAAGCCCCAAAGTGCTTGGGGAGTGAACGCCGAATCAATGACTACATTCCAAAAGGGAGCGACGGCGGTTGACCAATCGGCGGTGCGAATATTGTTTAATGGAAGTTGACGTGCGATCGCTTCATATTCTGGTAAAGAAATCACATAAGGCAAACAATACACCCGATAAATATCCTGCAAATGCTTTTCCTCATCCGCCGTCAGTGGTAACTTATCAGTCGGTCGATGACACCAAGTCACCATAATTAACTTCCCGCCAGGTTTCAATACCCGATAACATTCCTGGAGAAACTTAGTTTTATCTGGCATGTGTTCGCCGCTTTCTAGCGACCAAACCAAATCAAAAGAATTATCAGCAAAAGGCATTGCTTGAGCATTGGCGACTTGAAACTGAGTTTTCAGACTCAAATTCGCTTCCGTTGCGCGTTCCGTTGCTCTGGCAGCTTGCACAGGACTCAAAGTAATTCCTGTAGCCTTAGCATTAAACTTTTCTGCCAAATATAAAGAACTGCCGCCAATACCACAACCCACATCGAGGATATTTTCTGCTGCTTGTACCCCCGCCCAATTGAGCAGTTCCTCGATTAAATCAATTTGAGCTTGACGGCGGTCTTTTTTCTGGCTGCCATCGACACCATAGTAGCCGTGGTGCATGTGTTCGCCCCAAATCTGTTCCCACAGACCAGAGGAAGCATCGTAGAACTGCTGAATTTGCTGGTAAAGTGTTGCACTCATGAAAAAAGTAGTATTGAGACGAAGTAGAATTCAAAAAAAAACATACAGGTAGGCTACCATGTATGTTTTTAATTAAATAAGGGTATTTTTACTTCCAGGGAAGGTAAACCGAGATTTATCCTCCTGGGAAAAATTTCTCAGTTTTACCTTAATAAACTTTACTGAGTCGAATTTATGTCAATTCTCCTAAATAGGGCTACAGCTTAAAGCATCTGGCAACCCATTTTAAATCTGACTTTTTGAATTTTGAATTTTGAATTAATTATGACTGTCGCTCGCACAATTTGTTTGGGGTTTCTGGCTGTCATTGCTGTTGGTACTATCCTGTTGATGATGCCTTTCTCAACTAGCGATGGTACATGGGATAACCTGATTGTGGCACTATTTACTTCCACATCCGCAGTTTGTGTCACAGGTTTATCAGTAGTCGATCCTGGTACTTATTTTTCCTTTTGGGGTCAGTTATTTATTGCCCTCTTAGCTCAGATTGGCGGGTTGGGCTACATGACAACCACCACATTTCTGATTTTGCTAATTGGTCGTAAGTTTGATATGCGGCAAAAAATCGCCATTCAACAAGCTTTAGACCGACCAGGGATGAGTGGTAGCTCCCAAGTTATCCGTTCAATTATTGCCACAACTTTAATTTTTGAAATTACCGGAGTCTTCTTACTTATACCAGCTTTTGTTCCAGAGTATGGATGGAGTCAAGGACTTTGGTTAGCGATTTTCCATAGCATCAATGCTTGGAACAATGCTGGTTTTAGTTTGTTTAAAGATAACTTAATTGGCTATCAATCATCCTTTTTAGTAGTCTTCACCATTAGCATGTTGATTATCTTTGGGGGAATTGGCTATCAGGTAATTTTGGAAATGTATCTTTGGTTGCGCGATTGCATCCACAAAAAAACTCAAACCCAAGTCTTTACCCTAGATTTCAAAGTTGCGACTAGTACAACTCTGATATTATTAGTAATAGGAATAATAGCCTTTTTCTGTATAGAAATCAGAAACCCTGCAACATTTGGCTCTCTAAGTTTTCGTGACCAGATATTAGTAGCTTGGTTCCAATCAGTTACTCCCAGAACTGCTGGTTTTAACACCATTGATATTAGCAAAATGACTACGGCTGGTCTATTTATTACGATTGCACTAATGTTTATTGGTGCAAGTCCAGGTGGTACAGGGGGAGGTATGAAAACAACAACTTTAAGAGTTCTAACCAGTTGTACAAAAGCTATTCTCCGGGGAAAAGAAGAAGTTTTGTTGTATGATCGCAAGATAGCAATAACTTTAATTTTAAAAGCTGTAGGTGTGTTAGTAGGATCGGTAGCGACCGTGATTTTCGCCACGATTTTAATTAGCCTCACAGATCCAACATTAGATTTTATTCAAATTTTGTTTGAAGTAGTATCAGCCTTTGCTACTGTAGGGCTTTCTACAGGCATTACAGGAACTATATCTACAGCAGCAAAGCTCATCTTAATTGTCACTATGTACGTTGGAAGAGTAGGTGTTTTACTACTGATGTCTGCCGTACTAGGAGATCCCCGCCCTACGAGAATTCACTATCCTGAAGAAAATTTACTTGTGGGATAGTTATGGAGACAGAATAGGGAATGGGGGAGAAAGAATAACCAATGCCCAAACTGATAAAATATACATTAGAAGGCAAAAATAAAATTTTTAATTCAAGCGGTATAACCGTTTTTTGCCCTAAATACAGGGAGCCATAATAAGGATAACAACGGTGAATCTGTCATCATTAAGTTTTTTTCGCAGTTTACGTAAAGATAACCACCAATTTGCTGTAATTGGGTTAGGTCGTTTTGGAAGGTCTGTCTGTTCCACGCTGCACAATTTTGGTTATCAAGTGCTGGCAACAGATATTGATGAAAAACGAGTTTCAGAAGCATTAACTGAGGGAATAGTTGGTCATGCTTTGCAACTAGACTCTACAGAACCAGCCGCACTCAAAGAAGCTGGAATTTTTGAATTTGATACTGTAATTGTTGCAATTGGCAACTACGTTCAAGAAAGTATCATAACCACTCTAAATGTGAAAGAGGCTGGTGTACCTCATGTAGTTGCTAAAGCTTCTAGTGAAGTTCACCGTAAACTATTGCGGCGAGTAGGAGCAGATCATGTTGTTTTTCCTGAGTATGAAGCGGGTTGTGCCTTAGCGCGTACTCTTACCAAACCAGCAATTCTAGATCGGTTTGACCTCGACCCAGATAACAGTATTGTAGAGTTGATTGTGCCTGATGAATTTCACGGCAAAACCATCACTGAACTGCAACTTCGTAACCGCTATGGTTTAAATTTGTTAGCAGTAAGCCAGGATGGTAAATTTCAAATTAATCCTGACGCTACCAAGCGTTTAGAGCGTGGTTCAGCAATGGTTGTTATTGGTTGCAATAAAGATATTAATCGTTTGCCGATTTAAAAAAGTTAGGAGTTAGGAGTTAGGAGTTATGCTGTGTGCAACTTTTACTCCAACCTAACTTCCAGTAGAGAATAGACTTATTGCATGAATCAAAAGCCCTCTCCCAAGCTTGGGAGAGGGACTTTGAAATTCGTTCTCCTTCTCCCAATTTTGGGAGAAGGGGTTGGGGGATGAGGGCAAATCGCCTTAACTCTGAGTTTTTATTGTCAGGGACTTGTTGAAGTGGATTGTGGTTCAACTGAGACAGGCACATCGCCAGGGTTCGCGGACGTTTCTGGTTGATTTGGCGTCTGTGACTCAGGTGTTTGTGCTGTAGAATCTGAACTCTGAGAAGGAGTAGCTGTTTGACTAGCTTGAGGTTGCTGTTGCCCAGTTTTCTGAGCAATTTGCTGCATTAGCTGCTCAATTTTCTGGGCTTGTTCAATGTTGCCTTGCTCGCGATATTCGTTGTGAGCGCGTTTCAAAACTCCACTGGCTTTTTTGAACTCGCCCTGATTATATAAAGTTACTCCCAAGTTATAGTAAGTTGAGGCGCTTTTCGGATTTAGGCGAATAGCTTGCCGATAAACAGAAATAGCCTCAGGAGCTTGACCATGCATTGCTAGCAAATTTGCCATATTGCTGTAGGCTGTGGCATTTTTAGGATCTAGCTTCAAAGCTTGGCGATAAGTAGCGATCGCAGGCTCGATTTGACCTTGTTGTTGCAAGGCGATCGCTAAGTTAAGATAAGCATTGGCATTGCTGCCATCTAGATTAATCGCTTTTTGGTATGCTGCGATCGCTTCCTCTAACTTTCCTTGTTCGTACAGCAACAAACCCAGATTATACAGTGCTGCCACCCTTGTGGAATCTATCACTAAGCTCTGGCGATAAGCCGTAATTGCTGCATCTTTTTCTCCTTGTCGATGCAACACTAACCCTAAGTTGTAATAAGCTTCGCTAGAATTGGGATTAAGTTTTATCGCCTCTGTAAATTCTTGTAAAGCTTCATCCAGGCGATTTTGCTCTATTAATATATTACCCAGATAATTCCGTGCTGCCCCAAGGTTAGGATCTCGCTGCAACGCTTGGCGAAAGGCATATTCTGCACCTTGTAAGTCTTGGCGGTTATAGCGCGTAACTCCCTGCTGGAAAAAGCTAGCTACTTCGAGATCCTGAGAAATTGCAGTTTCTGCCAGCAGCTTGCTAACTGGAAAATTAGTAATTGTCGGTGCAGCCAAGAGCAAAAATGCAGAACAGCCACCGAGTGTTACCTGACAAAATAAATTTAACCAATGAGAAAATAGGTATTTTTCAGACATTAATAGCAGACCTGTACTTATTTTTAACTCCTATAAGTCAGAGTACCCACCACGAAAGAAAAAATTCCTAATTTCCAACTTTTAACTCCTAACCCCTCACTCCTAACTCCTAACTCCCCACTCCCACACCTGACGGCAAAATTAGCATGGCATCACCGAATGAATAAAAGCGATATTTAAAAGCGATCGCTTCATTGTATATATTCAATAACCGTTGTCTACCAATTAGGGCACTTACCAACATCAATAAACTAGAACGCGGTAAGTGAAAATTCGTAATCAAACCATCTACCACCCGCCATTGATAGCCGGGATAAATAAACAAGTCTGTTTTTCCGCAAAATGGTTGTAAATTACCAGATTGAGCCGCCCCTTCTAAAGCCCTTACTGCCGTTGTTCCGACAGCAATAATTCGACCGCCAGCAGCTTTAGTAGCGCGGATTTGCTCTACTGTAGCAGCAGGGACTTCAATCCATTCTTCATGCATCTGATGGGTAGTTACGTCCTCTACTTCCACAGGGCGAAATGTGCCGACACCAACGTGTAGCGTCACAAAAGCTTGATTGATTTGGCGATCGCGCAACTTTTGTAATAACTCTGGGGTAAAGTGTAATCCTGCCGTTGGAGCTGCGATCGCTCCTGGTTGTTTAGCATAAACTGTCTGATACTGTTCATCAGCAGCTTTTGAGGTAGTGATGTACGGTGGTAACGGTACTTCACCAAATACCTCTAACAGTTCTACCAAAGTCTTTCCCTCTGGTACATCAAATTGCAACAAACGCCCCCCGGTAGCTGCGTCTGTTTCTAGAACCGTAGCCGTGAGTTGGGGACACTTCTCTACGAGAGGCTGCGCCAACGACAGGCTCAGTGCATCGCTGGGGATTGGCGAAGAATCTTTATAATCCCGAATCCCTAATTGCCTTGGTTCAAAGATAATCTTCGCTCCCTGTTTGAAGCTTTTTCCTGGCTTAACTAAAGCTAACCAACAGTTATGCTGCCGTTCTTCCAACAGCAAAACCTGGATTTTCGCACCAGTGGATTTATGACCATAAAGCCGCGCTGGAATGACTCTTGTATTGTTCATAACCAACAAATCACCAGAGCGTAGCAGTGCAGGCAAATCATGGAAAATATGGTGTAGAGGTGCTGTTTCGATGCCTGTAGTGGGAGAATCAACTACCAGTAACCGTGAGCTATCTCTAGGAACTGCTGGGTTTTGGGCAATGAGTTCTGGAGGTAGTGTGTAGTCATAGCCAGCTACCGAGCAATCTAATTCCAAATCTTTTGCTTGTGGACGAGATGTATCTTTCAAATTGGCTTGTACTAGTTTTTGCTTTATTTAGTATTTATACTCTCTTAAAAAGGTTGAGTTAAGTTTTCCCTTCTAAAGGAACTTTAAGGCATTTTCGCTCAGTTTTGTCGCAAGGCTATAAGATTGTTACTATTAAGTAACACGGAAAAATTAACATAAAAATTGGGTAAACCTCCCCATCTAAAAACGGGGGCTTTTACCCTACCGGGAACAGGTACTTATTGACGAATATAGATATGTAGGATTGGCTTTGATCCCAAGCACCAACAAACATGGAATACTTGTACTATCTGGCAAATGCCAGTCTAACCCTGAGGGTCGTTCAACACCTCCACGCTAGACCCCAGACACCAGTTTCGTTCGTCACCGTAATTCATCAAATTGATGGCTGGGTGGTTAGGATCAAACTCAAAGGTCAAGTCTCGCCCCAAGAAGATGGCGACTTTCGGGCTTTTCTAAATGAATTAGGAATTAGCTACGAACCGCCAATGAGGGTGCAAATGGCACTTTGGAGTTTGGAAGCGGGACAGTGCCCTGTGGATGTGATGCGTCGCTATCAGGTAGCGATCGTTTCTCATGGTAGCCCAGAAAGAGACGAAATTGAAGCGTTCCGGCAACAGTTTGTCAGGGGCTTAGGTTACTGTCCAGAAACTCTGGCCTGAGACTATTTGGTTGTAACGCCACTACAAAATTATTGGTCATTGGTAATTAAGATATTTTATCCATTACCAATTAACCATTATCAATTGAAGAGTCAAAAGCTGCCAGAATGTATTCTTGCAGCTTAAACTTATATCCGGGTACTGATGAAGTAGCTAGAGCTTCCTGATTTGCTGTAACCCCAGTCAGATTTTTTGATATTTTTTGGCAGTAGACAATAGCAACATCAAACCTACAAGAATAATCTGCCTTCTCAGGGTACTGCGCTAAAAAGATTCCAGCTGTACGCCAGATTTTTGCTTGCTTTTGTGGAGTGATTGCGCTTCTTCCCCCGGCATCCCAACTACCTGAACTACGGGTTTTAACTTCAACAAATGCCAATATTGAGTGCTGAGTGCTGTTAGCGGTAGCGGGGCGTTTAGCCCGTAAGGAGTCCTGAGTAAAGAGTTTTTCCCCAGTTCGTCCATCATATTGAGCAATAATATCAATTTCTCCCCAGCGGCTAGAAAAGCGACGATGGAGAATTATCCAACCAGTAGATTGCAACCATTGGGCTACTAGGTCTTCTCCTAAATGACCAATATCTGGATAATGAGATGGAGGAAGGTTAGCCATTGACTAAAAATATGATGAATTCTGTGAATTCTAGGTTAAGCGATGCCTGCGGCGGGCTATGCCTACGCACAACGGGTTCTACACTCAACTTATTCAGCACTGAGTTGGAATTGAAGCGTAAAACAAACCATCACATTTGGGTAAGTATACTCAGCTTATTCCTGTGGGGAATAGTTGGCATCACCGCAACAGTCGGTTTTACTCCAACAGCTCTGGCACTTGAATATAATAAGGAAATTTTGGTAGAGGCTGATTTTTCAGGACGTGATTTAACAGACTCTAGCTTTACTAAAGCTAATCTTCGCCAGAGCAACTTCAGCCGAGCTAATTTGAACGGTGTCAGTTTCTTTGCAGCAAATTTAGAGTCTGCGAATTTGGAAGGTTCTGATTTGAGAAATGCCACTTTAGACTCAGCTCGTTTAGTCAGAGCAAATTTGACAAATGCACTATTGGAGGGTGCCTTTGCTGCTAACGCCAGATTTGATGGTGCAATCATTGACGGGGCAGATTTTACCGATACGCTGCTGCGTCCCGATGAGCAAAAAAAATTGTGCAAACTTGCCAAAGGGACTAATCCGATTACAGGACGAGATACGCGTGACACGTTGTTTTGTCCTTAGTATTTTCTACCTGGGCACTAGTGATTGGGCATGGGGCATTCCCCATTTCCCACTCCCTACTTAACCTACCAACCATCTGCACCAATCTTTTGACAAACAATTTGCATTCCTTTGCCTGGTGAAGAATTAGCTACAAAAGGTATTTCTCCTTTTTCTCGATCCTCTTGAAGTAGCTGTCCCTCCGAACCATAAATGGCAATGCGATTCCGAAAAAGCCGCGATTCTTTGCACGAAGCATCGAATGTAGTCTCGAAAATGCCATCACCATACATTCCGTAAAGCTTGTATGTAGTGCCTTTTATAGTTTCCGTATCCAGAGCTACACTGTTTCCTAATTTATCATGCCCTACAGTGATATATCTTTGTGCATCTTCAGCGATGGCACTACCATTACTTAATAAAATAGCGATCGCACCTACTATGCCGCCTAACTTAAAATACATACAGTTTAAAAATATCAGATTTCATATATTTCTACCCGCGATCAAAGCGGTTCTGGCAGGGTAAAAGCACTGAAATCAATATATAGCGAGGTATTCTAGTAACTCTTAATACCTGATGGGAAGCGTAAAGCACTAGATAAATAGCTGCAATACTTCACTTTTCAATAACTTGAGGCTGTTTTTGCTATGTTCTGCATGGCTCCATCTTTTGGGTTTGGCAGTGGGGCGATGTCTACGATGGTCACTGAGCGTTGGTCATTGAGCGTAGCCGAAATGAGCCGAAGTGCGGGCTACGCCTACGCACCTGATAAAAAGTCAAGATTGTAAGTTACTTGCAAAATTTTCAAAGTTCTGAATTAAAATTGCTTACATACGTGCGATAGCTAAAAAAGCGAATTATGAATACTTTTATTGTCAAAGTAAGCGCTTTTTGGGATTCTGAGGTTGATGTGTGGGTAGCTAGCAGTGATAATCTACCTGGGTTGGTTACAGAAGCTTCTACTATTGAGATGTTAACAGCAAAACTCAAAGCTATGATTCCAGAACTTATTGAATTAAATAGAGTTGAATCTGGCAACAAAGATTACATTGATTTATACTTAACAACGCATCGTCATGAATTAATCAAAGTGGCTGGCTAATGAGTGTTTCCTTTACTCCTGAAGTTAAAAAGCTTTTAACAGAAGCCGGATGTTATTTTAAAAGGCAAGGGAAAGGAGATCATTAAATTTGGTATAGCCCAATTACAGATAATAACTTTGTAGTTGATAGTAAAATAAAATCACGTCATACTGCAAATGGAGTATTGAAACAAGCTGGTTTAGATAAGCATTTTTGAGTTTATTAGGAGAGCGATCGCCTCAAAGCAGCAGAGGAAAAAATGCTTTGAAAAACTCTAAAGTAAGAAACTACTGCACAAAATTTCTTACTTTATTTAGCATAGGCAAGCTAGATCAATGATTTTGAGCGCCATTCTTGCGCAGTCGAGGTTTATCAAATTTCTTAATGTACAATTTTCCCGATTCGACACAGTGATACTTTACACAAAATTGTGGGAATTATAAGTTTGAAATACAAATTGTATTCATCCACAAAAACTTGTGTTCAAAAAAAGAGAATATTTATGGAGTATAAAGAGTATGAATCGTTCAATCTTGAGCAACTGAGAAAAAAAGATACTCACTTTTCCCCTAAGCCTCCCTTTCAGCATCAAGTCGAGGCGTTTAAAAAACTCAGTAGTACATTTAAGCTTGACAGTAAAGAACCGAGGAGTGGACTATTAGTACTTCCAACAGGTGCAGGCAAAACATTTACAGCTGTTAAGTGGTTGTGTGATCATGTAATCCCTAAAAATATTAAAATCCTTTGGTTAGCTCCTTCGTTTTATCTACTGGATCAAGCATTCTCAACTTTTTGTGAAAATGCCAGAGATATTTCACATTCTAAAAAAATATTAAATATTAGGCGCGTTTCCAGCAATCCTTCTCATGCCAAAGCATCATCTATACAACTAACCGATGATATTGTCATTATGACAATACAAACAGCTATCAGTAATTTACACCCTGATGCTCTAGACGGTTTGGGTAATAAAGTTAAAACAGCTTTTAGAAAATTTATTGAGGATTCTAAAGAAACAGGACTTTTTATAATAGTTGATGAAGCTCACCATTCACCGGCTTATGGTTGCAGAAATTTATTAATTGGTGAAAAAGGACTTCGAGAGCTAGTACCCAATTGCAATATACTTGGTTTAACAGCTACACCAACTTATACAGATAAGGCTAGAAGAGGTTGGCTACGGAAAATATTTCAAGATGGAGATAATGGAGTTATTTATCAAGCTGATAAAGAAACTTTAATAACACAAGATATTTTAGCTAGACCTAATTACATTGAAGTTTCAACTGGCACAGAAATGGAAGTTGATGATAAATTATACGACCGATTAGTTAAGCAACATAAAGACCTTCCCGAATCAATTATCGAAATTCTTGCAAAAGACAAACATAGAAACAACTTTATCGTAAACAGTTATGTATCTAAAAAAGATACTTATGGTAAAACTATTATCTTTGCTGACCGTTGGTTTCAATGTGAACACATAAAGAATAAACTTGTTGAAAAGGGCATTAAAGCAGATGCAATCTATTCGCGTATAGATGCTGATCCAGGTTCGGCAGATGCAAGAAATAAACGGAAATCAGATGACAATAAAAGAATTTTAGATGATTTTAAGAGTAATAAGCTTGATGTTTTAATCAATGTACGAATGTTAACAGAAGGGGTTGATGTTCCCAATGTTCAAACTGTATTTATTACTCGCCAAACAACAAGTTCAATTCTAATGACTCAAATGATTGGTAGAGCTTTACGTGGGAAAAAAGCAGGAGGGAGCAGTGATGAGGCAAATGTTATTTTATTCTTCGATGACTGGAAACGTTTAATTGATTGGGTTAACCCAGTAGATGGTGATCCTGAACCTGATCCTGTAAAGCCTGATAAAGGAGAAAACTATCCACTCGAATATATATCAATTCGTCTAATCGAAGAATTATCGAAGTCATTAGAGAATAATGAAGTTCATCCAATAGAATACAATAAAATATTTCCTATTGGATGGTATAAAACTGAAATTGTATATGCTAACTCTGATAATGACAATGACTCAATGGAGCCATTTACCGAATTTGTCATGGTCTATGAACATACACAATCCAAGTTTGAGGCTTTTATTAGCTCTATTACTGACCCAAAGCTATTAGATGAATGGTCTAAAGAGTATCTTGATGATAAATGGATGCAGCCTCAAATTGAAGAATGGATAGATAACTATTTTGACGATGAAACTGATGACATTGGCAGAAGACTTAATTCAGATTTAATTAAGATTGTTCGTCACATTGCTCAAGATGATCTACATTCTAAACCCCCGTATCATTCCTTTGAAGAAAGAGAAATCTATGACTTAGATAAAATTGCTCATGAGCTAATTAATTTTTCAAATCCACAACTAAACAACTATGTCAAGCAAGAGTTTTCAAAAGCTGGAATGTTGTGGGAAACTTTCTATAAAACACCAAATCGTCTTCTAACAGCCCTTCAGTTGGTTATCAATAAAATAATTACTGATGGAGATGGTAGTAAAGCACCTACATCTACATCTAAGCGTATGCCTCAACCACCGAGGGAACTCACGGAAGAAGAAAAAGAACAAGTAAAAGAGCGAGACGGTTATGCTTGCCTATGTTGTGGAGTCAAGGCAGAAGGTAAATTACAAATTGACCATATTAAACCGTTTTCTATGGGTGGAGAAACATCTATAAAAAACTCACAAACTCTGTGTGTTATTTGCAATAAATGTAAAGGCAGGAATGAAATTGATTTTCAGTGCAAGACAACAAAATTGAGTATTCCCAAAAATCTGGATTTATCATTTAGAACAGAAAGTCAATATTCTGTGAGGACTCTAACAAGAATAATTAATTTATTTTACCATTGCAAAGCAGTTGACAAAATAGAATGGGACAGATCCACTCGCGGCTATAGTATATATTTACACTCCGGCAATAATTGTAAATGGTTACTTAAACATAAAGCAGAACTTCTCAAGTATATTCAAGATAGGCTTGGTCGTCAGGTTTACAACATTGAAGTTACTACAAAGAAATAAATGTAGCGAAAGGAGCGATCGCTAATCTTGGTCAAGCAATTCTGAACTAATTTGGTTCAAAACGTTGTAGTTTCTTCGCTTTATTTGCTTGCTAAAAATTCTTGAACATTCAGAATCTCAATGTCCCTCCAGGGGTTTAGCACTAGCAAATCATCATCTCCGGTAACAATACACTCTGCTTGACCACTGAGTGCTAATTCCAAATATTTGTTATCTTTTATGTCTCGGCATTCATTAATCTGCTCCGTCACGTCAATCAACTGAGAGGTTTCTGTTAAATTTTCTATAAATTCTTGCCGCCTTTCTTTAGTGAGATACCTATCAAATTTGGGACGATATAAAACTTCTTCTAACTCCGATAATACAGAATTTGATAATAGGATAATGCCAATATCCTGAGCTTGATCTAATGCCTGACGTGGCTTGCTTTGACTAAACAAAAATGCACTAATTAGCACATTAGTATCAAAAACGAACCGTCGATTATTTGTCATCATTCAAAATTGATTTTAAGATTTCAGGCGTTAATCCTCGCTCTTGTGCCTCAACACTAGCTTTATCCATCGTGTTTCTTAAACGTGCAATGGATTCAAGTCTCGGAGTTGTAAATTGAGACTGCATAATTGCCACAATCTTAAGTTGCAATTGTTCTCGTTCTTCTTCAGTGGCATTGCGGTATGCCTCTGCTACCTCAGACGGAACTTTGATAGTAATTTCTTCTTTAGTAATCATGGTCTATCGCACTCCACCAAATACAATTAGGAACTAGTGTTGTACCTCAAAATTTATCTCACTTTCAAGAAACACTTGACGTAAAGCTTATGTAGAAAGGGTTTGATAAAATGAAGCTTCCTCCTTATCTTGAGATTTGGGGACAAGTTGAAAACCAAAAGCTTGGGCTTTCTTCTGGAGATTTTTGAGAATCAGATCCTGGTATTTTTGCTCATAGTAGTCCATACCTGGATCAGTATATCGTCCAGCAGTTGTCCAAATTTGATAGAACAAACGAGCCAGCTTGTGTGCAGTAGCAGTTATTGCTTTGGGCGCACCCAAGCGAGAACGTAAGCGGCGATAAAATGCACCTAGAGCAGAACGACTGTGAGTCAGAGAAAAAGCCGCCATACGAAAAGCATTTGCAGCACGATTGACAACAGTACGAGTTTGAGAGCTTTTGACTTTACCGCTGGTCACTTTTTGACCAGGACATAAACCCAACCAAGAGGTGAAGTGTTTAACGCTAGGAAAACGTTTCGGGTTTAATCCCACCTCAGATAAAATGGTTTGAACAGTTAAAGCATCAAGACCATCAATCAATGTAAAATCTACTCCTGCCATCCGATAAAGATATTTATGCAAATCAAAATCGGGGTGATTTGCAGTCGGTTTTTTTCTGCGTTTTCTTCCTGTTGTTGGCGGTTCATCTAAAGTTTTAGGTTCAAAAGATGCTAAACATTTTTCAATTTCAGCGTCAACAGCAATAATCTGTTGTTGATAAACCTCATACAGTGTTAATTCTTGCTGGAGAACAAATAAATGTTCACGGCGGTAATCACCAGTTAAAGATGCAGCAATATCTGCTGTGCTGCTTCTGATATGTGGATCTTTGAGGGATGCTAAAACTTGTGGGTCTTGTTCACCAGCAAGGATTGCTTTTATAATCTTCATTCCGGTCAAACCAGTCACATCGCTGATGACTTTGTGGAGATGTAAATTCATCTGGATGAGTGCTTTTTGCATCCGTTGTATATGGGCACTAGCACTCTTGATTAAGGTATCTCGCTGACGGATATAACTGCGTAGCACACAAACTTGGTCTTCTGGTCGAAAAGAACCAGACAGTAGTCCATATGTATGTAACTTTTGTAACCACTGGCAATCTAACACATCTGTTTTGCGCCCAGGGACTGTTTTAACGTGATGAGCATTGACTAATTTGACCTCAAAACCCTTGGATTCTAATATCTGAAACACTGGAATCCAAGAAACTCCTGTGGCTTCCATTGCCACGGTATTTATTCGGCATTCCTTTAACCAATTGGCCATTGCAATTAAATCAGGGGTAAAACACCCAAATCGGCGAACATTTTTATCTGCCCTATCAGTGGGTACACAAACCCAATGTTCTCCACTACCAAGGTCTATTCCGGCTGCATTCTGGTTAATTTCTTCTAAAGTGGATGAAGGTTTTACCACAGGTACAGGCTGGTTCTTCTCTTGATTTGCTGGCAATTTCATTGCTGCAACCCTGTTCTAGTTATTATGGATGTCCTGACCTGGGGAGGTACTCATAGATAATCTTTCAAACGGGATAGGAAACGCAAGTCCTTCACCAATGTCATAGCCATAATGCCCCAGAACCATGCTCCTAATCAGGCTCAACACACTATTGTGGGTTCGGTTTTAACTGTCAGGATAATTCTAATGTACCCGTTCATTAGTCGCCTCAAAATAGTTTCTTTCATTCATCGCGGGTGGCAGTGCCGCCTGTGCAGTTGCTCCTAAGCCACTCAGTAATCCCCTGAGCGATCGCTTTTGCCATTTTCTTCTGTTCTTCTGGGTTCACTACCTGCTCAAATTCATCAGGATTACTCATAAAACCCAATTCCAGCAATACTGATGGCGCAGCAGCGGGACGTGTCAGTGCTAGGTTGTTCCAAAACACCCCATAATGAGGTCTGCCGAGTTTTTTGACTACATAGTTCTGTAAAAATATTGCGAGGCTGTGGGCTTGGGGATGATACCAAAACGTGCCGAATCCCTTGGTTTTCTCGGCATCGCCATTATCGGGTAGAGAGTTGTGATGTATGGAAATAGCGATCGCAGGTTCTTCTTGACTGATAATTGCCTGACGTTCTACTAGCGAAACTTCCTTGTCGTCCTCCCGCGTCATCACCACCGTTGCCCCTCGCTTCACCAATTCGTCCCGCAACAACTTGGAAACTACCAAATTGACATCTTTTTCTAAATATCCAGTTGGCCCACTGGCACCAGATTCTTTACCGCCATGCCCTGGATCTAGTACAATCTTGAAATTAGCTAAAAGCTTTCGTCTTGTGTTCCCGATTTTAGGCGGATGACGCAAAGCCAAAACCAGGGTTGTACCGTCGTATCTCAGCTTGTATCCCCACTGTTGAGCTTTTTTGAGGTTAAAGGTGTATTTTACTTGTCCTGGGGCTTCCTGTTGCCAGTCTAGGCGATTAATTAGGGGGTTGTCATCCAGGCGAATGATGTCTGTTTGGGCAGTGGTATTGTAGAGAGTGAGAGCGAGAGTTTGCTCACTTTGTTGTACGCTCACGGGTACGGGAACTTGCAAGGGGAAAACTATCTCTGTCGCACTAGGGAGTTGACGGTATCCGACACTGCGAATTATTGTTTGTGGCGGAACTGCACCAGGGAGAATGCGGGTTTCTTTACTATTAATCCAAGCGCCATAATCTAGGCGCAACCATTCACCTTCCCTACCTGTAACTGTTGCGCGTGTGCCTTTGGGCAATGGTGTAAGTCGGGAATAATCGGTGCTAGGGCCAGTACGAGCAACGCCTAACTCTACTGTAACCTCAGAAACTGGCAACTGTGATCTTGAGAGGATTTCAATCTTACCAGATCCTGATTGAGTTATTGTCTTCCCATCAAGCGTCAGTTGAAATTGAGGTTTTCCTAGATCGGCAACTGTTGCTACTGCGGTGCAACCTTGATAGTTGCCTACGCTAGACTGGGCATGAGGCTGATTTTGACCTGTCAAAGCTGCCAAATTACTTGGTAGTTGTGCTTGTTGAGGTTGTGGTAAAAGGGCAATAGTTTGATTAGCCAGGGTTACAGAGACATTAGCGTTAGGAGGTGCGATCGCGCTAAAACAAATTACTTCTCCCGGTAATCTGGCAATGTCAACTGCGGGAGTCAGAGAATCTTTCGCAAAGGCTACCCCCTGTGGTAGTTCAGGGCTAGCGTTAAGCCCGATCACCTTAATTTTAAGTTCTTGATTCTGGTGACGCACAGTAAAAAGATTTTCCCCCAACTGTAAGGGGAAACTAGGCGAAAAATGACCAGCTTTGCTGCGGTTAATTGGCTTACTATTGATCAAAACCTGACCATCTGGTGGTGCAGTGCCCAGAAAGAAGATTTTTTGGGCACTTGTCTGGTAGTTTGTCTGGGGAAAAACGACTATGAGAGATGGCTCTGCCAAGGTTACTGAGGAGGTGAGAATACAGCCTAATATTACTAATCCTAAGAGGTTTTTCACAGCAAATCACAGAAGATGACACCACAACAACTGTGGCACAATGACGGGATGTATTTTTAGAAGTTGTTAGAAATTCAAAATACTATGACTAAGTTTATCTTTGTTACTGGAGGCGTAGTTTCCAGTATTGGTAAGGGCATTGTAGCAGCAAGTCTAGGGCGTTTGCTCAAGTCGCGCGAATATTCGGTGTCGATTCTCAAACTCGACCCTTATATTAATATCGATCCTGGGACGATGAGTCCCTTTCAGCATGGGGAAGTATTTGTTACCCAAGATGGTGCAGAGACAGATTTGGACTTGGGGCATTACGAACGCTTTACCGATACCTCGATGTCGCGTTTGAACTGCGTGACTACTGGCTCGATTTACCAGGCAGTCATCAATAAAGAGCGGCGCGGAGACTACAATGGCGGTACTGTACAGGTAATTCCTCATATTACCAATGAAATTAAAGAGCGGATTCTGCGAGTTGCTAAAAGTACAAATCCTTCTGTAGTAATTACAGAAATCGGCGGGACAGTGGGAGATATTGAGTCACTGCCGTTTTTGGAAGCAATTCGCCAGTTCCGTAAAGAGGTAGGACGGCAGAATGTGCTGTACATGCACGTTACGCTGGTGCCGTGGATTGCCTCGGCGGGTGAAATGAAAACTAAGCCGACACAGCATTCAGTTAAGGAACTGAGATCCATTGGCATTCAACCAGATATTTTAGTTTGTCGCAGCGATCGCCCTTTACCCAAGGGATTAAAGCAGAAATTGTCGGGATTTTGCGATGTACCGGAAGAATGCGTCATTACTTCCCAAGATGCCAAAAGTATCTATGAAGTACCGCTAAATCTAGAACGGGAAGGAATGGCAGAACAAGTGCTGAACTTGCTGCAAATGGAACAACGTAAACCAGATTTGACGCAGTGGCAAACCTTGGTACAACGTTTACATAGTCCCAAGCACGAGGTAGAAATTGCGATCGTTGGTAAATATGTGCAGTTAAGTGATGCCTATTTATCTGTAGTGGAAGCACTAAATCATGCTGCAATCTCCACTTATGGCAAACTGCGCCTGCGTTGGATAAATTCGGAAAATTTGGAAACTGAACCAGCCGAAAATTATCTTGAGGGTGTCGATGGCATAGTTGTACCAGGAGGTTTTGGGGTTCGGGGAGTTGATGGCAAAATTGCCGCCATTAAATACGCCCGCGATCGCCAAATTCCCTTTTTGGGATTATGCCTGGGAATGCAATGTTCCGTGATTGAATGGGCCAGAAACGTAGGGGGATTAACAGGTGCCAACAGTGCTGAATTTGACGTTCATACAACTGATCCGGTAATTAATTTATTGCCAGGACAGCAGGAAGTAGTTGATTTAGGCGGTACAATGCGCTTGGGGCTATATCCTTGTCGTGTTATACCTGATACTTTAGCTTTCAAGCTTTATCAAGAAGATGTAATTTATGAACGACATCGACATCGATATGAGTTCAACAATGATTACCGCGATCTGTTGTTAAAGTCTGGCTATGTGATTAGTGGTACTTCTCCCGATGGACGTTTAGTTGAAATTGTGGAATTACCCAAGCACCCATTCTTTCTTGCTTGCCAATTTCATCCAGAATTTCAATCACGCCCCAGTACACCTCATCCCTTATTTAAAGGGTTTATTCAAACAGCGATCGCTCTTTCTCTTTCCACATCTAGCACACCAACACCATTGGAGGTGTCATAACAATTCGTAATGACGCTCGAATACTCGCTACCGCTACGCTAACGTAATTCGTAATTCAAAATTAATTTTTTAGATTTTGAATTGGTGCATAACAACATTAACTTAAGGCTTCAGTAGATTTGGACATCCAGGGTGCATCATTCGTAAATTTCGGACTTGAGGAGATGTTGTGGCGTACTGGGTGAAAATCCTTTACGAGAGGAAAGAATATGTAGTAAATTTTGAACGTGTCCATGCTTTTTGTTATGAACTGAATGGCAGAGTTACTTTTTGGCTACCCGATAGCGCCATTCCCATAGTAATTAACCCACAAAGTAACCTGGAAGATTATCAAAAAATTCTCGATTATTTAGAATGTGTGACAGGATTAGAATTAGATCATGCCCACTGGGTGAGAATAATTTACGAAAAAAATGAATATGTAATTAATCTCAACTGCATCAGTTCCTTTTGTCATGAACCGAACGGTAGGATAACTTTTTGGTTGCCAGATGGCACTATTCCCATCATCATCAACCCTGTGAGTAATCCTGAATCTTATGAAAAAGTTGTGAAATACGTTAAGAAAGCAACAGGATATTCTTTATCTTAGTGTGAATGAGGAACTTACTCTTGTTAAACTTTTAACTAAAGGTAACGTAGTTAGCAATACAGCACTTCCGGCAGCTATGAGGTACATCCTCAAAGCTGAAAGCTATGATAGAAAAGGGCAAAAAGAAAAACTGTACTGTATTGCATAATAGCTGTCAGTGCTTTAACCCAAGTTTTTCTAGTCCTCTTCTAGAGGACTTGCACCATTAGACAGGGAATTCTATTCTGTAGAAGTTATGCAAATGCCAGCGATTCTTTCTGGAGAAGATATATTACCTGGATTTGAGTTGCAAGTATATGTAGGCGATAAGCCTGATGGCATAACTTTGCATTCTGGAAAAAAGTTAGTGTCTATGGCAAGTTGTAAACCAGATTTTTCTTCTAATTCGTAAAGACTGATGTCTCTAGCTGGGATTGTTTTAACCATAATTTAAAATCTTGAATAGTGTTGCCACGCCAACTTTGCTGCACCCACTATCCCGGCAAAATTACCTAACTCTGCGGGCAATATCTGTAAACCTTCTCGTGATAAAGGCTGTACTCGCTTCTCAATTTCTGCCTTTACACCTGGTAAGAAAAACTCAAAGCTGCCACTTATACCACCACCAATAACAATCGCTTGCGGTGTGAGTACATAAATCAAACTGGTCAAACCAATTCCCAAGTATCTACCATATTCTTGCCAAAAAGTCAATGCTGCGCCATCTCCTTGTTGGGCAAGAAAACCTAATTCAATGGGTTCTTTAAGAGTGCGGCGGCGAATTGCAGTCGCACAGGCATATTGTTCCAAAGAGCCTCGATTGCCACTATTACAAATTGGCCCATCAGGGTTGAGTGAAATTAAACCCAATTCCCCAGCGGCTCCTTGATGTCCAATAAATAGTTTGCCATCGAGGATAATTGCACCACCAACCCCAGTTCCTAAAGTTAGCAGAATCAGATTTTGAAAGTGGCGACCGGCTCCCAGCCAAGCTTCTCCCAAAAGAGCGCAATTAGCATCGTTAGCGATCGCAGTCGGTTTGCCAGTTTTAACTTCTAACCAGTCTGCTAAAGGCACATCGATCCATCCAGGTAAGTTAATGGCGATTTTGGCAATGCGTCCTGCGGCATCGGATGGGCCAGGAGTACCAACACCAATGGCAACAGCTTGATTTTCTGGATCAATTTGAGCGATCGCATCTACCAACACCGTCAACACCGCTTCCGGCGTTGTCGGTTGGGGAGCTGCCACAGTCAAAGATTGCAGACAAGTACCATCAGCGGCAAAACGCCCCAGCTTAATAGCTGTTCCACCCACATCAATGCCAATTACTTGAGAACTCACCACTTTAAAATCCTCACACCAAGCCATAAACCTTTGCGTATCCTCTGCGCTTACCTCTGCGCCCCTCTGCGTTTCAATTTCCACCCTTAATTCGCCACTATTTTCCGCAAATCTGTACTTAGCGTTTTGGCGCGAAAGAAGTCTAAATTTTCTATTTTATTGAATGCGAGTCGTTTTCATTACCAATCTTAAGACGCGGGGCTTTCAATTCTGCTCTCTGTAAATTAGCAACAGTTGTGGTACGAAAACTCGATTGTTCCTGCCAAGCTGTAATTGGCGTACCCCTTAAGATACCAGCAAGAGCAACGGAAAGGATAAACCCGCCTGTAGCGGCAGCAATTAACGTTAGATTATCTTTCATACAAATCTCTCTATTGTTTATTTGTGTTTATTTGTCCTTTATCCTTCGTCTTTTGTTCTTTGGGACTTCCAGAAAATAAATTATCCAATTTACTCAGATAATATTTTTCTTTCTCCCCCTGCCCCCTGCTCCCCTGCCTAGACAGCGATGGCATATTTTTTTAGTTGGAAGTCCCTTTGTCCTTCGTCTTTTGCTAATGACTAATGACCAATAACTACTTTCGGATTCTATTTTCTCTCCGTAATCGGGGATTGACAAATTCATTTAACCCCTCACCAAGTAGTGATAACCCTACAACCATGAATGTCATCGTTAAACCAGGGAACAGGGTAGTCCACCAAATACCAGTAGGTAGAGCTTCTAGGGCTTGTTTTAAATCATGTCCCCATTCTGCCACTTCTTCGGGAAGTCCTAGCCCCAAAAAGCCCAAACCACCCAACACCAAAATCGCATCAGCGGCGTTGAGTGTAAATAGGACGGGTACGCTTTGAATGACGTTGAAAAACAGATAACGAGAAAGCACAACCCAAGTGGAAGCGCCCATTGCTTGAGCAGCTTCGATAAACACTTCAGTTTTCACGCTCACGGTGTGGTTGCGAACAACGCGGTAATATTGGGGGATGTAGGCAATGCTAATAGCGATCGCTGCATTTAATATCCCACGCCCTACTACAAACGCCAGTGTCACAGACAGCAGTAGCCCTGGTAGAGTGTAGATGCTATCCATAATAAATAGCAACACCTTATCCAACTTCCCACCGAGATAACCACTCAGCATCCCCAAAGGCACACCGATAATCATACTCAGCGCCGTTGCCAAAATCACCACCTGCAAAGCAGCTTGAGCGCCGAAGATTGTTCGGGAGAACACATCATAACCCAGGCGACTAGTACCAAACCAATGTTTAGCTGAGGGTGGCTCGTGAATTGGATTAGAGAGGAAATCTTTGGGGTTTTGCAGCCATCCCCAAGCCTGCAATACGGGAGCGAAAAATGCCAGGAAGATGAAAAATAGGGTAATGGCTAACCCGATGAGCATGAGTTTTTGGGAAAGATTGAGACTTTTGCCAAACTGTAAAAATGTCGGTAGTCGCCGTTTTGTAATGGCCATAAAGCGATCGCCTGGAGCAAAGCTTGATACGCTGACCATTTTACATATTAGATGGAGAATTGCGTAAACATCCTGAATAAAAGTCCGACTGCTTCGCGGTGTATACAGAGCTAGACTGAGTTAGAGGTGAAATTATGCCTTATTTTTAACCGTGATCATCTTTATCAACCAATCAGTCATCTTGATGATGCAGCCTTTGATTTCTTTGACACACTTTCAGTATTTTAACTGTTGTCTTAGCTATTAATACTTACTTAATATGTTGCACAATCTTTTTCATTATCTTTAGTCATTGTGAAACCTCTTCTACAGACTTACTTAGAACAAGAAATCTGGATACTAGTAAGAGATAAGTGGTATTTCGCCACAATTATCGGAGTTTGGGATGATTTGTTGTGGTTTAAACATAGAACTTACAACAAAGATACAGAGGAAGATACTTTCTGGGAAATGGTTGTGAAAATCAGTGAAGTAATTGCTATTGATAAAGTTAAGTCTATTATTAGCAGAAAACCAGATATGCTTATTTCACGGCTACTAGAAACTGAGCAAGATACAAGTGATCGTCATCAAGATAATTGATATTAATTAGCTCAATTTCTGAGTTAGAATCATCCTTTGCACCTGTCTCAAGATGCAAAGAATGAGCTGTTAAAGTTATCGGCTATGGCGCAATACAGTTCAGAATGAGCAACAAAACCCTGATGTAGAGACGCGATAAATCGCGTCTTAAAATAACAATTATCTACACCAAGAACCTATAACCCAAGCGTATTGGGCTATGGCAGGTATTGGATATTGGGAACTGCCCAATTCCTAATATCTCAAAGATTACTTTCAATCAACTGGCGATATTCGCTCTTTTGCTTCACGCCTTTGACTTCCTTCACCAGTTCCTTGTTTTTGAACAATTGAACCGTTGGCGTTCCTGTCACACCAGCATTTTCAGCTATATCTCGGTCTTTGTCGATATCAATTTCCACAAAGTGAATTTTACTGTCAAATTCATCCACCACTTTATTTAAAATTGGCTTCAGGGTATGACAAGGGCCACAGCCAGGAGAGACGTATTTAACCAGGAGTAAGCGATCGCTTTCATGGAACAATTTCCGTAAGGCATAGCCTCCCTCATGACGCGTTCCATCCAAATTAAATTCAGCTTCTTCCTCAGCTTCAGTCTTTTTGGCTGGCTGATGTTCTAATTCATTATCTTTTGTTTCAGGCTGTTGATGGAATTCTTGAATCAAGCCACTAGATGACAACCAACGTTCTGCCAACATCGCCGCCATACAACCAGTACCCGCAGCCGTAATTGCTTGCCGAAACTCATGATCTTGGACGTCGCCAGCGGCAAAAACCCCTTCTACACTGGTTTCCACAGTACCGTGCTTGGTAACAACGTAACCCACCTCATCCAGTTCTAATTGCCCTTTAAATAGAGAGGTATTGGGAGTATGGCCAACGGCGTAGAATAAACCCTTAGCGTGGAGTTCGCTCTCTTCACCAGTTTTAGTATTGCGGATTTTCACCCCTTCCATGCGATCGCTACCGAAGATATCTACGGCTTCTGTGTTCCAATGCACCTGGATTTTCGGGTTGCTCAAAACCCTGTCTTGCATGGCTTTAGAAGCCCGCATTTTATCAGTGCGTACCAACATATTTACCTTAGAACCATATTTGGTGAGGTAAATTGACTCTTCCGCCGCCGAGTCGCCAGCACCAATTACAGCCAATTCTGCACCGTGGAAAATTGGTGTTGCACCATCGCAAATTGCACAAGCAGAGATACCCCGACTCCAAAATTCGTGTTCGCTGGGTAAACCTAAACGCTTTGCTGTTGCACCAGTAGCAATGACGATGCTGTTGGTTTTTATTTCCCTTTCTTGCGATCGCACTGTAAATGGACGCTCACTCAAGTCAACTGATATAACATCTTCAGTATATAGTTCAGCCCCCCAGCGCTCCGCCTGCGCCTTCATCTGATCCATCAGTTCGGGCCCAGTAATTCCTTTAGGAAACCCTGGAAAATTCTCAACTTCCGTGGTTGTCATTAGTTGCCCACCAGGTAATCCCCCGGCTTGGAAACCTTCAAATACAACGGGTTTCAAGTTAGCGCGTCCGGCATAGATGGCGGCTGTGTACCCTGCTGGGCCAGAACCGATAATTACCAAGTTTTCTACTGTGGGGTTAGTCATGAAAATATATGAACTCATAACGACTACGCTTAATATAGCATAACAATTTACGATTGGCTATGGCAGATGGTAAGCGATCATAAAACGCCTACGGTACTTAGTATCTGCTCAACGCTTGCCAAACATCCTCTTAAGCGCTAAGACTCTTCTTGCAGATATTTTCTGATAGTTTCAACATCTAGTGCTAAAAATTCTGCTGTTTCTTGAATACTCATACCTTTATCAACACATTTTGGGACTAATTTCAACTTTGTTTCTAGTTCAGTTTTCGGCTTAGTCTTTGCCAAGATACTCTCGTACAATCGAGTATTTTTGAATGCATCTAAATCAAGCATTGTAGCTTTCGTAGGTTAGGGTACGTATGATAGATATAAAAGCGTTATTTAGTGTATTATGTCCTTTGCGATTACAGACTTAGAACAGCTACAAACTGAGCATCCAGAATGGCAGATGGAGCTGGTAGAGGGGAAAATTATAGTTATGGGGCCATCAGATTACGAGTCAGAGGAAATTGGCGCTCGTCTCATTACCTTCTTGAATAACTGGGTCATGTCGCGCAGACTAGGACGTATAACTGGTTCTAGCGCTGGCTTTATCATACCGAGTATAGAAGATGGTGACTCGGAAAAAACAAATCTGCGTGCCCCTGATGTGTCTTTTGTTCGCGCTGACAGATTGAAGAAGACCAAGCGCGACTTTGTAGAGTTAGTTCCAGACTTGATGGTTGAGATTAAATCTAAAAGCGACAGAATTAAACCGCTTGAAGAGAAGATTCAGTTATTTTTGCAACTTGGATCTACAGTCGGTATATTGATTGACCCTGACAAATTGACAGTAACGGTTTATCGAATAAACCAAACTCCAATGGTATTACAAAATGGAGAGACACTTGTATTACCAGACTTGCTACCAGGTTGGGAACTAGCAGTATCAGAACTGTGGCCACCTGAGTTTGAATAAAGTAGTCTCACAAATGAAATTAAGAATCTAGCTCTTGGTGAACACCAGGGGCTTAGTTATATCTGTGTCAATTGGGATACAAGGATTCTGGATTGTGTAACCGGATCTTGCCAAACTTTTTTTCTGGAGGTGATAGGAAAGCGATCGCAGCTGGGTAAGTTACATCTAGAACACCCAAGCACTTCCTACCCCAGGAAAACACTTATGAAAACCGAATTAAAAGCCAAGTTTCTCCAACACATCCTCAACAAAAAGAATGAAAATGAGGGTTTTACACTTATTGAATTACTAGTAGTAATTATCATCATCGGTATTTTGTCTGCGATCGCTCTACCTTCTTTCTTGAACCAAGCTAACAAAGCCAAGCAGTCGGAAGCAAAAACCTACGTAGGTTCCATGAACCGCGCTCAACAAGCTTATTACTTAGAAAAAAATGAATTTGCGGCTGGTAGTAATTTTGCTGCCTTAGGTCTTGGTGTTGCAACACAAACTACAAATTACAAATACGCAATTGGTGGTGGCGGCACAAATAGTAGCATAGTAACCAACCAAGCACAAACAGTTGTTGCTGCCGCGCCTCTCAAAACTTATATCGGTGGTGTAGGTGTGGTAACTCAAACTGGTACCAGCGAAGCTACTACTGTAGCTATTTTGTGTGAAGCCAACGCAGCAAGAGTTAACACTGGTGCAGATGGTACAGATACTTTCAGTAACGTGAGTACTTGTCCTTCAAATTACAGTGCTTTGAAATAAGTAGAGAAGGGACTGACTACATGACGATATGATTTGTCTAAGCTGCTGTATACCAAAATTAATTCTTCATGTAGTTTGTATTGAGCTAAATTAGAGACTTTTCCAAGTGGGTAGATTCTTCTATCCACTTTGTTTCTGTTATGTAACCATCCATTTTTTCATAATAATCACAATGATTATCGATGTATATAACTAACTGGCAAAATCAGGCTGAACAATATTTACTTCAAGAAAATTATGTGGAAGCAGCAAAATTATATGAACAAGCAATAGCGATAGATCCAAATACTATTTCCTATTATTGGCATTTAGGACAACTATTGCTATTACAAGGGCAGGAAGCAGAAGCTCAAATGACTTGGATGCTGCCAATGACCGAGGCAGATGAAGAACAGGTACAAATTTGGACAAATGAGCTATTTCAATTTTTGCAAATAGAAGCTGAAAGGCGGGAAATGCTGGCAGAATATTCTCTAGCTTGGTTAATTCGCCAGCACATGCAGGAAATTATTCCAAGTTGTACAAATAATTTGCTTAAAATTCTTTTACTTTCTATTAAACTGCAAAATTTGGAACAAATTGATGAATTAAATGAGCGGGGCTTAATTGAAAACTTAAAATCAAAAGAAGATTTAGAAATAGATATCGAATTATTAATCGAAGTTTTACAAGAATTTTTAGCTACTGTTCCTTTACATCCAATTAATCTAAATTTAATAGAAGCTAGCCTTCCTTATTTTTCTGATACTCATCAATGCTTCTCTATACTCCTTCCTGCCGCTATGCAAATTGGTCATACTTTGCGGCAGCCTGTACTAGCAGCATCCTTGCTAGAATTATATTTACGATTGGAGCCAAATAATGTAGAAGTTTTGCGACACTTAGCAACTTTTTATCAAGATGCTCGTAATTATTCTCAGGGGATAGAGACAGCTAAGTTGTGTTATTCCTTATCAGAAGGCTTGGCTGATAAAATTTTTGCACTCCATTTGCTGTTAAGGGGTTTAATGTCAGCAGGGGGATATTGGCAAGAGATATGCACAACTTGCCAAGAGTTAGAAACTGTATATCAAAAGTTTATTCAAGCCAAACCAATTGCTTTAGAAGAAGCAAGAATATTACGATTGCTTACACCATCTTTTGCGATACCTCACATTAAAGATACTCCTGCTGAATTCCGAGCTATTCATAATAAAGTAGCTGAAATTTTTAATCACGATCTTCAAGCTCTTGCCAAATCAAAAGGAAAAAACTACGATCGCCAAATTATTAATCATTCCTCTTTAACTGCTCATTCAAAAAAATTAAAAGTTGGTTATCTATCTTACGCTTTAAGGAATCATTCTGTTGGTTGGCTAGCTCGCTGGCTATTTCAGCATCATAATCGAGATAAATTTGATATTCATACTTATTTTGTTAACTACAAATTAGTAAACGACTATCTCCAAGAGTGGTATCTAAATCAGGCAGGAACAGCTCACATATTAGGCATGGAAGGTCTAGAAATTGCTGACCAGATATATCAAGATGAAATTGATATTTTAGTTGATCTTGATAGCATTACTTTAGATATTACTAGTGAAGTTATGGCACTCAAACCAGCCCCAATTCAAGTTACTTGGCTGGGGTGGGATGCATCAGGGATACCTGCAATTGATTACTTCATCGCAGATCCTTATGTACTGCCAGATGATGCACAAAATTACTATACAGAGAAAATCTGGCGATTACCTCAAACTTACATAGCAGTAGATGGTTTTGAAGTTGGCGTACCAACTCTCCGCCGCGATGACTTGGATATCCCTATGGATGCTGTTGTATATCTCAGCGCCCAAAGAGGATATAAACGCCATCCAGAAACAACAAAGTGGCAAATGCAAATTATTAAACAAGTACCTAACAGCTACTTTTTGATTAAGGGACTTGGTGAGGAGGAAACAATTAAACGCTTCTTTTACCAAATTGCTGAAGAAGAAGGTGTAGATTGTTCTCGGTTACGATTTCTACCACAAGTTTATTTAGGATCGGTTCATCGTGCTAATTTAGGCATTGCTGATATTGTATTAGATACATTTCCCTACAACGGAGCGACAACAACCTTAGAAACATTGTGGATGGGTATCCCTTTAGTGACAAGAGTTGGTGAACAATTTGCAGCACGTAACAGCTACACTATGATGATGAATGCGGGTATCACAGAAGGTATTGCCTGGACTGATGAAGAGTATATAGAATGGGGTGTGCGTTTGGGGAAAGATGAGGCTTTACGTCAGCAGGTGGCTTTGAAATTGAAAGCATCTCGACAAACAGCCCCGTTGTGGAATGGCAAACAGTTTACCCGTGAGATGGAAAAGGCTTACGAGCAGATGTGGCAAAGGTATATTGAGGGTAAATAAGCTTTTAGTGAGGGTTTTAACCCTCAAATTCAATATTAATAAAAGCTAGTACAATGTCTAAGCTAATAATGAAAAGTTTGTAGTAAGCACTGAAGTGCTTACTACAAACTTATTTATAAAGCGCTTCTTAAGATGCGCTCAAGCTATCTACATCGCAGGATAGAAGAGTTTCTGCTTTAGCTTGTGCGATCGCCTGTTGATTATCTGTTGCTAAAGCAATTCGAGTCTGAATTCTAGGCAAAAGAGTTTTCCATTGTGTATCACTCATCTTACTAAGCAGAGAAATTTCTGGTCCCTCAGTTATATCGACATCATCTTCCATGAGCAAATTCATGGTCAAAGACGATAAAAGCATATCGGCTTCTTCTTCAGAAATATTTTGAGTATCTATCAGGAGAGTTAAGTTACTTTTATCTGGGTGAGTAGTGAGAGTAGAAATGACACTTGCTAAATCTTGATATAGTAAGTCTTCTGGCTGTAACCAATCTGGAAAAATAATTAGGTTAATATCTCCTAAGCGGAAATTTTGACTCAGAGTATCTGCAAGATATTTACTAAATAGTTCTTGGAAGAGACTACCTATTTTATCTGAGTAAGAGCGACTATCTAGAAAACTAGGATTAGCTTGCATTTTTGCCTTGATTTCGGCGCTCTTTTGTTGGCGTAATTTAGGGTTATTACCGAGTGCGATCGCTAATTGTATATAAGACTCTTCACTATCTGCGACTAAATCAGGTATATCTAATGTCTGCACCATTGCAGCCCCCATTGTAGAGCGAAAACTAGTTCCCAGTCTAGCAATTACTGGTAAATTAACCTGTAGTGGTTCTATTAAAGAAGTTGTTCCAGAAAATGGAAAAGAATCTAGATAAATATCGGCAATTTTGAAGTATTCTTTAACTTCTTGGCGGTTTGGCACGGGCTGAGGATCTAAAACTATTAATTTTTCTGCCGATATTCCATGCTTTGAAAACACTTTCATTAAGTGATTTACAAAAGCTTTCTTAGGATAATTGTTTGACCAATTTGGGCCAAATGGCAGAAGCACTAAAACAGAGTTAGGAACTCCAGAAATTATTTTTGCCCAAGTATTAATTAGTTCCGGGATGATTTTAAAGAAGTTAGCACCAGAGATAAAAATAACTGTTTCTTCGGATATACCCAAACTTTCTCGATCGACTTTGACAATTACATTTTCTTCCTCATTACCATAACTAAAGCAATGAGCAGACCCTTCAAGTTTCACCAACTTTTCTTGATATTGCTGTTCTGCCGTTGCTGATGGATCGGTTAGAGTACCAGAAATGTAATAATCTATATGCCGCATTCCTGTTGTTACCACAGATCCGCCACTTGTAATTTGTATTCTGGCTAACCGATGCATTGATAAAAGGCAAATTTGATTTGTTACTGCCGTCACATTGGTAGCAATAAATAATATATCGAGATCATCAGCACGAATAATATTTACCTGTTCTACTAAATCTTGTGGCAGTAGTTTAAAAGAGTTAGCACAGCTTTGACAATATTGCTCTAGTTTATGACCAGTTTGATTAAGAGAGTACAAAATTACTTCAAAATCTCTACTGATATACTCATAAACAGGCAGGTAAGCAAATGTTTCAGAACCAGGTAGAAAATGTGCAGCCAGGACACCCAAGCGTATTTTTTTTCTGGTTATAGGTCTATCAACAAACTCGTAATCTACCTTATAACCCTTAACTTTTAGTAAATATTCTATAATTCCTGCACGTTTAACATAGATATCTTTAAGATTATGATCATTAAAATATAGGGCAATAAAATTAGAAATGGACACAAAATTATTAAGTATTGTATCCCACGATTGAGAATCAGAATTTTGTAATATTGATGTGTGTAAATAATTAATCCATCCTTGCATAAAGTAATAGTAATTATCTGCCTCACCCGGTTCTTGAAAGTGAACTGGGGAAGAAAATAGGAATTGTAAATAGTCCTGAACTAACCAATGGGGTATGTGAGAGAGGTCACACTGTAATGGTAACTGGTCAGCACGGCAATACAGCATAGCTGCGAGTAAACTCTGAATTGCTTTTGGCTGTTCAAAACCTTGAGATATAGTTGTAACGATATTATTAACAAAAATCTGTTCTTCATTAGCCAGGCTTTCATATTTGATGCTACTATTCACTAACATCTTATGTGTTTTACCTAACAGACCCAGATACATATCTGTTATCTGCTCATCTGAAGCATTTAGACATTCTTCTGTTATTTGTTTTCGCAACTGATGCAATTCTGCATTTTGTTCACTCAAAGTTGCGTATCTATAAAGAGCTTGTTGCCTCGTTGCTTGAGGATATCGTGTATCGCTGTAAATTGTCTTAAAAAGCTTTTGATAATCTAATAAAATAGCATCCTTTAAAGCAGCATTTCTACGAGTCTGTTGTTGTGGATGTATCCTAAAGTGAGATAAAATCTTATTAACAAAACCAATTTTGTATTGGCTCATAATTCTGAGCCACATTTCCAAATCTACAAGTTGACAAAATTCAGAATTAAATAATCCTACTTTTTCAAAAACATTTTTTCTAATCATGACTGTGCTTGGCTCTCCAATTTTATTGATTGGATTGTCAAGTATATGTGGATCTAGCAAAAGTTCCTGTCCTGATTGAATTGTTTTTAATTTTGACCAAGCTTTATGTACATCTTTAGCTTCGTGATGCATTAAAAAGTTTGAATCATAAACGGTATGACCAATATTAGTGAAGAGTGTTCGCGGCGAAAAAACCAAACCTATCTCTTCATCTTGCTCAGCTAAATTCACCATTTCTTCAATAGCAGTTGACTCTAGTAAATCATCTTGAAATAAAAATTTTATATATTTACCTTTAGCTTGGGAAATACAAAAGTTCCAATTTTGAGCTAGTCCATATTGGCTATGTTGAAGAATTGAGAATTCAAAAGATGATTCTTGTTTGAATGAATTAGCAACATTAACAGTATCATCACGAGAATTATCATCAGATATGATGATTTCTATATTTGGATAAGTTTGCTTTAAAACACTATTGATAGCTTCTACAATAAAATCTTCACCATTATAAGTAGGTATACAAATACTAACAAGAGGTGATTCATTCCTTATTTCTTGTTCTACTTTAGTTCTAATATTTTTTTCAATTAGGTAGTGTTGTTTATTTTGATAGTTTGTTTGTGTCGGTTGATTGTTTTGTATGCCTAAAGATAAAATATCTTCAATTACAGAAGGGTTTGTAATAGCAAAAAACTTATCAAAAAATGATTGTAAATCATTTTTGTAGTATGGCTTAAGCTCATCTGGGATAGGCGTTGTTTGCCTTAATTCAATTTTTTTTAGTAATTTTGGTAATATTTGGGGTATATGGTTTTTTTGATAATGTATTCTCGAATAAACAGATTCTGTCTTTAACGCTTCAGAGCTAATATTTCTTAGGTATCTATAAAGTTCGTCAGGTGTTTGCCAGCGAAAAGCTTCTGGATAAGCAAGATCCGTACTACAAAGTTGGCGAGAGCGATAATTATTATGAACTACAATTGGTGTACCAGATGCCATAACCTCAATACCTGCACGACCACCTCCTAAAGGAAATGACTCTAAATATATATCAATTTTATGTTCGGACATTGCTCTCCCTAAACTTTTAACCCAGGGAATGTGAATAAATCTTTCTAAACTAATTCTAAATTCCCCAAGTCCTCTTTCTATAACACTAAGCGTATGCTGTGATAAATCTCCAATATGTATATGAAATCCACCAGTAGATGCAATTATTTTAGGTACTTCATGAATATAAGAATATAAATAAGGAATTTCTTTAAACTTATTTTCACTACCAGAAGAACAAGTTCTTAGTTGACCGTTTGAAACAAAAGAAGAGGAATGCCTATCAGGAATATTATCAACCACTAACGGAAGATAAATATTGTTGGAAATTCCTAAATTATGACGACAGTTATAGAAAGAACCGGGGTCACTATCTATATGTTGTGCATAGGAAAGATATACACCAAGACAAAGAAGATGACCAGCATGATGATAAAAAATTAAGTTTGGTGTTAAATTTGGCTGTACTGCCGCTACTGCTACAGCATCCTGTGGATGATTAAATAGAAATACTTGATTGGAAAGATTGGCTATTAAAGCTTGCTGAAGCCACCTCAACTTGTCTATAGATGTGCCGTTTGTTGCCCAGAGAATCTGCACATTCAAGGATCTTAATCTATCTTCAACTGCTGGACGATCAGTTGAATTAAAGGTATCAGTAATCAGAATTAAATGTTTCTTCTCTGGCCGAGCTTTTATCAAATCCTCAATAACGGCAGTGTGTCCTCCAGTTTTATATAGTTGAGTAGCTATGTATATAATAAGTTCATCATCTGGATTATATTGATTTTCTAAAAAAGATTTTTGAATTTTAAGAAGTTTGCTACCAATGCGTTGACATAATTGATCTAAAATAACTGATCCAAAGACATTAGTTATCGTAATTACACTTGCTTTCCCATAGGCTATCTTATGAGCAAAGTGAATAATTAGATTTAGAGCAGAATTCAAATCACCTGCATCTATAGTTTTTAATATTTCTGATTCAAACTCTGCTAATGACATAGTATTATTTCCTTTGTATACCTACAATAATTAATAAATAAAATCATTATAAATGCATTAATTTACGGTAATATCCAATTTTGGCAGTTCGTTTTTTTTAGATCAACCAGATAGTAGGCTTTTTGACGCCAAATAATTATATTTCTTTCAAAACTGGGTACTTACTGATTTATGATTTACCTGATAAAGCCCATTTTTGTAATACTTCTATTACTCTGTCTAAGAGTTTATTAGAAATATGAGATCCCATAGGTAAACTAATGATCCTTGTTGATATATTTTCTGTAATTGGTAGTACCCCTCTAGTCCATTCATTGTCAATGTAAGCTTTAGACAAATGAGGAGGAATAGGATAATGAATTAAACTACCAATGCCAGAAGTATCTAAATGATTTTTCAGATTGTCTCTTTGAGGATGAGTGATGACAAATAAATGCCATACTGGTTCAGCCCATTCTGATACATAGGGTAATTTTAAATCTACAACTTCTTGCAATGATTTTAGATAGTATATGGCTATTTGTTTGCGTCGTTCATTCCATTCATCTAATTTCGTAAGCTTCACTCTCAAAAAAGCAGCCTGTAATTCATCCAATCGTGAATTAAATCCTTTGACTTCATTCTCATACTTAACGCGAGAGCCATAGTTACGGAGCAGACGAATTTTATCAGCTAAGTTAGCATCGTTGGTAGTAACTGCTCCCCCATCACCAAAAGCTCCTAAATTTTTACCAGGATAAAAACTGAACCCTGCTGCATCTCCTAAACTACCAACTCGACGATTTTTATAACGTGCGCCATGTGCTTGAGCCGCATCTTCAATAACCTTAAGATTATGTCTACTAGCAATTTCATTGATAAAATCCATATCTGCTGGCTGACCATAGAGATGAACTGCTATGATTGCTTTTGTTTTGGAAGTAATAGCTGCTTCTATTTTCTTATGGTCAATATTATAAGTATTGATATCTGGTTCAACTGCTACTGGTGTTGCTCCTGCATAAGAAACTGCTAGCCAAGTGGCAATATAAGTATTAGCTGGAACAATTACCTCATCGCCTGCACCTATTTCCAAAGCTCGTAAAATTAAATGCAAGCTTTCTAATCCATTACCTACCCCAATACAATATTTAACCTCACAATAAGCAGCAAATTCTTGTTCAAAAGCTTCTACTTCTTGACCAAGAATATACCAACCAGACTCAATAACGCGCTGATAGGCTGCATTGAGTTCTTCTTTTAATTCCAAATAAGGAGCTTTTAAATCAAGAAATGGAACTTCCATTGTCTATGCTCCTTACAGCTTTAATAAATTCATCATAATTACGATAGTAGTCAGATTCATCGTAGTAGGTAGATGCTAAAACCATACAAACAGAACCCGATGAAAAATTATCTAGTTCTCGCCAAACCATAGAACTGATATAAAGACCGTAGTAAGAACGATTTAAAGGAAAACGCCATTTGCCATGTCCATCATCTAAAACCACATCAAAACTACCAGACATAGCAATGATTAGCTGCTGTAATTGTTTATGAGCGTGTCCGCCTCTCTCTGCTCCTCCAGGAACATCGTAGAGATAATAAACTCTCTTGAGATCAAAAGGAACATGCTTGTTACCTTCTATAAATGTTAAATTACCTCGCGGATCTTGTACCTTTGGAAGATGAATAATACGACACTGTTCAATACTCATGATGCTAGGTTAATCATTTAAAAGCTTTAGTTCTTGCGTTCATCTGGATATATTCATGATGTTGATAATTATTTATTTTGAATTTGTGCTACTACGCCGATATTAGCTAATAAATCTTTGGGAATACTAGTGGATACTTCATTTAATGCCCTCAATAAATCTTGAGAATATTCAAGCATCATAGAATTTGGTAGAACTTTCAGAAAAAAACCTGTTGAATCTACCACATGATAATCGATAGCTTTTATATCTGCTTCAAGCGTTTCCAGAGAATATACTCTCTGATGTCCCACCAATAAGTCTCTTTGACTTAAAGTATCTAATGCGGGTTGTAAACCCATGATTACAGCTAATTTCCTATGAATAGAATTTTTATTGGGTACAATAGCTATGATTACACCATCATCTTTGAGCCATTGTTTCATTTGCTTTAATAAAACTCTAGGTTGATCAATATGTTCTAAAACATGCAGTGCTAGAATTGCGTCGAATTTTTTGACTGGCACGTAGTCTTCAAATAAGCAATGAACACAATCAACTTTTTTACCAAATTTTTCTTTCGCTTTATCTATTAGAACAGAAGATCCTTCAACTAGGGTCACGTTATAATTATCATGTACTAAAGCATTCGTAAAAATACCTTCACCATACCCTAATTCGAGAATTTGTGTTTTACCTTTAAGGTGTTTTTTAACCCACTCAATAGTATATATCTGACCCAAATCTTCTATGTGCTTGTCTGTAATGTTTTCATTCGTATGGTAATCTAAGGCAATTTTATTTAGTTCTTCTTTTGATATTCCCATTTTTTAAATCTCCATTTGTTTAGCAACCTGTAAGCCCTGGATTATTTGATCATTTAAAGATGACGACATAAAACCAGAGCCATTTCCGATAAGTTTAATATTAGGAAATTTTCTTAATACCATAGATTTATCGGTATTGAAGCACTCATAACTATTTTGGCTGGGAATCATTAACGAATCTTTCCAGTGCTTACAATAAAAATACTGAATATCAGTATTTGATTCTATAATATGTAATTTAATTAATTCAGATTCTATTCTAGTTTTGATTTGTGCTTCATTTATAACTCCTATTGATGTTGCAAAATCAGTATTAAACTCTACTACTATTTTAGTGAGATGCAAACTGCTTTGGGAACATATATTTTGATTAGTTACTCTATAAGAAATAAATTCTTTATCCAAAATAAATAAGGTGCTAAATTCCCTATTTATCATATTACTTAAAATCCCTATAAAACAAATGCTTATAGATGCTTTGTCATAAGTTAATGGCTGCTGATTTTCTTGAATAAATTTGATAAGTGGAAATAGGTCTAAGCCCCACACAAGATTATTAGTCTCAACAAAATGATCGTTAGCTAACTGTAATTGATAACAACCATTAAAAATGAGAGATTTTATAGTTGTATTTTCAATATTAATTCTAGTATTATCCTTAGCTTTCATTAATAAAGCATTAACAAAAGTACCCGCATATCCCTCGTATGGATAATAAAATTCTGTATATTTTAAAATTTGTGGCGCTATTTCAAACTGAGATAAGATAGTTTCAGGATAGTAAAGTGGTAGCCATACACCTCTATGGTAAATTCCTAAAAAATCCGCAGTATTTTTATATATGACTTTTTTACAAAAAGATTCAATAAAAAGATTGTGAAAAGTTGTGCCTTGATTTGCCAGCGATATTGCGTTAAAGTTTTTAGTAAAAAATAAATTATTTTTAAGTTTATTCTTAGCATGAAGTGAAGTATTAGGATTTATTGTTATTTCTAACAGTTCTTTTTGAATAGCTTCTTTAATTCCAACACTAAGCTTTTGAAAAACACTTAGGTTATTAGAAATCATCAAATCACCAAATATTTCCCCATTAAAAAACATTTTAGGTTGAGGAACTACTTTTGTTATTATTAAATCACTTACATAATTTTTTATTAAAGAAGTAAATCTTCCAGAATCATTTCGTAAATTGGGATTATAATTCAAAACCTCATCAGATTGATACTGATGAAACGAATCGAACTCAAAAAACGTCATGCCACAATCAAAACGTTCATTGTGAAACGTTAAACCACCAAAATGCCCGCCCCAACTAGATAACGGATTTATTATCTTTACTTTCCAATCTTGATCTGCTAAGGCAATTGCAGCTACTAGACTAGAAACATTATTTCCTATGATTGTAGCTTGTCTTTCCATTATTTATTTACTTTAATATTAACAAAAATTTCAGAACCCATTTCTGGCATATATTTAACCATCAAATACAATCCATTCAAAATTTCTTTTGTAAGAATATTCTGAGTATACATTTTTTGCATTTGCTCATGAGTAAAAGGCTTAACAAAGTAAGATCCAGATTCAATTATAGAGAAGCCATGACTCATTACAAAAGATTTTAAGCTTTCCAAATCAAAAGTTTTAAATTGCTGCATTTTATTTTGGGTAGCAGATTTCTCAAAAATATTACTTATTAGACCCATTTCGTAAGCTAATATGCGGTGAAAGGATTTTGCATTTGGAACATTAATATGGATTACAGTATTAGCGGAACTTATTTGATGAACAGACCTTAATAACTCTTCTGGATTTTCAACTTCATGTAAAAGACTACTCATAACAATATAATCAAATTTCTCTTTGGAAAGAGAAGCAATGTTATCTTCTAATTTGCCTAAATGTACTGTGATATTACTTTTACTCTTAGCCATCACACAAGCATTGTCATAAAATTCCAATATCGGTTCAACAATGTGTATGCTTTCAAAGCTGCTTATATAGTTAAACAAAGGATCTAAACCGCAACCAATTTCACATATTTTTTGAGCCTTATATGTCACCAAACATTCCAGTATTTTCTTTCTTCTATAAGAGATTTGGATCTCTTCAAAAGGAAGGCGAAGATAATCTTCGTAGTATTTTTTTAGATTTCTAATTTCCATATTTTTATTGATTCTCTTTAATTATTAATTTTAGAATATTTTGAAAAAGATAATTTAAGAGACTCTTGACATCCTAGATTTTTTTTGAATTGCATCAACCCAACATTGGGTTCTCCCAAAATTGTTGATGTACCAAGATCAAGGAGTTGAAAAGCTTTTTTTTGAGCATATTCATATATATAATTAGCTAGAAGTGTTATTGGGCTATAATTTTGCATATTATCTATATCACCCCAAGCATAAACATAAAGTATTAAAGGATTAATTACCACACATATACTGCTACATACAATTGTCTCTTTCTTAAATACACCAAATAATTTTATTTTTTCGGGAAACATATTAACCATTTGCAAAATTTGTTCATAGTTCATTGAAAACATGAATCCTCGCCTTATCCTATTTTCTAAAATAACAGAATAAGCTTGCTCATAAACTGAATAATCAAGTTCTTTGGCTATAAGACCTTCTCTTAAACATTTATTTAACCTTTTTCTATTGCCATGATTAATTTTTGCCGAAAAGCATATATTATCCACAACTAAATTATAATTAAGCTCATGATTATCGACTGAATAGCCCAGCCTTATCAAAATATTATAAGTGAGAGAAAATAAAGATGGATTATGACACATAGGTTGCATTAGAACTTCTATTTTCGTAGCACCTATACACCATAAATAATCATCAACAGTTCTAATGAACTGCTCATAAATACTAAAATCTATATTTCCTTGAATTACAAATCCTCCAAATGTTCCTTTTGCTGGACTTTTGAATACATCAGAGGCAACTTCTGTAAAATGTATTGTACCTAATACTATCTCAGATTCTTTTTTACATAATTGAAAATAGAAAGCCCGCTCAGTTTTATGGATATTAAAAAAGTCATAAGTATTGAAAATATGATTTACTTCGCTCTCGATAAAGTAATTTACCTTGATTTCATATTTATCATCAATAGATAAAATAAAGTGTCTGCTCATTATTTTTTATGATTAAAATATGAATAACTTGCTGTAACCGTTTTTGGTACATACTCAACACTCTAAAGCTGTATTCACCTGTCTTCTTAATTACTATCCTTTCGCGTCGATAAATGCTTGATAATAAGGAAAACTCTTACTCACCCATTTTCTTTTTCACATCCGCCAAAACAGTCTTATAATCCTGCCTATCAGGGTGTAACTTCACCAACTTCTCTAAAAGCTCTATTGCACCTTTCGCATCCTTCAATTGCAACCGCAGTAAAGACAGCTTCTCTAAAGCAAGTTGGTTTTCTGGTTCCCGTTGTAAAACCAACTCGTAGCCCCGCGCCTGTTGCTGTAATCCTGACTCAGGAGAAGCAGACGCAGTTGCTGGCTTTGGTTGAGTAGCCTGTTGGATTGCCGGAATTACTGCAAATACCGTAGAACCAAAAAACGAGAACATCGACACTATCGTGACAATCTTTTGCCGCCGCTGAATCTGCTTTTTGCGGGTAATTAGGTATTCTTCGTCCGAACCAGCCATGCCTGACATACTTGCTGCGGTAAATACTTAGGTATCAGCAAGCCTCCCGTTCTGAGGATACCCATCTGTTCAACAGAAACTAACATCCGCGCTAAAAATTTTTCACACAAACTTCAAATACTGACTCTGAAGACGAGAGAACCTTATGGTAAAACTATGCTGTACTGCCAATTTTGCCATGCGTAGTTTACCGCCAATCGCTCTTATACCTCAAAGCAAAACCCTACCCTGCGCCCTAAGAGGTCTTATTCTCTGAGCAAAACATAAAAATTATATAAAGATTTGCAATTTTTTCGCCTAAAGCCAGATGTTTGCGATAATCTAAATAACATTTAAATCAACAGAAAGAGTAAACATTTCTATTAAATTGCAATTTCCCTGTCAGTCAAAGACTTTCAAACTAGCTCGTATCCTATAGCTACTGCAACAAGCAAGCATATTTTTTCTAATTTAAACAAACAGAATTTTTCCAGTAGTCCTCAGTCACACTACTTAGTGGAACTTCCTTGAGGAGTAATTATTCTGATCGGCGTTCACAATAAATATCTTACGAAAGGTAGTGTTGCACTCTTGCAGAAAAAAGGTAGACCTAAAGGGGAAAAACAAAAGGGGCAAAGGTTAAAGGAAAAAGGGGAAAGATAAACATCCCTTACTCCTTCTCCCGAAACTTTTATCTGGCTTCTGCAAAAAGTTTAAGGACTGCTTGGTAAAATTGGGATTTTCTGGTGGTAATTACCGTACAAAACCGAATTTAACAGTAACTTAGTAGAGTTTGTTATGGTATAGTTAAAAAGTTAAGACTAGCTTTACCAAATTACACCACTCTACGGGCCGGCAACAATTGCAGAATGGAAAGCAGTTTTAATTAAGCATTTACCCACAAAATCAGAATTGAATCGAGGTTATGACTCAGCAAGTGATTCACCCAATGGTGAAATTGCAACGCAACGTGCAATCACTCATAGAATCTAATATTATCAAGCCAAGCGATAGCATCTGGAAAATCGCTCTGCTCTATGGTAATGAATGGCAGCACTGGAAACAAGAACTGCTTGACTTTGGCTTTAGTATGCAAGACCCAGTTAGTGAATTGCTAGCTGTAGAAACTTGGGATGAGGAGTAGGGAATAGGGAATAGAAATTTTTAATATTCACCACTCCCTAGTGGTTCATCGCATTAATTTTGCGGGGCTGCTAGCTCCCCGACTTCTTGAAGAAGTCGGGGAGCTGAACACCACTAACCTCTTAAAACTTTTGCGATAGACCACTAGTACTCTGTCCCAAAAGTTTTGATGGGTGAATAAGTTTGTAGTAAGGACTTCATTCCTTGATTTTAGCGCTTAAGCGCTCACTAAAAACCAAGCATTGTTGACTCGGCGGACTACTAGACGTGATTAATCGCGTCTCTACACACTCCCGATTCTCTAAACTTTACAGGCAGCTAAAGCCGCAGCCAATTCCTTTGCATTTTGATAGCGATCGCGTGGCAATGGTTCTGTAACGCGATCAATAACATCCCTTAATTGGGAACTAATGGTGGGAACTTTTGCCACATCAAACCTGAAGTTTCGCCCTCGTTGGCGGTAATACTTGAAAGGGTTTTCGCCTGTGAGCAGAAAAATTAGTGTTGGCCCAATTGCATACAAATCAGATTGAGTCAAAGGTTGTCCTCGTTCTTGTTCAGGAGCGCAGTAACCTTCTGCACCAATTCGAGTACCGGGTGCTGTGCCAATTTCTTTAACTGCGCCAAAGTCTAGCACCACTATACGATTTTCTGAACTTCGCACCATTAAATTGGCGGGTTTGATATCGCGGTGAATTAGTGGAGGCTCTTGGCTATGAAGGTAGTACAGAATATCACAGGTTTGGATCATCCAAGCGATCGCTTGGTTTGGTATTACTGGGCCAGTGGTATAGACGCGTTTCTCCAAATCTTGTCCGTGGATTAATTCCATTGCCAAGTATTTTTTTCCGCCTTCTACAAAGAAGTCATAATACTTGGGAATTCCAGGATGGTTAAGGGATTTGAGAGTATGCGCCTCTCGTTCAAATAACTCTTGAGCTTTGACAATTTTCAGCATATCAGCATTCATTTGCTTCAACACCAGCAGTTGTGGCATACCCGCAATCAGACCAGCCTCATCCCAAGCGAGATAGGTAGTACCCATACCTCCTTGTCCGAGAGTTCGCAACACCTGATAATGGCGAATTCTCTGTTGGACTGAGAGAGGTTGACCGCAGTGGATGCAAAATAGATTGTTTGGGGAATTACCTTCGTGCGTGCAAGTGGAGGATGAATTTGCCGGGTTTTTTGCTGAGTAAAGTGTCTCGGCGGCGTTTTCTTCTATCCCTTGTATTTGCTGCGATCGCAAACCAGTTTCCAGTACTGTTACCTCCTGAATTTGGAATTGCAGTATTGGGCCTCCCTGTGCCAATTGCAAAAGAGAATTATCTGGTAACGGACTCTGAAGTACAAGGATACCGTTGAGAAAAGTCCCATTTGTACCCTGACTAATCAGCTGCCAAGCATCGCCATTGCTAGCGTCACCGACTTTTCTCAGTTCTAGATGATGCCGCGAAACTAAACTATCATTTAAAACAACGTGATTATCTGCCGCTCGACCAATCCGAATTATGGAGGAGTTCTCAAAGCTCCACTGCTGGAGGGGCGTTTTCTGTTGCGGTTCTAACAGGGTCAGACTAACCACAATACAACCTACAAGGTAAATGGATTAGGGATTGGAGAATGGGGAAAGGGGAATGGGGAAAGGGGAAAGGGGAATGGGGAAAAACCTTATATACCTTATATATTATTGAGCCTTCCAATCCTTTTCCCCTTACCCTTTTCCCTTTAACCGAGCAGTATTGCTCCCCTGCTCTCCTGCTTCTTCGCCATTCCCATTTATTTATGATTAACTTTCTAGATTTGGGCGTACTTTTGCCCGAATAAGTATACCAGTAATATTGTCGTGACCGTTGTGTTGATTTGCCAAATCAATTAAATCTGTCACACCCCGTTCTAAGTTAGCGCCAGAACTAAGTAAGGGTTCTAAGTGCGTCTGCCAATGAGTTTCTAGTAAATCATTATCTGATAGACCATCCGATGCCAACAGCAGAAGAGTATCTTCGTTGATGTCAAAAAAGCCTACGTCGGGATTAATCGAGTTTTCATCACGAGGCCCCAAGGCTTGGGTAAGTTGGTAGGCATCTGGACGGGCGTAAGCTATGCTTGCTTCCACTCCTCGGTTAATTTCCCGTTGCCCAACTTCGTGATCTACTGTGACTTGTTCTAGCCCCTGCTTACGCGTCAGGCGATAGAGACGGCTATCTCCCACATGAGCGACTGCTGCTTGAGTATCTTGAATTAAAAGCATTACTAAAGTTGTACCCATACGCCCAACTCCAGAACGGGCATCTTGTTGATTGAGCTTGTAAATCGCCTCATTAGCTAAATACACTGCCTCACGAATGCTATCTTCTGTTGGCAGCTGGTTGGCAATCCAGTGTTCTTGAAAGTATTGCCGTAGGGTGTTGACTGCTAACTCGCTGGCTATCTCGCCGCCAGCATGTCCACCCATACCATCACAAAGAATATACAAACCATACCCTTCTAAAACTCGACTTTTGGGTAACTCCAGTTTATGAATTTTGGTTTCAATGCCAAAGTAGTCTTCGTTATGATGACGTTGACGCCCCACATCTGTGCGTCCTGCATCTTCTAAGCTACTTAACTGCATTGCCAGCACCACAGTTGGCATATCATCAGTTTTGCTAATGATATCTTCTAACTCATCTGATTGCGGGGTAGTGGACACAGCAGTATTTTTCTCCTTTATTGGGGGCAAAGTTGCGGTTCCTAATGCTTCCAGTTCAATAGAAATTTCCTCCAAACGCGATCGCAATTGGGCGATCGTCTGAATCTTACCTACCTCTAAATCCCCCAACATCTGGACTACGGAGCCAAATTGAGTCCGTTGCGACTGTCTAAATAGTGCTTGCCAAACTCTTCCCAAAGCTTGGATCGTTAACGGCTCCTCTGGAATGGCAGATGTTTGGCTTTGGGCATCTTCTGGCGACTCCGTGGCGGGCTGAGAATTCGGTGATTCCACATACAACCTTTGTAGTGCCAACGTTTGGTCTTCATCCAATCGCAAATTCGACAAATCTAAAAGGCTTTGACGACAATTTACTGGTTCCAATACTGCCCAAAGTTGGGTCATTTCATAACACCAGTGTAAAATTTTTAACGAACTGGTTGTTTCTTCTTGCCACAGGTCGAGTAAATACTGCCAATCCGAGCGGTTTTCGATTATTAATACCTGTATATCACCTTGCTGCCATGCGTCGTGAATCGACGGTATTCCCCGCTCACCTTGGGATTGTAAAGCAATATAAAGTTTAGCAAGGCGAGGAATCTCACTCGCTTCCACTGATGGTGTTAGCAAATCTGATTCCTGACTTTCTAGGATTGCCTCAATCGGTGATATTTGATACGGCTGGCAGTCTAAAACTCTGACACCTAAATCAGTAATAATGTCAGTTTCCGTTTGGGTTGGTAGTGCATCTAATAATTGATAGCGCTCCTGGGAGTCTAAATAGGAGCCTAATGTAATTTGAGAACTAGGAGATACAGGAGATGAGGAGGGTATTGCTTGCTCATCTCCTTCACCTCCCACATCTCCGACATCCCCTTCTCCTCTCAAAGCTTCCCCAGTAGTTTCTTTAGCAATAATTGCCCAAAACACTGTTCCACATTCAGTGTCACAGTTATGACAACGTAGTGCATTCACCGGTACATCATCGGTACTGCATTCAGGACAGACCTTGTGAGTCAGGGATGTGCCACAGTTTTGACAGAATTTGTTGCTATTGGGGTTTTCAAATTTACACTGAGGGCAAATCAGCATAGTGGAAGTTCCTTTATTCCCGTTCGTTCCAAGGTGCTTCTAGCCACTAAGATCCAAGGTGCCACAATTGGCTGTCCCTGACTACAGTAGATTGTAGTTTATCAATGAATTTTGGTGGCAGTATTAATTGTGACGCATATTATATAAATATTTCATATATTGGCAGCTAATTCCTTATAAATGGAGCAGGGGAGCAGCACTTCTCTACGAGAGGCTTCTCTTTCAGAGACGCTAACGCGAACGCCAACGGCTACGCAGTTCGACTGCGCTCACCGTAAACTCAGTGACCGAGGAGCAGGGGAGTAGAGGAGAAGTTGCAGTAAATTTTTCCCCTCTGCCCCTCTGCCTCTTGTGCCTAATGCCCAATTGTCAAGAGTCTGGCAATTGTGGAGGTTCAACTTTAAACCATTTTTGATAAATTTGCTTGTAAGTGCCATTGGATAGCAAAGTTGCTATACCTTTGTTAATTGCATCCAAATGCGGTGAATCCTTGGGCATAGCAATCCCGTAGTATTCTTGAGTAAGCAAATCCGCAACAACTCTGATGCCTTTGAGTTTGCCATTTTTAATCGCATACAAAGTCGCGAAAGCATCACTAACAACAGCATCAACGTTGCCATTGAGCAAGTCTTGGAAAAATTCTGGGCCAGAATTAAAAGTACTAATTTTGGCGTTGGGGATGGTTTTGGCAAAATCTGCCCCAGTAGAACCAATTTGGACAGCAATTTTTTTACCTTTGAGACTATTGAAGTCTTTAATATTTTGATTGTCTTCGCGGACAGCGATCGCAAGTCCGGCTTTAAAATAAGGTCGTGAAAAAGCAATTGTTTTCAGGCGTTCGGCGGTAATCGTGATTCCACTAATTGCTGCATCGACTCTTTTGGCTTGCAAAGTCGAGATCATGCCATCAAAGGGCAGACTTTCAAACTGGACTGCAAAACCTGCTACTTTAGCAATCGCATTCATCAAATCAATATCAAAGCCTTCCAAGTTCCCGCTAGCTGTTTGAAATTCAAAAGGGACAAAGGTGGGGTCTGTAGCCACCTTGAGAGGTTTAACTTCTGGGTTAGTAGTGGGATATAAACTTTGACAGGCAATAATCAGTAGTAGGCAGCCTAAGCTGAGAATTAGCTGCTGCCATTTGAAGTTACTTAATTTCACTATAGTAATTTTGTTCTAGCAATCAATATTTACGATACTTGTCATGATGTTATAAGAAAGAATACATACGTATGACTTTTTGCTAATTGCCTTTGTTTGTGTTCCATATTCTGACTCCCAATTTTTAATCGCTTATGGCTTCTACCACTTCTGCTTACCAAATTGCTGATTTGTTCGCCGAAAGAGCTAGAAATTTGACACCACCAACTTACGGCACTGAGTTAACCAAAATCATCACCGTCAGCTTTGCCTATGGTCTGGCTGACCCAATTCTCTTTCCCCATGCTGACTTGTCTGCTGCAAGTGCGGCTGTACTGGCAGAAGAAGCTCCGATCGCTCTCAATTACGGGCCACCTTCAGCCCAACTTTATGAACAAATAATCCTCCGCTTGCAAGCTCAAGGAATTCCTGCCGGTCGCGATCGCGTAATTATTGGCTACGGTTCCGGTCAGATTTTGGGCTTGCTACCAGATGTGTTTGTCGAACCTGGTGATGTGGTAATTGTAGAAGGGCCAACCTTCTTGGGAGTAGTTAGTAGATTTGTCCAGGCTGGCGCCCGCCTGATTACCATTCCTGTAGATGAGATGGGAATGGATGTAGATGCGTTAGAAGAAACTTTAAGCGACCTGAAAAAACAGGGTATTCGACCCCGTTTTATTTACACTATCCCTACTTTTCATAATCCCACAGGCACTACTATGCCGTTATCTCGCCGCCAAAAGCTGGTAGCGTTAGCGGCTGAGTATGGTGTGTTGGTGGTGGAAGACGATGCCTACAGCGATTTGCGCTTCCAAGGTGAAATTGTGCCATCCTTAGCAAGCCTTGACAAGGAGGGGTGGGTGTTATATGTGAATACCTTCTCGAAAATCATTGCGCCTGGTATTCGGCTAGGCTGGGCTTGTGGCGATCCAGCAATTATTGAGCGGTTGGCAATGTTCAAAAGTGAAGGGCCTGTGGGGCCGTTTGTCAGCCATGTGGTTGGCCGCTACTGTGCTACAGGCAAACTAGATCATCACATTCAGGAGTTAATCGCGTGCTACAAGCATAAGTGTAATTTGTTATTAGAAGCGATCGCTCACGAGTTTCCCAGTGATGTAGTTGCTTTGCGTCCAGGTGGTGGCTTTTTCGTTTGGTGTAAATTGCCGCCAGATATCAGCGCCAAAGCACTCCTCAGAGCTGCCAATGAACACGGCGTCAGTTTTCTGCCAGGGACTCGTTGCTATGCCAATGGACAGGGAGATGATGCCATTAGGCTGGCTTTTAGCTTTCAAACAACCGAGAAGATTGTTGAGGGAATTGCTGTCTTGGGAGCAGTGTTGAGGAAATGGCGGTAATTCGTAATTCGTAATTCCTTCCCAGTCTTCGACTGGGAATGGCTTTTAGAAGGCTTCCGCCTTCCATTTAAGCAGCAGAACCGCAACGAAAAGCACTTCTTTCTTAGACCTGGAAACGAGATTTAAAATTTTGTAAACTTTAAAAAATTTGCTCCAAGCGCTGGAAATCGCGCTGGACTTCATACCAGAGACTTTTATTATGAGGATCTGTTTTCAAAGCTTTTTTCAGATAAATTCTGGCTTTGAGTAGTTGTTTTTCAGAAATTAGCGCCCGTCCCCAAATTTGATAAGCGATCGCCAACCATTGACGGACTTCTGCATCTGTTGACAAACGATCTGCTAAAGCTTCCGCCAGGGCGATCGCTTGCGGAAATCGTCTTTCTTGCAAAAATCGCTGCAATTGCTCATAAGTCTTCCACTTCAGCCGTTCTTCTATTTCCAACAGATTCGGCGGCTTTGGTTTCCCTGATTCTTGGCTTGTCACCGTCGTTACTGGTGTTTTCTGCCGCTGCGTTGCCTTGGCGTCGTCACCTCCAGACGTTGACACCTGACTTGAATGTACGCCAATTTCCTCTGGTAGTACTACCGTCAGCAGGAGTTTGTAGGCCTCTGTCAAGGCAATAAACTTATCTTTGGCTTTGTTGTCATCTGGGTTGATATCGGGATGATATTGCTGCGCCAGTCGTCGGTAAGACGCTTTGATGTCAGCAAAAGAAGCTCCCGATCTTAAACCTAGTAAACGGTAGCAATCTCCAAGATCCATCTTGAGCTATCAGCTATCGAATATTTAGCTATTGGCTATTATCTGTCAGTATCAGCTTCAAGCCCGGACTATTAATAATAAGGGCTAATTTTCTATTTTAAAGTTCAATGTTGACAGTTTGTTTAAAGAAGGGGAGTGGGGAACTAGGAGTTAGGAGTTAGGAGTTAGAAGTTAGAATTCTTCCCCTGCTCCCCTGCTCCCCTGCTCCTCGGTCACTGAGCGTAGCCGAAGTGCTGCTCCCCTGCTCCTCGGTCACTGAGCGTAGCCGAAGTGCTGCTCCCCTGCTCCTCGGTCACTGAGCGTAGCCGTTGGCGTTCGCGTTAGCGTCTCTGAAAGAGAAGCCTCTCGTAGAGA